>JAEWFG010000376.1 GCA_023388935.1 Pseudomonadota bacterium | reverse complement strand
GCTTCCGGCCGAGCCGGTGAGCGCTCCATCGGCGAGCAGCCGAAGGGCTGCGGCCCAGCGCGTGCGCGAGGCGCGAGACAAGTTAACGTCGACCAGCGGAACCCGGCCGGCTTTCGACGCGGAGATGCTGCGCCAATATGCCCAGACGCGGCTGTCGGCCTCCTACGTCGTGATGTTGCTCGTAGTTGCCACCGGCCTGCTGTTCGGGCTGTGGATGCAGCCGATCCCGGCCGCGGCCTGGACCGTCGGCATGCTCTGCATCCACGTCGCGATGATCCGCAGCTGCCGGGGCTTTTTGACCGAGCCCGCCTCGCCCATGGCAACTCGCGCCTGGCGGACGCGCTTCGTCGTGCTCGATCTGTTCTACGGCCTGTGCTGGATGGCGATCCTGATCCATCCCGTGCTCGACATGGTCACGAAAACGCTGATGATGTTCCTGATGCTGCTGGTGATCGCAGTGTCGAGCATGCTGGCGGCCAATTTGCCGATCGCCGCGCTAGCCGCCACCGCACCGGTTGCAGTCGCGATGGCGCTGAGCTTCGCGGTGAGCGGCTCGCTGGACAACTACATTCTGGCGGCGCTCGCGCTCGCGGCCGAAGGCTATTTCGTGCTGCTGGCACACCGGCTGCACTCCTCGACATTCGCCACGCTGGAGGCGCGCGCCGAGAAGGACGCGCTGATCGGCGAGCTCGAACAGGCCAAGGCGATCTCGGACGAAGCGCGCCACCGCGCCGAGTCCGCCAACGTCGCCAAGTCGCGTTTCCTCGCGCAGATGAGCCATGAGCTGCGCACGCCGCTGAACGCCATCCTCGGCTTCTCCGAGGTGATGAAGAGCGAGATTTTCGGTGCGCACGCGGTGCCGGCCTACAAGGAGTACTCGGCGGACATCCATAATTCCGGCGTGCACCTGCTCAACCTCATCAACGAGATCCTCGACCTGTCGCGGATCGAGGCCGGCCGTTACGAACTCAACGAGGAAGCGGTGTCACTGGTCGGCATCGTCGCCGACTGCCACCACCTGATGAAGCTCCGCGCTTCGAGCCGTGGCATCACCATCCACGAGGTGTACGAGCTGGCCATGCCGCGGCTCTGGGCCGATGAGCGCGCGATCCGCCAGGTCGTGCTCAATCTGATCTCCAACTCGATCAAGTTCACCCCGCAAGGCGGCGAGATCTGGCTCAAGGCCGGCTGGACGGCTTCGGGCGGACAATATCTCTCGGTCAGGGACTCCGGCTCCGGAATCCCCGAGGACGAGATCTCGGTCGTACTCGCCTCGTTCGGCCAGGGTTCCAACTCGATCAAGTCGGCCGAACAGGGTGCAGGGCTGGGACTGCCCATCGCAAAGAATCTGATCGACCTGCATGGCGGCACGTTCACGCTGAAATCGAAGCTGCGCATCGGTACCGAGGTGATCGTCACGTTTCCGCCGGAGCGCGTGATGAGCGCGCTGGCGCCGATGACGGATGATTCTCCGCCGCTCCAGCCTGAGAGTTCCGTGGTGCCCGACGAGAAGCGCCGGCCGCGCCACAAACCGATCATGAGCGCAGGCACGGGCTCTTAACCAGATGCTTGCAGAAATGTCCGACCGTCCTCCACTATGCCGAAATGAGCAAAGAAACGCCGTGCGTCGCCGTCTGCATGATCGATCCCAAGACCAAGCTGTGCTTCGGCTGCGGCCGGACCTTGCCGGAGATCGCGCGCTGGCACGCCATGGAAAGCGCGGAACGGCTGGCAGTCATGGCGCTGTTGCCGGCGCGCATGGCAGAGGCCGGGCTTGCGCCGATCGCGGGATCGCAGAAACGCACCTGATCGGCCTGCGCACTTGTGGAGGCGCGCAATGATGCGCTTTCTGCTGGTTCTCATCATGCTCGCCGGTACGGCAGGCGCCGTCGTCGCCTACGGCGATCCCGATCAGATCGTGCGCGCGGGCAACAAGGTCTCTCACATCTTTCGCACGCAGACCGCACCGCCCGCTCCCGCCGTGCAGATCCAGCGCGGCCAGGGCGGCGAATTCGCGCTGCGTGCGAAGATAAACGGCGTCACCGCACCAATGGTGATCGATACCGGCGCGACCTCCGTGGTACTGACCTGGGAAACCGCGAAGGCGATCGGGCTGCCGCTCGAAATGCTCGAATATGACGTCGATCTCGAGACCGCCGGCGGCCACACCAAGGCAGCTCGCCTTACGCTCGACCGTCTCTCTGTCGGCCATCTCGTCGAGAAATCGGTGCCGGCCCTCGTCGTACAGCGCGGGCAGATGAAGACCAATCTGCTCGGCATGAGCTTCCTCGACCGCCTGGAGAGCTGGGGCGTGCGTGCCGACAAACTGATGCTGACAGGCTATCCGGAGCTCCAGAGCAGCCACCGCCGCTCGCGCACGGCGGTTGACTGATCGATCTACGCTGCGACCTCGGCAGGCACGCGCGCACCGACGCGCGCGATCGCATCGCGCAGCACGTCCAGACCGGCGCCCGGCTTTACCCCCTGCTCGGCAAGATGGCGGCGGAAGGCGCGCGCGCCGGGCACGGCGTGGAACGCACCGACGAAATGCCGTGTGATGGCGTGCAGTCGCGTGCCGCGCGCAAGCTGCTCCTCGATATAGGGCATCATCGCTTCGAGCGCCTGCTGCATGGTCGCATGCGGCGCGGCCTCACCGAAGATGTCGGGATCGACGGAGAGCAGCCGCCACGGCTCCTGATAGGCGGCACGACCGAGCATCACGCCGTCGACATGTGCGAGATGCGCTTTCGCCTCCTCGACGCTCAAGACGCCGCCATTGATGATGACAGGCACGTCCGGCATCGCGCGCTTGAGGCGATAGACGCGATCATAGTCGAGCGGCGGGATATCGCGGTTCTCCTTCGGCGACAGACCGTTGAGCCAGGCCTTGCGGGCATGCACGATCAGCGCGTCGCAGCCGGACGCGACCACCGCGCGTGCGATCGTATCGAGCGACACTTCCGGATCCTGGTCGTCGATGCCGATGCGGCACTTCACCGTGACGGGAACGGCGACCGCGCCCTTCATCGCCTCGACGCACCTCGCCACCAGCTCCGGCTCCGCCATCAGGCAGGCGCCGAAGCGACCATCCTTCACGCGATCGGACGGACAGCCGACATTGAGATTGATCTCGTCATAGCCGAACTCTTCACCGATCCGCGCAGCCAGCGCGAGTTCGCGTGGATCCGACCCACCAAGCTGAAGCGCCACCGGGTGCTCGACCGCATCGAACCCAAGCAACCGCTCCCGATCGCCATGGATGATGGCGCCGGTGGTCAGCATCTCCGTATAGAGCAGCGCCCGCCGGGTGAGATGACGGTGGAACACCCGACAGCGGCTATCGGTCCAATCCATCATTGGGGCAATAGAAAATTTGTATTTCATATCAAAGACTTAGAGGTTTTGCCGATCCAATGCAACGAAAACCGGCTGATTTTTCGCTAGCAAATTCAAAGGCGTATCTGCTGGTTCGAATTCAAGACCACTTTCGGTGTGCCAAAAGTGTGCCATGCGTCTTACCCGTCCAATTCTAGACGCGCTATTTGGTGTGCCGCGAGGATTGGCGTCGCTCTCGCGATTAATCAGAGCATTGCCGGTTTCAACTCGGCGCGGGCCGTCCTCTACCGGTCGGCAATAGCGAAAGTTTGCCTCTTGGGTGTAATGGTGTGGGCCATGAAGTTCGACGAACTCAGATCCATTGGTCACAATATCGCGGACTCCTTGGCAAGCGGCATAGGACTGCTTGTGGGCGTCTATGAGATGGACGTCTTTGGTGAGGCGCGCCGAAGTCCGGCGCGTTGCATCGTCGTTGATTTTCTGTCCGGGAAAGTTATCGAGGGCAGAGCTTCGCCTTCTCTCGCGCGTGCGATTGCGCTTTATGGAGAGGCGCTGCCGAACTTATGCGAAAAGCATCGCGTGTCTCTCGCTATGTTCCGCGAGCTTACGGCGCGCTACTCAGTTGATGCTCAAGGTCCGCGGTTTGTCGTTACAGTCGAAGACTACAGAGGTCTCCGGGCTGTCGACGAGTATGTAGGTGTTCCTGGAAGACGCATCAGAATCCTTGATCATCTAGGGCGGGTGCGTCGCAAACGAAATCGCCCGACCCATCGAACTGCGGAGGGCTTCTTCGCTCAGTACAAGTATCGGTGTGCCAAAAGTGTGCCGCGGCCTTTTCGCGGCGAGCCAACTATCTGACGAAGCAGCAGCTTTCCGATTGGTTGCTCCACTCCATCATAGGCGCCACGGAAAAACGCCAGTAATTACAAGCACTTAACTCGGCCAATGAAAGTGTTCCTAGAGTGGTAAGGCTTTGATCTGTCGCGGTTTTATTTAGGCCGGAAACCGTTACCCGCCAGCGGTACGGATTTTTTGTACTGCGTGGGCGGAATCTGTACCAGAGGCTAAGAGAATGGCCGCGTTTTGGTTTTGTTTTTGACGGTCGGCAATGCCGGTCGGCCCAATCGCTCGCAAGTACCGTGATTCTCGCTGCGCGACACAACAAGGTTGTACCACTTGACGTGGAAAGTATTTACGTGGGTGCGAATACTTACGGTGGAAAGTAAACGGAAAATCGATGATGGATCGGGATCGCCTGCTGCATGAGTTGCTTCCGCATCGCATGCAGGCAGTAGCCACGCTCAATATGGCGCTCAAGCTCTACGCCACATGGGGTGTAGCGCCAATGACGCTCTATGCAGGCGATAAGCTGGTAGTCGAAGGCAACCTGCTCGCCTTCATCAACCCTGCCATCGAAGCCGGAATAATGCACTGTCGCGCGCTGCTGGAGTTTCTAGGGCTGTGCAACGACAACGGACGGCTCGGCAACATCAGCCGACAGCGTCGCAGCACCGACGTTGGAATTGAGCACTTCAGCACATCAGCAGGGCCGCTGGAGAAAGTCACACCAGCAAATGTGCTGCGCCTTTACCCAGGCCCGAGCGATGAAGCCGAAAACGCTTTGCTCGCCGTATTTCACGTGACGAACAAGGGGCTCGCTCACGTCACCAAGGATCTGAGCGAAAACCCGGGGCACGGCCCGCTGGTGGAGATTGCTAGCAGAGGCGTCCCATCGCTGATGGTGAGTTACCTCTACACACCGCTTGGTCTGCCTGCACCGGAATACAAACTCACCACCAGGCCGCGTGAAAGGAAGGACTAAGCATGCCCGCAGTGAAGCGCATCATGCTGGACAGCAACGTCCATGACCTCATCGTTGCCGATCAAGCGACCAAGGACGCGATCCTAAAGCGCATCGCAGAGGGACGACTGAAGCGCGTGGCTTTCCAAGTGCAACATCGGCGCGCGTAAACAAAAAAGAAGCCCATTGCTACACGACATTTCAGCTCGATTTGCATGGCGTGGGACGTAGCGGAGGGCTCCAGCTCCATTGTACTACGGCGTGTACTCATAAATCCGGGGGGTCGTTTGGCACGCCTTGCGTCGAAGCAGTTGGGACTCGTTGGCAAGCGGTGGAGCGAAAAAGACAACCGGAAAGAATCCTCGGGTCGTGCTGCCGTTCCGCAGCCTGAAACGACGCTTCACGCACCACATACGGTTACCCGACCATCCGTAGCGATCAGGCGCGCCTGCACATTCGGCCGGGAGGCGACTATATCCAGTATCCGCGGAATGGCCATCAGGCTAAAGGCAGTCGAGAGCGCATCAGCTTCGGTTGCGCTCGGAGCGACAACGCTGACGGTTCGATAGAGAGACGGGCTCAGTCCTGTTGTCGGATCGAAGAGGTGCGTAAACCGGCCGGTGGCGTCGAAGCGGAATCCGGCGCCGGCCGTTGTCGCGACGGCGCGGTCGACGAGATCGATCGTCTCAGTGAGAGCTCCTGGCCTGTCCGGATCTGCAAGGCCGACACGCCACGGCATCGCTTCGGGTCGCGCCCCGATCGCGCGAATCTCTCCCATATCGACCAAGGTCGTCGACAAGCCCGCCTTTCGCAGCTTCTCGACGACCTTGTCGGTCGCGAACCCCTGCGCAATGCCGTTCAGAGTAATCGCAGCGCCGCGATGCGCCAGAGCTATGCGATCTGGCCTCACCAGCAGCCCGCGGCGACCGACCCTGGTCAGCACCTCGGCGAGCTTTTCCCGCGGCGGGCCGTTCGGATCCGGACGCTCCGAAGAGAAATGGTCGGCATAGAGCGTCCACAACGGCTGAACGGTCGGATCGAATGCGCCGCCGGTCAGATCGGCAAAGGCCAGCGAGGCCTCGAGCAGGGCCACCATGTCAGGATCCGGCGCAACGAGAATGCCAGTGCGGTTGAGCGTGCAGATCGCGGAGTCCTGGCGGTACAAGCTGAATTGCTGCTCCAGCCTGCGCACGTCGAGAAGACAGCTACCGACCAACCGCTCGGCCTCGGCGCGGTCCGGATGATAGATCTCCATCGAGACCTGCGCTCCAAGCGCCGAACCATACCAGCGCACAGCCTCTTGCGCCCAAGCGATACGTGAGCCGCTCACGAAAGCCGAACCGAGCGCCGTCGCCGTGATTGCGATCATCCGTCGCCGCGAGAGATTTGAATTGTGCATCATGGGGGTCCTCAGTTGGGCCTGACATCGCCACGATCATGTTCGACAGCCTCGCCTGCCGTATCACTACCCAGCACGTAGGAGCCCGGGATTTCGGCAAGTGTCACCACTCGCCCGCCATTGTCGGTCGCGAACCCGTCGGCCGCAGCCCGGTTGCCGAACGGGACCGCTTCCGCTGCCCCCATGCCACCCTGCTTCCGGCTCTCGATCACGAAGAACGCCTTCCTCGCGTCAATCCAGTTCGTTGCGCCAGGCTCCTCCCAACTGGTCGCGCGGGCCATGTCCGAGACGTAGATTGCCCGGATGTCGCGCGGCTGATCCGGCATCAAAGTGAACGCCACTGTGTCCCGGACGGAGGTGAACCAGAATGGATCGATGCGGCTGGCCGTGATGATCTGGCCCTTGGGTCCAGGATGCTCCATCAGGTTCATGCCGCAAAAAACGCCCATCGCATCGTGTGTGAGAGAAAATGGCCGCGGCATGTTGGAATTGCTCGTATCTGGGTTGCACCCAGCTAGAAGCAGCGCTGCGATGATGATCACACCGACGGATCTTCGGGTCATAGCTCCCTCCGTGCGAAGAAGGTCGCAGCAAGCCCGAGCGGCGCGACGATCCAGACGAGCAGCCCCAGCAAGAGCGCAGCAATGCCGGTGGTCGCCGTTCCCGACAGCCCGGCCATGCCGGAAAACTGGCTCACGTTGAACCCCGTGAGATTCGCCAGACGGTAAAGATCCGTGGGATTGAGGAACAGAAGCCATTCGAGGACCTTTGCCGAGATGATCTGTCCCTGGTCGATCACCAGGATCCCAAGCAGCGCCATGTCGAACACCAACACCATCAAAAGCCAGATGCCGACCGACAGGCCGGCCGCGGTGCCGCGGTCGCGAACCAGACTGCTGATGAGGTATCCTATCGCCACGAATACAGCCCCTAGCATGATCGACGTCCCAAGCATGGAGGCAAAGGCGTACCAACTCGCTGCCAGTGCCGAGGTGCCGGTGATCGCGAGCGCGGCGGCCGCCGCGCCGTAACCAAGGATTGTCGCGAAGGCGAGGATCAGGACGTGACCGCAGAATTTGCCGAGGATGACCTGGCTGCGGCCGACGGGGTAGCTCAACAGCAGGATCATCGTGCCCCGCTCCATTTCACCGACCACTGCATCGTGCGAGATCAGTAGCGCGATCAACGGCAGTAAAAAGATCGTCAGGCTGGACAAGCTGACAACCACCACGTCGAGGGCGCCGGCGCCGACATTGCCGGTGGGAGCGCTGCCGAGGAACGTCAACGACAAGGCAAGTGCGGCGAGCAGAAGCGTCGTCGCCAACACCCAGCGGTTCCGCAAGCCTTCCTGGATCTCCTTGAAGGCGATGATCGCGACCGTCCTCACGCGGCCCTCTCCTGCGTGTTGAGAAAGTGTGCGTAGAGATCGTCGAGCGTCGGTGCCGCAATTTCGATGTTCTTGACACGTGGATCACTCGCAGCCGCGCGCAGCAGATCCATTTTCCCCTTTTCGTCAGCCACCAGTATGGTCCTGCGGCCCTCGGTTGAGATGGTTTCGTCCCCGATCGATCCAGGAATTGCGTCATCGGCGCCGGCCGCCAGATCCAGCGAGACCCGGATCGGTAACTGCGAGAGCGAGCGCAACTCCTCCAGCGTGCCTTGTGCGACCAGCCGGCCCCGGTTCATGATCAGGACTTGCTCCGCGCGATCTTCGAGTTCGTTAAGCGCGTGGGACGAAATCAGGACGGTGGCGCCGCCGTCTCGCAGTTCGTTCAGAATCTCGTAGAACGTCTGCCGCAGCGCAGGATCGAGTCCCGTGGTCGGCTCATCCAGCAACAGCACGCGTGGCTGCCCGAGCAGCGCCTGGGCCAGACCCAATCGCTGCCGCATCCCCTTGGAAAAGGTTCCGACGCGGCGATCAGCGGCATCACTCAATCCGACGCGGTCGAGCAGCGCCCATGCCGAGGCCGGCTTGATCCGCTTCAGGCGTGCATAGAACGCCAGCGTCTCGCGCCCGGTGAGAGCCGCGTTGAACGCGACATTCTCGGGGAGATAGCCGAGCAGCCGGCGCGCTGAAAATTCGCCAGCCGCCGGATCCTGCCCCATCACGCGAATTTCGCCGCGGTCTGCGTGGATCAATCCCAGCATCAATTTGATCAGCGTGGTCTTGCCGGCGCCATTGTGGCCGACCAGCGCGCTCAATCGCCCGGGGACGAGAGAGAACGAGACGTCGCGCAGCGCACGCACCTTGCGATAGTTCTTGTCGACACCGGTCACGGAAACGATCGCGGTCATCTGGCACTCCACTCGGGCGAGGGCTTCGGCGGCGGCGCGACCAGCGGATGGCTGTCGACGACGCCGCCGGGATAGAGAGCCGGAAACTGCGCCTGCGCCCAGCGCAAGACCTGCACCGCCGGGCTGTTGATCAAGACCTTGGCCGACGGCGCCGTCCACAGCACGCGATCGACCAGATCGTTAGGGCGATAGGCGGTGTCGGCAATGCCGTCACCGTTCAGATCGAACGCCGGGTTGTCGCTCCAGTAATTGCCGCGGCCACCTTTCGACCAGTCGAGATCGCGCGTGCCGACATATTTTACCTGGTTGCGGTTGCCGACGAATGCATTGCCGGTGATCTCATTGCCCTCCGAGCCAGCCGTGAAGTGGACACCGATGCCGCAACGTTCGAACCAGTTGTTGCGGAACCTGTTGAAGTTGGTGTTGTAGATGAACACGCATTTTTCCGGACCACTGCGGACGTCCCGCGTTGGCCGTATGTCGGGAACCATCTCCTTCTCGTCGTCCGCCCCTTCGCGGCCGACCGCGACATTGTCCAGCGATCCGCCAACGACCCGGTTGCCGTCGATCTCGGCGTAATTGGCGTAGTTGAACAGTATCCCGTAGTCCCGGTCGCGATCCGAGATGTTGTTGCGGATCACCAGTCGGTTCGAATACATGATGGCATAACCGACAGTATTGCGCACGGAGACGTTGCCGCTGACCTCGCTGTCGTTGGTGTACATGTAGTGAACCGCGAAGCGCACCTGTTCGAAGCGGTTGTTGATGAAGCGGTCCTTGCGGCTGCTGATCGTGAAGATGCCGTCTCGACCATTGCGGAAGGTGTTGTCCGCGATGGTGACGTCAGGCGCATTCCAGAGCGACACGCCATTTCCGCTCTCGCTGCGGCGCCCCTCGCGCAATCCCTCGATGACGTTGCGTTCGACGCGGGAGCCTGCCGCGCCGTGAACGTAGATGCCGAACAGGTTCCCTTCCAGGCGGTTGTTTTCGATCACCGCGCGCTCGGCGGTCTTCTCGAGAAAGATCCCTGAATTCATGGCCTGGAGATCGCGGCCGGAATCCCGGATGGTGATGCCGTGGATCGCGACATCGGGCGCTACCACGGTAATGACATTGCCGGACCCGCCGCCACTGAGAACGGCACCGGCCCCCCCGGTCAAGACAAGGCGACGGTCAATTCTGAACTGCCCCTTGTAGACGCCGGGCGCCAGCTTGACGACGTCGCCTTCCTGCGCACGGTCGAGCACCGCCTGAAGCGGCTGGTCCGCGACAGCTTTCAGCTCCGCCGCGGCGGCGGAACCAAAGAACCCGGCGGCGAGGATCGCCGCCGGAATGAGTCGTTGCAGGAGAGGCACGTGCAATCCTCGCTTCAGACCATCTTGGGCTCGACCAACATGCGGCCCTTCATCTCCATATGCATGGCATGACAGAACCACGAGCAGTAATACCAGTAGACGCCGGGCTTATCCGCCGTGAACGACACCGAGGCCGTCGCCATCGGCGCAATCTCCATCTGGATGCCGTAGTTCACGATGCAAAAGCCGTGGGTCAGGTCCTCCACCGCGTCGATATTGGTGATGTAGACGGTCACATGGTCGCCCTGCTTGACCTGGAATTGCTCGAGCCCGAACGCCGGCGCGGTCGACGTCATGTAGACGCGAACCTTGTCGCCGTCGCGGATGACCTTGGAGTCGGCTTCGAGATTGATCCCGTCGGCCTTCGCCTGCTTCACCGCATCCGCGAACATCGGATCGGCCCTGTCCCAGATCGAGATCGGGTTGATCTTGGAACGATGAACGATTGTCGCATCGTGGGGCTCGGCGAAGCTCGGACCGTCGTGGACCAGGACCATCTTGTCGCCCGATATGTCGATCAACTGATCGTTCTCCGGCTTCAGCGGACCCACATTGAGGAAGCGGTCCTTGGAGAACTTGTTCAGTGAGATCAGCCACTTTCCGTCGGCGTCCTTGGTCTGGCCCATGGAAGAGTGGTTGTGACCGGGTTGATAGTGAACGTCGAGCTTCTGGATGATGGGATCGACCTTCTCACCCTTGAAGGCGCGCTTTGCGAGGTCGATGTTCCATTTGCAGACCTGGCTGTCGAGGAACAGCGTCGTATAGGCGTTGCCTCTGCCGTCATAGGCCGTATGCAGCGGTCCGAGGCCAAGTTCGGGCTCGGCAACGACCACATCGCGCGGCTTGATCTTGTCATCGAACAACTGGTCGAACAGCCGGACATCCATCACCGTGACGGTCGGCGATAGCTTTCCGGCCGCTACGATATGGATGCCGTCGGGCGCGGTATTCATGCCGTGCGGATTGTTCGAGACCGGGACGTAACGCGTGTAGGGTGAGCCCTTGCGACCGTCGAGCACCGGCACGCCATTCATCTCCTTGAAGTCGCCCTTCTTGACGCCCTCTTCGATCCTCTTGAGGTTGAAGATCACGACCCAATCCTGCTCGTTGGCCGTCATCTCGGCCAGGGTGACGCCCTCCTCCGAATTGTAGCAGGTCGAGAACACGTATTTGCCCTGGTAGTCGGAGTCGACGTTGTCGAGATTGCCGTCGACGATCACCTGCCACGCGACTTTCATGGTATCGCCGTCCAGCGCCGTGAAGATCGCATGGTACTCCTTCGGCTTGTCGAGCACCTTGCCGTCGTTCGGAAGCGGCACGCCGTCCTCGCCATTGCAGAACACGTATCCGGTGCGTGGATATTTTTGCAGTCGCAGACCGTGGACCGTATGCTGGTTGGGCAATTCGATGATCTTGTCGCACTTCATGACGTCGAGGCGCACACGCGCGACCCGGGTATTGGCCTTGTCGTTCATGAAGGCGTACCGGCCGTCATAGGTGCCGTCGGTGAACGAGACGTGCGGGTGATGCAGATCGCCGTTCACGAACGTGCCGCCGCGATTCTTGAGCATTTCGCGCGTGGCCGGCTGCAGCCCTTCGGTCAGCACCTTCAGGCTCTCATTGGTCAGTCCCCACCCCGTGGCGCTGCAGCGGTTGAAGACGGGAACGCGCATCAGCTCACGCATCGATGGCAGGCCGACGATGCGCATTTCGCCGGTTTGGCCGCTGGAGAAGAACACGTAATATTCGTCGAGTTCGCCCGGCGCCACCTCGGTCTTCTGCACCGCCGGACGCGCCGCCGGCGCCTTTGGTGCCGCCTTGGTCTGCGCGTCCGCAGCCGTAACGAGGCCGCCGCCGTCGCTCGACAGGCCGACCCCGCCCGCAATACCTACGCCGGCGGCCGCAGCCGTCGTCCCTAACAAAGTGCGTCGGCTGACGGATTTTCCATTTTCGTTCTCGCTCATACTAGCCTCCTGGTTTTCGAGTTGGTGGCGGGATGATGGCTTCCGTGCGCGGTAACTCAACCGGCTTGCCGCCCGCAGTGATAATTGTGCTCGGGCCCTTGCCGCCGCCGCGCATCGATGAAGACGAGAGTGCTTCGCGCTTCTCGCGTTTCAGCCGCACCTGAATCATGTGCGGGCAGCGGTGGTCGTCGAAGTAGAGTTCCTGGCAGTGCATGCAGTAGATGCATTCATTGACGTTGATGTGCCCTTCAGGGTGGATCGCCTGTACGGGGCATTCGTTGCCGCAGCGCTGACAGGGCGAGCCGCATTCAGGCCAGCGGCGCAGCCATTCGAACATGCGAACGCGGCCCGGAATCGCCAGCGCCGCGCCAAGCGGGCACACATAGCGGCAGAAGAAGCGCTCGACGAACAATCCGGCCGACAGAAGCGTCAGTGCGTAGATCACGAACGGCCATTCGCGCACGAACTTCAGGATGATCGCTGTCTTGAAGGGCTCGACTTCCGCGAGCTGCTCGGCGAACGCCGTCGAGTACAACGACATCCCGAACAGGCCGAGGAAGATGATATATTTGAGTGGCCACAGCCGCTCATGAAGCCCCCAGGGCAATCGGTATTGCGGAATCTTCACCGCTTGCGCAATGTTGTTGAGCAACTCCTGCAACGCGCCAAACGGACAAAGCCAGCCACAAAACGGGCCGCGTCCCCAGAACAAAAGCCCGGCGGCGATCGAGCACCACAGCAGGAAGATCAGCGGTGCGGAGAGGAAGTATTCCCAGCTGAATCCGGTCAATAGTGAATTGGTAAACGTCAGTACGTTAACGACCGACAGCTGAGCGTTCGCATACCAGCCGAGCCACACGAGGATGAACGCGAGGTAAGCCCGGCGTACCCAGGTATAGACTTTCGGGCGGCGCACCAGTTGATTCTGAAAAAAGAAGATCAGGGTAAGCGCGCCGAGCGCGAACACGGTCGTACCAATCTTGACGACGTTGCCTCGCCAGATCTTCATCCACAGCGGCTCATCCTCAGCTGGCGGAGCTGCAGCGTCGTGCCGTTCTGCCATCGATGCAGCCGTTCCGTCCGGCGTCTTTGCCGGCGAAGCCGCCGGCGGCTGCGGCACCGGCTCGCGCTTCATGTAGACGTCAGGCAGTGAATATCCGAGTTCGAACGTCACCCATGCCTTGTCGCGCGCGCCCACGACGCGCTGCACGAGCAGTTGCAGTGCCCACGGCTCGGTCGGATCGAAACTGAACTCAGCCGGCACGACGAAAAGGGCGATCTCAGGAAAGTCGGGCGCGCCCTCGGCTTCGAGGCTTCCAAGCCGGGTGTGGTCGCGATCGCGGAAACGGATGCTGTTGGTCTCCTGGATCAGTTCGATCCGATCGAAGATCCCGCCACGAACGTATGCGGCTCCCTTGAAGGAATAGCGGCCGGTCCCTGCGACGACGAGCGCCTGCTGGCCCGGCTTGAGCCTCGCGGCCAGGCGATCGTATCCGTCGTTGCCGAGCAGGCTGCGCCCGATGGTGGGCACTGCGACGTCGGCGACATAAAGGTCGATAAAGGTGTCGCCGGGATCGCCCTCTTCCGGACGGGCCGCCGCGGCCGCGTTGCCGGATTTCTCGAAAGCCTGGTTAACATCGGCAAGGGACAGGGTCAGGCGGCGAACGGAGCCGTCACCGACCAGGCTTTGCCAATCGCGGATCTCACTCTTGCTGGGATCAATCGCCCTGGTGGCTTGAGGCGCGGTGCCGACCTGCGCATTACCCTGGGCACCGAGACGACCGCTCTTGATAAGCTTGGTCGCGGATCGGACGATGCTATCGCCCATCACCAGAACGGTGACCGTTGCGCCACTGACGATGTCAACCTGCGGCGCGGGCACCGCTCCGCGTACGACCGGCTCCATGTCGGTGCCGATCAGCTTGTTGACGGCTTCCAGGATACGTTTTTCCGGAATGCCCACCAGAACGATGGGCTCCTTGTGCTCGACCAGCTTGAGGCCGGTCAGTACGCCCTTCGGGCTGATTCCGACCAAAAGCTGAATCGGCTTGCCGGAGTAGCCGGTAGCATTGGCGAAGTCCGAATTCAGATAGACGAACCCGAGAAGCTGGTCGTCTTTATATGCCGGTACGATCGCTGGATCGCCTTGCGGCGATCCGAGCCTGTTTGCACCGGGAACGAGCTCGCCCGGCTCAGCCTTCGGCAAAAAGTCGCTTAATCTGCCAGCCGCATGGACCGGACAGCCGAGGCCGATCCAGCCGAGAATGGCCAGAGCCACCCCAAAGAACAGACGGATGCTGAAGAAATTTCGCAAGGGCGCTGCTTCCAGTTCGCAGAACGCCGTTGTTCTGAGTCCCGCTTTTTCTAGCAGCGCTACCGGGCTGTTTATTGCGCTATCTCAAGCTATCTCAATTTGACGCGCGATCCGGATCAGGCCAAGCTCCGCAGGTCTGATCGGAACCCAAGATGCGCAGCGAACCCCTGTTGGCAGCACAGCCGCCCGCTCCCGTTCGGAACATCGGCGAACTCTATGCGATTGCATTCACGCAGACTGAAAGGGCGGCAGAGCGGTATGGCAAGCTCGCGGCAGCCGGTGACGAGGCCTTCGAACCCGTCCGCTGCGTATTCGAAGTATTAAGTCAGCGAGAAAGAGATCGGGCTGAAGCAATCGAAGAAGCCTGTATCGCGGCCACCGGACACGCGCCGGCTCAGGCCGACCTTCGGTGGACGCCGATAGACCTGGTTCCCGCGGAGGAGCTTTCCGATCTCGAGAACTCGCAACTATCGACCGCCTATGGTGCATGGGCTCTCGCCGTCCGGCATCGTCAACGTGCCTTCATCTTTTGGACTTATGTTGCGGCACTTGCGAAAACTGGCAATGTAGGCGCCACCGCCGAGGATATGGCTCGCGAAGCGCTGCGCGACGGCAATCTGCTTCGCCGCGAACGCCGGCTGGCATGGCGGACCGAACGAAAAGATGCCCTTGCGGGAGACGCGCGGGCAGCCGCCGAGTTGTCCTCGGCAGCGCTGCTTGAGAGCCTTCTTCACAGGGACGTCTTTCGATGGTCGCAGGAAGCCGCCGCCCCGCAGCGAAGACACCTCCTGGCCCTGATCGGGGAGGGCCCGATCCCTCAGACAGATAGCGCGCACACACACACCGAGGCGCTCCGGGATATCAAGCGTCGTGCACTACGCTATGCGGAAGAATTGTCTTCGATTTATCTGGATGAAGCCGACAGGGCCGTCGACCCGTCCCGATTGGAGCTTGCCCAGCAGCTTGCGGCCCGCTCCATTGCTCGATTGGCAGACCTTCGGAGCATCGCATCCCTCCCTGAATGATAGACAGCGAACGTCTCCGACGCTTGCTCTGCGACAAAGACATGATCGCCGCCTCGGCCGATTTTGAGTTCATGAAACAACAGAAACTCGATCACTCGCCTGACGGAATGACGATTGATGTCCGCGCCATCCCGCGGCCAGCGCGCCATCCGTTGATCTTCGACAGGTTTGATCGGTTGGCCCCCGGGGAGTTCCTCTGTGTCGTAAGCGACCACGACCCGCGCCCGTTGCGCTAACTGTTCGACGTCAGAGGCCTGGGCGCCTTCACTTGGGATTACGTCGAGACGGGCCCGAATGTCTGGCGTGTCTGCATCAGCCGTGCCGCCCAGGCTGAATAGGTCACGACATCTCGGATAGACACGAGCGCGCGGCATCATCGCGCCATCGTCGGCACCTTCCCGTCGTCATCTGAACGCAATCACGATCTGGCTAATGTTGGCCGCAAGCTCCAGTCCCGCTTTCGGTCCCTGAAGCACGATGGTGACGCCCTTCTCGTTGCGCAAGTGGACGCCGTTGACGCCGCCGACAAGCGCAAAGCCGCCGCCAACAGAGCTATAAGTGCCCGCGAAGTCACTGACCTCGCGGATGCCAGAGGCCCAGCCGTCGAACCGGCCAACGGTAGCTCCCACGGTGATACCGAAGCTCATGCCGGTGATTTTGAAGGCGTAGTTCTTGCCGCGGTAAGTCAGCACGCCGCGACCGCCGCCGCCACCGATCAGGAAACCGGCCTTGACGATCTTGGCGCGGACCTGGCCGGCGGCTTGCGCCAGGGATGGCGTGACTGGCGTCGCGAACGCCAGCGCCAACACGACGATCGCGATGCGCCGGCACGCGCGCAGGCACGACGCACGACCCTGCTCAGGGTTTTCCGGCATCGACCTTCTTCCAGGTCTGGTCGGGGTCGAACAGCGTGGTGCGCTCGGCGATGAACTCGGTGCGCTTGCCGAGATCCTTCTGGTAGACGTCACCGGCATGATTGACCATGAAGGTCATGACGCCGGAATTGCCGTACTCCGCTGGCCAGGCGATCAAGCCAAAGCCGCCGATCATCTTGCCCTTGACGACATAGTTGAGCGCGCCCCCGGGCGCATCCGCACCCTGCCCTTTGAGGATGCGGAAGTAGTAGCCGTGATAGGGCGTGGGTCCGACATCGCCTGCGCGATAGCCTTCCTTCGTGGCTTCCGCGGCCACTGCGCCGAGCGGACTCGGATCGCTGTCGTCACGCCAGAACAGGCCGTCCTTCTTGCCCGGCGTCGAGACGATGCGCTGCGCATAAACGCCGGCGCCCTCACCGCGGTCCTTGTCGGCATATTCGTTCTGTGCGTCGGCATAGGCTAACGCGGTCTGGATTGCATCGAGCTCGTTGCGGCCGATGCGGCGGCGGAGCACCTCGATCCGACCCTCGTCCGTGTCGAACGCCCAGCCGGTCTTGCTGTTGACCAGCGGAATCGGGAACGGAAAATCGTCCGGTCCCAGCATCAGGGTCGCGGTCTTGTTGCCCTCCGTCTTGATGCCATGCTTGACGTCATACATCGACGTGAAGCGCTGGCGTATGTCGTTGTCGGCGACCTCGTCGCCGGAGGAGACGATGTCTTCGGCGTCCCTGCCGAGCACTTTCAGGATGTCGCCCGGCCCGCTCTTGACAGCGGCGGCGAGCGCAGCGGCGGCATCCTCCGGTGTCTTGTAGGACTGCTGTGCCTGTGACGCCGAGCCCAATAGCGCCAGCGCCATTAAGCCCGGCAGGATCGCGCGGCGGAACGATTTCAGACCGGTCATGGGGTCACCTCCGCAGGGATTTTCGCGCCGCCCGCAAGCCAGTCGTGGTAGGTGCGGAACGTCAGCCCGAGCTTTTCATAGTAGACACGCAGGTAACCATCGCTGCCGCGGGTCACAGCATCAGGCATCACCCGCTCGACCTCCTGCGCCATGACGCCGACATAGGCCTTGTCGCTGCCGATATAGCTGAAGCGGTAGTAGCCGAGGCCGTTGGCGAGATGGCCGAGCAGGACGATGTCGTGCTTCAGCGCGATGTCGGAGCGCCGCCCACCGCCACCGCCGCGACCGCCTCCCCCGCCTCCGCCACGGAAGCCGCCGCCACCGCCGCCGCCACGCATGGCC
>JAEWFG010000364.1 GCA_023388935.1 Pseudomonadota bacterium | reverse complement strand
GCCTCGGTGAACTCGGACATGCCGAATCCCATGCTGCTCGCCTACGCTACAACCAAGGGAGCCTTCCAGAACTTTTACCGGCGGGCTGGCCCAGATGCTGGCCGAGAAGGGCATTCGGGTAAACGCAGTGGCGCCCGGGCCGATCTGGACGCCGCTGATTCCTTGGACCATGCCAGAGGACGCCGTGAAGAATTTCGGCAAACAGGTGCCGCTGAAGCGCGTCGGGCAGCCGGCGGAACTGGCGACAGCCTATGTGATGCTCGCCGATCCACTGTCGAGCTATACTTCTGGCACGACGGTTGCGGTGACCGGAGGGAAGCCCTTTATCTGAATGGAGCTCATGACGAGGCGCGGCTGATCAAGCAGTCGACGGATGCGTCGCCGCGCGGTGTAGGCAGCCAAAGCGGCCAAGAACCAGGAAGCTGTGGAGGCCGCACGTCGCCAGGTCGACGAGCCGGAAGCGGTTTGGGAGAACAGGGATCGGACTGGTGGAACGACGGCGCATCCAACTTCAACCGAAACGGTCAAGTACACGCCTTTGGTACCCTGAACTAGGCGGCGGCCTTCAGGGCATCGAGGCGCTTGCGCAGAAACGCCAGCACCATGATCTCGTCCGACGTGAGCTTGGCGTACTGACGCTTAAAATTCTGCGCGATCTTGATTTCAATCATCTTAACAAGGTCGCCGGACATGTAGGCGTTCAAAATCTCTGGATGCACATAGCATTTGCGGCAGATGGGCGGCGTGTTGCCGAGTTGCTTCGAGACGCTCTCGATCGCGGCGACGACGTTGCGCTTGGCCTCGGCTTGGCTGTCGTACTTCTTAAACTCCGCCAGCGCCAGCGCCGCCAGCACCGTCCCCGCCCAGGTCCGAAAATCCTTGGCGCTGAAGTCCTGGCCTGTAATGCCCTTAATGTAGGCGTTGACGTCGCCTGAATCCACCGTGCGCGGCTCTCCGCTGTCGTCCAGGTACTTGAAGAGCTCGTGCCCCGGGATTTCCGCGCAACGCCTCACGATCGAGGCTATACGCTTGTCCTCCACGCGCAGCTTCCATTGCTTTCCCGATTTGCCCGTGAATTGGAACCGCAGGACGCTCCGTCCGATCGCAACGTGCTTGCGGCGCATTGTGGTGAGCCCATAGGATTTGTTCTTCTCCGCATACTCGGCATTGCCAACCCGGATAAGCGTCTTTTCCAGAAGGCTCACGATGGTAGCCAACACCTTCTCGCGGGGCAGGCCCTCCCCCTTCATGTCCGCGGCGATCCGGTCGCGCAGCGCGGGCAGCGCTGCCGCGAACTGAATGATATGTTCGTACTTGTTCTGGTCCCGCAACTCCCGCCATTTCGGATGGTAGCGGTATTGCTTGCGGCCGCGCGCATCGAGCCCAGTCGCCTGGATGTGGCCGTTGGGCGAGGGGCAGATCCAGACGGATTCGTAGGCCGGCGGGATGCCGATTGACTTGATCCTCCGAACAACTTCTGCATCCGTTATTCGTTTCCCCTCCTTGTCGTAGTAGGTGAAGGTGGTACCCGTCCGCTTGCGCGTGTACCCCCGCGACGAGTCGCTTACATACCTGAGGCCTTCCTCCGCGATAGTGGTCGCCACTTCCGCGGTTCGGTCCAGTACTTCGTCTTCTCTGCTGGCTTGTCGGAGCATCCGCCTGTCCCTCGAGCGAAGCGCTGTCGAACCGGAGGCTTCACTATCCGGATAAGGAACGAAAGCGCTGGTTCGTTCCGTTCACGAGGGCTGGCAAGAAGCATCCATCGTCAGAGGTCCTCGCGCAGCCCTTTGTAGAAGGGAGGTCGTACCTTTCCATCGGCCGACTCGCGCGGTACTCGATCTCGGCGAGCAGCTTCGGCTCGACCCAGATAACCCGGATGAGTGATCCGCTTCGCCTAAGGCTGAGTTTTTCGGATCAGGGGACTTAGCGGGCTGACCGGCTCGCGGATGATGGGCGTTGCAGCTAGATCGCAAGTTGCTGCCGCAAGAGCTTATCGCCGGCTCGAACAGCGTTTGCACGTCACGCGGCTTTAAGGCGGCGGCGTTTCCAATCGGCGGCGCACATCGCGTGACGGCTATCACTGCTCTTCCGTTCTCCTAGCCGGTATTCACGGTGCCCGTCGCATTCGCGCTCTCGGGGACGGTTACGCACACGGAATGGCCTTGTCGAAGCGCATGCGATGCCGCCGCGACGGCCGCTTCGAAGGCGGCCGCTTTCATCCCGTACACATTCTAACTTGCGCCATCATGCCGTATGCGCCACTCGCCTTCTTGACCGACGATCTCATAATCGGCCTGTCCCCCTTGACTGCTCCTACTAACCGCCGTCCGGCGTCGCTTTCGACGGCTGAGTACTGCTTAGCGGATCCGACGCCGGAAAAGAATCCTTTAGGCCCTTATCGAGGTCATCATCGCGCTTCGGAGGCTGCTTCGGATTCGTTGCGTGCCTATCCGGCGGTGCCGGGTCGAATTTGTCAGTCATGGGTCCCTCCTTTGCCGCCGATCAACGCGCAGCGAACAGCGCCGTTCCCAGGGAAGTCCGCCGCTGACAATCACGCTTGTGCGGGGCACGCGGAGCCATCATGCCTGGCCTATTTAAATTTTAGAGCTGTCCAACTGGTCTGCTTGGGGCATTCGCCGACATCGCCGGAACGCAAGCGCACGTCCCGCTCTATTCGCTTGAGCGAGCGGCGGGTTTGTATTGTCGTTGGTTGCTGCGCGAATTACACGCTGATGCGGTGAGTAGCGTAGCGGCGTAGCTCGCTAGCGGTCTCGACCTAGTTTTTGACGGCATGACCTGTGGGCAGGTGGAATTGGTCGCCCGCTGAGGATGGATGCAAGTTCCCGCAAGCCGCGGGCGGCTTGACTTGGCATTCGTCGCGAAATCGCTGGAGCATTGGCCGAGCCACCTGTGCATCGTACAATTGGCCACAGTTCGCGCAGCGCATTGTGAGATAGTTAGTGCCAGGGCGAAGCTCGACCGTGCTCTGCACGGCCCCGCGCGATTGGCATCTGGGGCAGTACAGCCGTTTGTCGTCAGGTTCGCCGGACATGGCCACGAGCGCCAAGCTTTCGCGCATTGGGAAATCCGCGCTGCTCCAAGCGAAAGCCAACAATCTACGCTCGACGCCTCCAAAGGTTCCTTTCCCTCTGCCTCCTCCTTGAGAATATCCCTGACTTCCTCGGCCAGCTCTGTCCGGCTGGAATTCTGATCGGCGGCGCTGACGAGAACGTGGGTGCTTACTTGGTCAAGGAGCCTTTCGAGATGCAGATCGGTCTCAGGTTTCCAGGCGAGCGTCTTATTGAGGTCGCCGAGGAATATCTGCCACACAGAGCCGTCGCCGAACTCGACACATGGCCTTCAAAGCGAGATCGGATTCCAGGATCGGACTGTCAGCCTTCACTGACGTTCAGGATGAAGCTCCCGCTTCTCAGCTTCCATGTTCCGGATGGGTTGCTCGATCCCTTCCAGCACAAGTTTATTTATTTCACGCCCCTTGCAATCTGCCGGTAGTGGTCGATCCTTCCATCGATCTCTTGGCACTTCTCACTCACAGCATTACTCGCGGTTACGGTGAAGCAACCAGTGATCGTCCCATGCGTTCCGAGAGTCGCCTCTGCCGGACGCAACGCTCTCTACAAGAGCGGTCAGAGCGGGGTCTGGCGGTGATCTAGTCTGAACGGCCCGGAAGCGGGCCCACTCCGACGGCCGCAGCATTTTGAACGCATCGCTCAGCCTGCTTCACGACGGAACCGCCGCAGAACGAAGCATCGTCCATTTCCGTTTGTTCAATTCACTCATTCAGGAAAAGCGCTATGGACTGGACCGTGTCGAAGGTAAATGGAAGCAGATGAAGGGCAAGGTTAAGGAGCAGTGGGGTAAACTCACCGACGATGATCTTGATGTGATCAACGGCAAGCGGGAGCAACTCGAAGGCCGGCTGCAGCAACGCTATGGTTACTTCAAGGATCAGGCACAGAAGGAAGTAAATGACTGGTACGGTCGTCAAAATTGGTAGTAGGCGTGCCGCCTTAAGGGCCTGCTCTCCTGCGGACTTCAATCTGGATCACTTGGCAATAAGGGGTGACGTTCGAGCAAGTAGGATTGATGTGATTCCTGGACCATTCAATCGAATGCAACACCAATACGCCTCTCCTTCCGCCAAACGATATGGCAGGGTCGTTTGAGCTGATCGCTCAGAACATGCAGGGTAAAGCGGTCTGGGATGAAAAGAGGTGTGACAACTTCGAGTGCTGCGCCGGTCTCTGAAATGTTTTTAACCGTGCAGTCGATCCCGCCGCCCCCGAACTCGATTATCCCAGCTTTGAGGGTGCGACGGCGGGGGGCGACCCTATGCTCGTTCATGGACCATAAGCCTCTGATTCGTCCTCGCGGATGCTAGAGCACACCACTAAATGCCACGGTAGAAAGTTACGTTTTGAACAGAACTCGGCCGTTCGTGGGTTCATAAACATGGGCACTGCGTGGAACAAATCGTCGCGGGTCATTGTTCCTCCGTCTGAGACAATTGGAGGAACGGATGAAGAAGTATCTTTTAGTTGCCGCTCTGGCGACGGCTGTCGCTGCACCGGTCCTCGCTGACGAGGTCGGCGTGAAAGTTGGCCCGGTGGGTGCGGGTGTAACAACTGGCGAGACACACGTGGATCGACCGGTAGAGCGAGACAGGACGACGGTGGTGAAGGAGCATGAGCCTACCGACCGGACGACAGTGATCAAGAAGGAAGATGATCGCGGTAATCGAGAGAAGACCGTCATTCATCACGACAACGACTAACATTAGGGAAGCCCCGGCAGGTCGGGGAGTTTACAAGCAGCGGGCCTTACTTTTGGCACCGGGGAAAGAGGCCGCCAACCGATGTGGCCTCTTTCCGTGCGACGGTTTTGGTCAAGTCACGGGCGGCGGAACCGCCAAGGAAGCGGCGGACCTCGCCGGAGCGGAAGGACGCAAGATCGTTTTGGTCGCTGGCGATCTGTGGTCTGCGGAGCACTGCAGGAAGGTCGTCGATCGGGCGGTCCGCCACCTCGCTGCGTCGACATCCTCGTCCACAATGCTGCGCATCAGGCCTCCTTCGCGGATCTCGCCGACATCGCCGACGAAGAATGGTGTCCGACGTTCGACGTGAACATCTCGCCATGTTCTATTTCGCAAGCCGCCGTGCCGCCATGCAGGCGGGGGGCGCTAATGATCAACACGGCCTCCGTGAACTCGAACATGCCGAATCCCACGCTGCTGGCCACGCCACGACAAATGGCGCCATGCAGCTATCGCCAGCGGTCTGGCCCAGATGCTGGCCGAGAAGGGCATCCGGCTGAACGCCGTCGCGTTCAGGGCCGACCTGGACGCCGCTCATTCCTTTAACCATGCCGAAGACGCTGAAAGAACTGCGGCAAGCAGGTGCCGCTAAGCCGCGCCGGCCATGGGGTTCGGCAAAGGCCCATGCCGAAAGCAAGCTGCATGTCGTCGGGCTGGCGTCGGTGCCGGCACGACGCCGGCCCTCGGGTCCTGAGCAACGCCGTCGGCCCAAGCTGGGCGCGCAAGAAGATGGGCGGCGCGGGCGCCCCGGTCGATGTCGAGACTGGTCAGAAGAGTCAGACCTCGCTGGCCGTGAGCGACGACCCTGCCGCGTAGGTCAGCGCGCGCTACTCGCATCATCTTCGGCAGCAGGAGCCAGCCAACGAAGCAGCGGATCCCGGTTTCAGGACAAACCGATCGACAAGCTGCGCGAGCCGGCGTTGCGCTCCCGCGGTCCCAGCGCGCAAATCCCACACGATCGTCGCTTCGCACTTGCGAGATCGCTAGACCGCTCCCGCGCTCGGCAAGAGTTCACTTTTGAACCAAGCAACGTGAGCTCGAGTCGATATTGTGCGGCTAACCCCGACCGCAGGACAGGCTAGGTCGCGGTCGTGAGTTATGCAATAAGGGCCGTTCATAGGACCCACCGCCGCCCATGATCATCGAGAACGAACGCATTTCCACGGGAAACGTGGGATTGGATGCTGTCCTTAGGGGGGGCCTGCCGAGCAATCGCCTGTACCTCGTTGAAGGCTCCCCAGGCTCCGGAAAGACCACGCTGGCGCTGGAATTTCTGCTTGACGGACGGGCTAAGGGTGAACGTGGGCTGTACATCACTCTCTCTGAGACGGAAAAACGAGCTCCAAGTCGTGGCCGCTTCTCACGGCTGGAACCTTGACGGAATCGACATTTTCGAACTGAGTTCGGCGGACGAGGTCTTAGGCCCGGGTAAGGACCAATCGATCCTTCATAGCTGGGAAATGGAGCTCGGAGAGACTATCAAGCTCATCAAGACCCAGGTCGAAGTAATCAAGCCTAGCCGGGTCGTCTTCGATAGCCTTTCAGAGATGCGGCTACTCGCGCAGGATCCGCTCCGGTATCGACGGCAACTCCTCGTCCTGAAGCAGTTCTTTTCGGGACTGAACACGACGGTCATGCTGGTGGACGACTTCACGGGGTCGAGCGGCAGTTCCGACAATCACCTGCACAGCCTTTGCCACGGCGTTATAACCCTATCCCGCGTGACGCTGGATTTCGGCGCGGCTAGGCGTCGCCTGCAGATCCAGAAACTTCGTGGCGTTGATTTTGTCGCGGGATATCATGACTTCGTTATCCGCAGCGGGGGCCTGGATGTTTACCCCCGCTTGATCGCTGCCGATCATCACACCGAGTTTTCTAACGATCCCGTTCCGAGTGGCATCGAGGAGCTCGACGCCCTCTTGAACGGCGGTCCCTTCCGAGGCACCAGCGTGCTGATAACCGGGCCGGCCGGCGCCGGCAAAACCACCCTCGCGCTTCAATATCTGGCGGCGGCCTGCGAACGCGGCGAGCCCGCGACCGTCTATCAATTCGACGAACGCGTCAGCACTCTCATCGGCCGCGCCGAAGCGATGGGTTTTGACATTCACCGTCACATTGGCGAGGAACGGTGGTCATCCGCCAGATCGATCCGGCCGAAATCTCCCCTGGAGAATTCGCCGCGGGCGTGCTCGAAGAAGTCAGGCGACGTTCTGTCAGGATGATCCTGATCGACAGCCTGAGCGGCTATATGGCGGCAATGCCGCAGGAGCAACAGCTTATCCTGCAGCTACACGAATTACTTTCGTATTTGAGCCAGTCCGGTGTCCTGACCTTGCTGATTAACCCGCAAAGCGGCTTCTTCGGAAGCATGCATACGAACGGGCTGGACGTTTCGTACCTGGCGGACACAGTCATCCTTCTACGATATTTCGAAGCTTCGGGACGGATCAGAAAGGCCATCTCCATCGTTAAGAACCGGTCTGGAAAGCATGAGGACGCCATTCGCGAGATGCGAATCGACGATCGCGGTGTGCGAATTGGAGAACCTCTGTCGCAATTCAAAGGCGTCTTGACGGGCACACCGGAATACACTGGTGCGGAGAAACCTCTGATGGAAGATCGCGGTTCAGGTGCATAGGTCAGCCGCCGAAGGCCATCGTGTTCTGATCATCGCTCCCTACGGTCGCGACGCCCAAAGCGTGTCGGGCCTTCTCGCTTCCAATGGATATGACGCGAAGGTCTGCGACACGTTTGTCGACGTGGCGGAACGTCTAGACGCCCATGCGGGCGTTATCCTGACGACCGAGGAGGCGCTCGCCGGCGACCTGAGCCCGCTTGAATTTGCCTTGAACGCCCAGCCGACCTGGTCGGACGTTCCTTTCATTTTGCTGACCGGTCGACGGGCCGGGAGAGAGTCTCAGAACGAAGCGGTCCGGCGGCGGTTGCCGTCGAATGTGACCAACGTCGTCCTGATCGAGCGGCCTCTCAGCACGGAGTCGCTGCTCAGCACCATCGAGTCCGCCATGCGGGCCCGGCAGCGGCAGTTCGTGATGCGCGATCAACTGGCCGAGTTGGAGACACAGCGGACGAGACTGACGACGTTACTTGACAATCTCCCGGTAGGCGTCGCATTCCTCGACACGACCGGAAAGAGCGTGGTCGCGAACCCCACGTTCAAGCGCTTCGCCAAATCGGGCAAGAGTCCTGCATTTGATGCCGAGGCCGAACACGATTGGCACGCACAAGACGCGAATGGCGAACGCCTCCCGCGCGATCGTTTTCCGAGTGCTCGCGCACTGCATGGTGAACATGTCGCAGGGACCGAGTTTCGTTATACCGGGCTCGAGGCCGGACCGGTATGGACGCGCATCAGCAGCGTCCCGCTTCGAAACGAGGACGGTTCGGTTGCCGGCGCCATCAGCGTGATTGTCGACATCGACGAGCAGAAGCGCGCGCAGGAGAAACTGGCGCAGGCCGCGCAGACTTTGGAAACCCAGGTCGCGGCGCGGACAGCGGAACTCGAAAGAGCGCTGTCAGAATTCCGCAAGGAGGTCACGGAACGCTCCAGGGCGGAGGCGGCACTGGTTCAAGCTCAGAAGATGGAGGCCGTCGGCCAACTAACGGGCGGTATTGCGCACGACTTCAACAATATGCTGACAGGCATAATTGGTGCGATCGACCTGATGAAGCGGCGGATCGCGTCAAGCCGATACGAAGAGCTCGATCGTCTCATGGATGCCGCGTCCACATCCGCTCGCCGGGCCGCCAACTTGACGTCGAGGCTTCTCGCCTTCTCCCGGCGGCAGTCGCTCGACAGCAAGCCGACTGACATCAACGGCCTGGTACGTTCCATTTCGGACTTGCTTCACCATACGGTCGACGAAAATGTATCTATCGCCATCGAGACCACCGACGGGATTCCCGCGGCCATAGTCGACGCCAATCAACTCGAAAACGCGATACTCAATCTCGCAATCAACGCCCGTGACGCAATGCCGGGCGGCGGCAAGCTCACCATCGAGACGGCGGTCGCCGACCTAGGCGAGGCCTACGCCAAAGAGCGTCCCGACATCTCGTCAGGTCGATACGTCGTCGTTGCCGTCTCCGATACGGGCGTCGGCATGACACCGGACCTCATCCAGAAAGCATTCGACCCGTTTTTCACTACCAAGCCAGTCGGCCAAGGCACCGGGCTTGGCCTTTCGATGGTCTATGGTTTCGCGCGCCAATCTAATGGCGAAGTGCGCATTCATTCGACGCCGGGGCAGGGCACCTCCGTGAAAATCTACTTGCCGGCGGCCCAGCAGATCAACATTGAGGTCGCCGACGCTCTCGAGGAGATCCCGCAAGGTTCTGGGCAAGTTGTACTGCTCGTCGAAGACGACCCCTCCGTCCGGCTCCTCATAGGAGAGGTGCTTTCGGAGTTGGGTTACCGCACGCTCGAAGCACCCGATGCCGGGGTCGCGATCAAGCTGCTCGAAAGCGGACGCTCGATCGATCTGATGATCTCCGACGTGGGACTACCCGGCATGAATGGGCGGAAGCTTGCTGAGGTCGCGCGTAACTTTCATCCCCGCATTCCTATCCTTTTCGTTACGGTCTACGCCGAAAACGCCGCGATCCGAGCTGGTTTTCTTGGAACGAACATGGCGATGATAAGCAAACCGTTCCAGGTTGAAGAACTGGCAGCGAAGATAGGTGAGATGCTGTCCGGTTGAGGCTGCTTGCGCTGTTGGCGGCAATCGCCGCGGTGGCAACTGGTCTCGATGCCGGCGTTGGCCAGGCCACTTTGCAGCAATCGCCTAAGCAGTCGTATCTAGTTCGATCGAAAGTCTCGGGTTTTTTCCCCTTGATCCAAACGACGTATTGAGCCCGAGAGCCTTGTTGTTGTCGCCGATAGTCATGCGGATGCTAGCCACGCCGAGCACGAGGCAGTTGACGAAATATTGTTGCGGCCTTATCCCGCTCAGACGAACGCCTCGCTGAGCTTATAGGCTTATTGCCCCTTGTCGAACATGCGAAGAGGACATCGCGCGCTTCAAGTCACGCCTCGCGGATGTCAGTCAACCCGGGTGCGACGTGGTTCTTTGCGATTTTGCGTGGCTAAAGGCGCGACAACGTACCGACGTCTGCCGACTTCGAAGTGCGGCTTGATGAAGATCGGGTCCGGAAACTGCCGCTGCGGTCACCGTCGGCTTGGCACTGCGAACGCTATCTTTGTAGGCTTCGTGAGTCGCGGCGGCAACGACGCCGCGCTCCGCCGAGCCGCCTACCGCGACCGGCTTGCCGCACAGATCCGGATTATCGCGCTGTTCCACGGACGCATAGAACGGCATCCATGTCGATGTGGATGATCTTGCGTTGGGGCGCCGGCGAGACGCCTTGCTCCGGATCAGATGGGGTCATCGGAAAATTATAGAGGTTCGTGGTCGACTCGTCGCAGCGTTAGACGAGGTCCTCTGGCGGACACTCAGGGCATGTGTCTCCGAACGCAACTATCGCTCGGTCAGCATGGCATCGGCCGTTCAAAATCTCGGCCACCTTGACCTGCCCAAGTTCCCTTGCCGCCGTTAAGGCCGATGCCAGCGCATCAGGCGTTCTCTTAGCCATGCTAATACCGGCCTCCAGGTGGGGTTCTCTGCGAACGGCCCGCGGTCATGGTCAAGATGCGGCCGTGCCTCCTTAATATCCGCGATCGACTTTGCCGGCCCCTCATGCGCTAGGGAGCCGAACACGTCTTCCGGCCGGGTGGGCGCAAAGGCGGCGTCCGGTTGTTCGGGCTTGTCTGGCTTGCTCATGCCGCAAGTTTACATCCGCCGCCCCGGCGCGCCAATCTTCGCGGGGTCTCGTGACCCGAGCGACTCTGATGGAAGCGGAAAACGCCGTCTGGGGGGCCTACCCTTCATACAGGTTCGTGGTCGGCTCGTCGCAGCGTTAGACGAGGTCCTCTGGCGGACACTCAGGGCATGTGTCTCCGATCGAATCCAGGATATCGGCGATCGCGCCCGCGGTGGCTTCCGGAGAAACCCCGGCCGGCGGATCCTGACGCGCGACGTCGAATGCACGCTCGCGGGCATGAGGGTCGCCGCGATCCTGCATCCAGCCGTGCTCCCCGCACTCCCGAACGGCTCCGGCGTCGTGGAGGACCGACATGGCCCAGCCGCGTAGCGTCCGGACCGCGGGCCGTCTTTCCCTGGACATCAGCATTGATCGCTCCTGCCGACAAGAATCGTATGCGCCCGGCCATCGTTCCGGCCAGTTAGCACAGGGCAGGGATTCGAAATCGCGGGCACTGGTGCTTGTCCACGTGTTCCGTCTTCCTGTGCACAACGCTAGGCGGCCGCGGCAGGATCTTCCTTCTCGCCGGTCGCGACGACCTTGAGCGCGCCGTCGGGCAGGGGGCGCTGCAGCGCCTTGGCCTCGTCCCACGGGCCGCGCATCCAGACGTCGTACTCCTCGCTCGTGGTGAGGATCACTGGCATCGCTTTTGGATGCACGCGCTTCACCTCGACGTTCGGCTCGCAGGTCAGAAAGCCGAAGACGTCTAGGGTGATCTCGCCTTCCTTCGCTTTGCGAACGCTGGTCCAATTCGCCCAGATGCCCGCGAAAGCGACGAGGGGGCGTGTCTCGTCGATGGCGAACCACAGCGGCACCTTCTTGCCGTCGATCGTGTCGTACTCGGAAAACGACGTGAGCGGCACAAGGCAGCGATTGTCGGGCCCCAGCCACGGCTTCCAGTGGCGGCTGCTGGTGTTGCGGATGTTGGTCGTGCCGCTATCCGGCTCCATCCGTAGCAGCTCCTTGAAGTCCACCGCCTTGCCCTTGGCTTCGAGCTTCTCGGCTCGCTTCTTCGTTGCGTCCATCAGTGCCTTCGACGAGGACGGCATGCCCCAGCGCGCCATAGCAACCTCGCGGCCGTTCGGTGCATTGCGAACGATAGGGGCCGGATAGTCCGGGAAGATGCCCGGCATCGATGGCAGATTGCCGACGTGGCTGT
>JAEWFG010000333.1 GCA_023388935.1 Pseudomonadota bacterium | reverse complement strand
CTCATTGCATTTTCATGATCTGGTCCATCGGCGGCATGTTCTGGTTGAGATGCCCCATGATCCAGACGGTCCCGCCGACCACCAGGAAGACGATCAGAAGCCCGAAGGCCAGCGCCAGCACATTGTTGGTGTTGTCCGGTCCCGTGGTGATGTGCAGGAAGAACACCAGGTGCACGCCCATCTGCGCGATCGCGAGCACGATCAGCGCGACCGGGATGGAGGGCTGCCAGACCAGATCGGTTCCGGCGATGAAGAACGAGGTTGCCGTGAGCAGCAACGCGAGCGCGAGACCGACGACGTAGCCGACAATGCGTTCGCCAACGCTGTGCAGTTCTTCCTCGCCCGGTGCAAGGTCGTGCTCGACCGGCATGTGCGTCTGATCACTCATGGCGCGCCTCCAAGCAGATAAACGACGGAGAAGACCGCGACCCAGATGATGTCGAGCGCGTGCCAGAACAGCGCAAAGCACATCATCCGGCGCAGGATGTCGGCGCGAAAGCCCTTCGCAAAGACCTGGGCGATCATGGTCAGGAGCCACAACTCGCCGGCCGAGACGTGCAGGCCGTGGCAACCGACCAGCGAGAAGAACGAGGTCAGGAAGGCGCTACGCGACGGCCCATAGCCACGGGACACGAGATCGGCGAATTCGCGGAACTCGAGGGTGAGGAATATCAGCCCCAGCACGCAAGTCACGGCCATGCCGAGGTAGAACCAGAGCCGGTTGCGCACGTCCGCGGCGATGCTGGCCATGCCACAGGTGAAGCTCGACAGCAGCAGGCAGACCGTCTCGATCGCCACGTTCCTCTGCTCGAAAATCTCCGAACCTTTGGGGCCATCCGCGGTCTGGTGGACCAGCACCGCATAGGCCGCGAAGAAGCAGGAGAACATCACGATGTCGGAGAGCAGGAATACCCAGAAGCCGTAGGCGGTCACGATCCGCTTCGACGCCGGGCCGGAATGCTCGGTGGCGCGACGAATATGATGCGGGTCAGCCTGTGCGTGCCCGAAGGTGGCAGTCATCGACATCAGACTGCTCCCGCCATGCTGACGAGGCTACGACGCTCCTCGATGTTGATGCGATCGATCCGTTCGACCTCGGTGGCCGGGATGACGTATTCGTCATGGTCGCGCCAGGCGAACACGACGAAGGTCGCGAATGCACCAAGGCCACCCAGGATCACCATCCACCAGATATGCCAGATCAGCGCAAAGCCCATCACGGTGGCGAAGAACGCGCAGACGAAGCCGGTCGGCGAGTTCCTTGGCATCTCGATGTCCTGGTATTCGCGCGCGGGACGCTCGGCATGCTTGAGCTGCTGCTCCCTGGCATGCGTCTTCAGCGCCCAGTACGCGTCCTCGCCGCGGACGTCGGGATAGAAGGCGAAGTTGAATACCGGGGGCGGCGATGAGGTCGCCCATTCCAGCGAGCGGCCATCCCAGGGATCGCCGGTGCGGTCGCGCAGCTGCTCGCGATTGCGGATGCTGACGACGAGCTGGGCGATCTGCGAAATCACGCCGATCGAGAGCAGCAGCATGCCGAAGGCGGCCACGAACATCCAAGGCCGCCATACGGCGACATCGTAGTGCTGGAGCCGGCGTGTCATGCCGAGCATGCCGGCCCAATACAGCGGGAGGAAGGTGACCCAGAAGCCGATGAAGGTGAACCAGAAGGCGGTCTTGCCCCAGCGCTCGTCGAGGCGGAAGCCGAAGGCCTTCGGAAACCAGTACTCGAAACCGGCGAAGGCGCCGAACAGCACGCCGCCGATGATGACGTTGTGGAAATGCGCCACCAGGAACATGCTGTTGTGGAGCATAAAGTCTGCCGGCGGCACCGCGACGAGCACGCCGGTCAGGCCACCGATGATGAAGGTGACCATGAAGCCGACTGCCCATAGCATCGGCGTCGCAAAGCGGATCCGGCCGCCATACATCGTGAACAGCCAATTGTAGATCTTCACGCCCGTGGGCACCGCGATGATCATGCTGGCGATGCCGAAGACGGCGTTGACGTTCGGTCCCGCCCCCATCGTGAAGAAGTGGTGCAGCCAGACCATGAAGGAGATGACGCAGATCGCCATGGTGGCAGCCACCATGGAACGATAGCCGAACAGCGGCTTGCCGGAGAAGGTTGACACCACCTCGGAAAAGATCCCGAACGCCGGCAGCACGAGGATGTAGACCTCCGGATGTCCCCAGGCCCAGATCAAATTCATGAACATCATCATGTTGCCGCCGGCCTCGTTGGTGAAAAAGTGGAAGCCAAGATTGCGGTCGAGCAGCAGCATCGCGAGCGTGGCCGTGAGAATCGGAAACGCCGCGACGATGAGGAGGTTCGAGGCCAGCGTGGTCCAGCAGAACATTGGCATGCGCAGATAGCTCATGCCCCTGGTGCGCAGCTTCAGCACTGTCGTCACGAGATTGATGCCGGCCACCAGCGTGCCGGCGCCGGAGATCTGGAGCGACCAGGCATAGTAGTCGACGCCGACGCCGGGCGAGTACGTCAGTTCCGAGAGCGGGGGAAAAGCCAGCCAGCCGGTGCGCGCGAACTCACCGACCACGAGTGAGACGTTGATGAGCAGAGCGCCGGTCGCGGTCAGCCAGAAACCGACCGAATTGAGCGTCGGAAAGGCGACGTCGCGCACACCGAGCTGCAGCGGCACGACGAGGTTCATCAGCCCGATGACGAACGGCATCGCCACGAAGAAGATCATGATGGTGCCGTGGGCCGAGAAGATCTGGTTGTAATGCTCGGGCGGCAGATAGCCCTGCGACTGGAAGGCGATTGCCTGCTGGACGCGCATCATGATGGCGTCGCTGCCGCCGCGCAGCAGCATCACCGAGGCCAGCAGCACATACATGACGCCGATGCGTTTGTGGTCGACGCTGGTGATCCACTCATGCCAGAGATAGGGCAGATGCCCCTTCACCACCACCCAGAACAGCACGGCGAGGATTCCGACCAGGACCACCGCACCAGCAATGAGCGGAATAGGCTGGTCGAACGGGATCGCCGACCAATCGAGCTTACCGAGCATCATGGCCTCCACTGTGCGGCCGCCCGGCATTCGAGGTCACCTGCGGCCCCGGGCCCGGCGGAATGTGCTGGGTCGCGATCAGGTCGAACAGCCGGGGGTCTTCCAGACGATAGGTCGGCCTGCCCCTCTCGACGCTCTGCTGCTTCAGTTTGTTGTAGCTCTCCTCGCTCAGCACGGCGTCGGTCTTCGCCGTGGCCGCCACCCAATCGGGAAATGCGAGCGCGGGGATCACGTTGACGTCGAACATCATCTCGGGAAAGCCGTCACCGGAGAAATGCGCCGAGAGGCCTTGCAGCTTGCCCTCATTGTCGGCGCGCAGGTTCAGGCGCGTCACCATGCCGTTCATGGTGTAGATCATGCTGCCGAGCTGCGGGATGAAGAACACGTTCATCACGCTCGACGATGTCAGCTGGAAATTCAGCTCCGCGCCGGCCGGCACCGTCAGCGAATTGACGGTGGCGATGCGCTGGTCCGGATAGATGAACAACCATTTCCAGTCGAGCGAGACCGCTTGAATCCGCACCGGGCTTCCAGTGCCAGGCACCGGCGCAGCGGGATCGAGCTGATGCGAGCCGATCCAGGCGACGCCGCTGAGCAGGATGACGGTGAGCGCGGGGATGGCCCACACCACCATTTCGATCCGTCCGGAATAGACGAAGTCGGGCTGGTAATGCGCCCTTGGATTCGATGCACGAAACCAGTAGGCAAACGCCAGGCTTGCGATGATCGTCGGTACGACGATCGTCAGCATGATGAAGACGGAATCGACCAGGATGGTGCTGTTAGCAACTGCGACGGGCCCTTGCGGATCGAGCAGATTCATTGGCGACCCCGCAACGATTCGAGAGAAACTCTAGCGCGGAAACGGCCGGGCCATGCCAGCGAATTAAAGAATATCAATGTTTCTGCCGCGCCAACGGGTCGTCGAGGATCAAGCGCGCTGCTGCGGCCGCAAACTGGAACGGTTTTCAGCAGCAAGCCGAAAAACTGACAAGGTGCGCGCCTCGACTCTCTCCTGCGGAGCATACGATCCTCCGAGCAATTCGATCTCAGCGACGATGGCGCTCGCCTGCCTAATGTGGCAGACGGCCGCGTAAGGTGGTGACATCCGCAGGCTGGACCGCTGACGCGGCATTTCCCCACGTGTTGCGAATGTAGGTCAAGACATCGGCAACCTCTGCGTCATTCAGATTCCAGGCGAAGGACGGCATGGCGGGTGCGGTCGGAGCACTTGAAGTAGCACCGGCGCGACTACCGATCAGAACGACGCGAATGAGGGACGTCGGATCAGCGGACTGGATTAGGGGCGCATGTGCCAACCGCGGGAATAGAGTGGGTACGCCGGCGCCACTGGAAATATGGCATGCTGCGCAGCGGTCTTCATAGATTGCCTTGCCTGCGGTCATGCGCGGGTCGTCGGATGCAATCGCTGTGGCGGTGCCGACGCTTCGGAGACCACGGTCTTTTAGATAGGTCGCGATCGCGAGGAGATCGGCATCGGTCATGTAGGAGGTGGAATTCTCCACAGCCTCAGCCATCGGCCCGGATGCGATATCGAAGGAGTTGGCGCCGGTCTTGAGATAGCGGACGATATCCTCCTTAGACCAGCTGCCAATTCCGGTACGAGTGTCTCCAGTCAGATCGGGTGCATACCAACCCTGCAGCAATGCCCCTTGCAGCGCTTCGCGGCCCCGATCGCCTCCGGTGATGTTCTTCGGGGTATGACATGTGCCGCAGTGGCCGAGACCTTCGACCAGGTAAGCGCCGCGATTCCACACGTCCGACTTGGCGGGATCAGGTTCGAACACGCCAGGCTTGAAGTTGATCAAATCCCAGGTGGATGTCGCCGGCCGACGAACGTTGAACGGAAACATGAGCTGATTTGACTGGACCTCGTTGTGCACGGGCTCCAACGTGCGCAGATAGGCCCAGAGCGCCGATGCGTCCTCACGAGTAACCTTGGTGTAGGCCGGATACGGCATTGCCGGGTAGAGACGGGCGCCTGTTTTCCCGACACCCTCGTGCATGGCTCGCCAGAAATCCTCCTCGGACCAGGCGCCGATCCCAGTGGCGAGATCAGGTGTGATATTGGGACCGACCAACGCTCCGAACGGGGTTTCCAAGGCGGCACCGCCGGCGAACGGTTTGCCCCCTGGGGTGGTGTGACACGCGACGCAATCGCCTAGCACGGCAAGATACCGACCGCGCTCGACCTTATCGAACGACCAGCCTGAGGTTTGTGTCTGCGCGGCTGCCGCGTCCACGGTGAAGGCCATCAGCAGTATGATCAGCTTCCGTGCTTTCATGCCGACACCTCGCCCGCGCGTCTGTCAGACCGGCACCAAAGGTCCTGGATTCTTCAAATATTGGTTTGCGATTGCGTCCGCCGCCCAATAGGCGAGGGCGCCGACGGTATCCGTGGGATTGTATCCGGCGTTCTGCGGAAACCCGCTCGCGCCGATTACGAACAGGTTGGGCACATCCCAGCTCTGCAGATAGCGGTTCACGGCGCTCGTAGTCGGATCGGTGCCGATGATCGCCCCGCCGCAAACATGCGTCGTCTGATACACCGTGCTGGTGTAGGGGCCCTTGCGTGGCAACTTGACGATCTGGCGCGGCCCCATTTTCTGGACAATCTCTGCCAAGCGGTCGGTCAGATATTGCGACATCTTGAGTTCGTTTTCATGAAAATCGAACGTGATCCGCATCAGCTTGCGGCCCAACCGGTCCGTATAGGTCGGGTCGAGGTCGCAATAGGCGTCGCGGTAGCTGTAGCTGCTGCCGTGCGCCATTGTCTCGTAGCTGCTGAGATAGTTGTCGGCGACGGCCTTCTTCCATTTCGCGCCCCAGCTTGGCGTCCCCGGCGGCGTCCGCGTTCCCAGGATCGGTCGGCCACCGGTCTGTATCGCCCCCATATAGCCGCCGCCGACGAACCCGTGCGGGCCGTGATCGAAATTGTCACCGTTGAACTCATCGATGCACATTCCGATCGCGCCGGAAGCCATGAAGGGATTGAAATTCTTGTTGTCAAAGTACGCGTCGACGTTGGACGTGACCTGGTACGAATAGTTGCGTCCGATGACTCCCTCACCAGTGCTGGGATCGTACGGTTTGCCGATCCCCGAAGTCAGCAGCATGTGGACGTTGAACAGTTGGAAGGCGCAAAGCAGCACGATATCTGCGGGCTGCTCCCATTCCTGGTCACTGGTGTCGACATAGGTGACCCCAGTGGCGCGCTTGCCCGATTTGTCCAGATTAATCCGCACCACCTCGCAATTCGTGCGCGCCTCGAAGTTCTGGCGTCGCATCAGTGCGGGCAAGATCGTCGTCTGCGGACTGGATTTCGAATAATTGGCGCAGCCGAACCATTCGCAAAAACCACAGAAGGTGCATGGTCCAAGGGTGACGCCAAGCGGATTCGTATAGGCCTGCGACAGGTTTGCCGAAGGCTGCGGGAACGGAGAGTAACCCATCTCCTTGGCGGCCTGCGCGAACAGGGTGGAGGCGTAGGGCTGTTGCTGCGGTGGGGTCGGGTATTCCCGGGATCGGGGTCCTTCGAACGGGTTGCCGCCCGCTTGCTTCTGACCCCTGAGGTTGCCGGCTTTGCCCGATATGCCGCACAGATACTCGAATTTGTCGTAGTGAGGTTCGAGTTCGTCGTAGGTAATGCCCCAATCCTGGATGGTCATGTCCTCGGGCAGGAACTTCTTTCCGTAACGCTCGGTAAGGTGCGTTTTGAGAACGAAGTCCGTCGGGTGGAAACGCCACGTCTGGCCGTTCCAGTGCAATCCCCCACCGCCGACACCGTTGCCCGGCATGAATCCTTGCCAGGAGCGCATCGGTAAGGCGGTCTGATTCGCGTTGTTGCGAAAGGTCATGGTTTCCTGCGCGGGGCGCAAGAAGAGGTCGTGCCGGATATGGTAGCGGAGCTCATCCTGTGCATAGGCCGGTTGAAACTCGCTTGCCGTGTCACGCCATGGCCCACGTTCGATCGCCACGACGTTCAATCCGGCTCCCGACAACTCATGCGCCAGAATCGAGCCCGTCCATCCGAGGCCGACGATCACCACATCAGTTGCAGGCAATTTTCGCGTCATCGTCCTGGTCCTCCCGGTGACCGACATTTGGTCGACGACCTACCGCTCCTTTCGGCTCCATTCTGGTCGGCCCGTGATGCTGACCGGAGACAGCGGGAAGCGCTCATTGTGCCGACCGATCCAGTCGCGGTAATCATAGCGGGCGCCCGGATACCCGATCATCTTCCAGCCAACCATGTCGCGATTGCCGCCGTAGATCGGATCGGCAAAGAACCCCTCGCGCGTGTTGTTCAGCAACAACGCGAAAAACATCCGTCCGTCCGCGCCGTCGAGCTTTATCGAGCCCTTCTCCAGTCCGGATATGACGGTGTCTTTATCGCTGTCGGAAAGCTGCGCGAAAAGCTTTCCCGAATATGTGGAGCGGCAGTATTTATCGAGCGCCGATAGACCCTCGCGATACCGAGCCGCCGGAGTCAATGACGACTGATCGCCCTGCTGCGGTGTTCCCTCGGCAAAGGGCCCAACCATGTAGAGACCATCTGCGCTGCCGTATGGGCCGGCGAGCTGCCAGTCGATGAAGACCGCGCAGCCTGCATCCTTGCCGCCCGGCGTCTGCGGGTCTGGCGGAATCAGCCGATCGACCAGCGCTTCAACGGCGGCCCCCTCCTCAGGGGTGAAATATTCCCATGCTCCGGGGTGTAACGTCGGTGGTGGCGCGCCCGCGTTTGGCTCCCAAGGCAAACTGCTCTTGATGACAGCCGCCGGTGCTGAATTTGTAAAGAACGTCAGCGCAAGGGCAGTTGTTAGCAGCAACTCCCGGCGATGCAGGAGCGCCGGTGACTGCGACGCGCGTGGTAGGCCTGCTGCGGGATTGTCGGCCGTTCTGGTTTCGAGTTGGCGTGCCACTGTAAGTCGCTCCGTACCCAAAAGCAGTTCGAGTGAAACGATAACTCACTTCGAAAGCGAACGCTAGAGGCTCCATCGATACGAACGCCGACGCAGCCGAAGCGACCAACGGCGCACGCTGAAGATTCATATTTGTAACTATTTTGGGTGCAATTTTTCTGAGTGCAATTTTTGGCATTCGACGTGCATTTCAAATGCCGCCGACGACACCAGTAGGATCATCAGAGCAGCAACGTCGATAGTGAATCGCAATGCGATACATGTCGTGCAGCTTGGACAGCTATTTGCATCGCGGTCAGCTCGCAACTGCTCGGAGGACGACGTTTGTGAGGCGTACTGTATCCACGGATGTGGTTTAAATTAACCGGAACGCTCGACGTGAAGAAGTGCGAACACGCGCCCAGGCCGCGCAGTTCCCCCGTCGAGGAAGCCGCCGACGACGGAAGCGAGATGCGTAGACATAGCCCATCACGCGGGCGGGGAAGGTAGACAACTCGGTCCAAAACGTCGCATCATCCGTTCGGTCCAGCATGAGCGTGACGCGCCAGCGCGAATGATTTTTCGCCACGAAACGCCGCCAAAGGACGCCGCCGCACTCAGAGCAATCGAGGAGGCTGAATCATGCTAAGATCTGCGCTTGTTCAACTGGTCGATCTTTGCGCACGATATTGCCGGACAGTTATCGCCGCCGGCTTGCTGTTGATGGTTGCCGCTGGAGCATACGACGTAGCGCGCTTTACGATTACAACCGACGTCCAAGCGATGATATCGCCGAAGCTGCCTTGGCACCAACGTCAGACTGCCTTTTCAAGGGCTTTTCCGCCGAGGGGGATCCTGGCTGTCGTAAGCGCGACCACGCCGGAGAATGCTACTTTGGCGGCAAATGCGTTGGTGCAAGATATCTCAAAGCGCCAGGATCTATTTCGATCCGTCGTGCAATCAGGTAGTGGGGAATTCTTCGATCGTAATGGCCTTTTGTTCCTTCCAGCCGACGAAGTCAAAAAAGCAATTGGCGGTCTCGCACAGGCGCGTCCGCTGATCTCGGAATTGGCGGGCGATCCCACGGTTCGCGGAATTGTGAGAGCGCTGTCTTTTGCTGCAAACGGCGTCGAACGAGGGGAAATAAAGCTGGACCAACTTGCGTGGCCTTTGTCACTGGCCGAGAGAACCCTGAGCGATATTCTCGCAGGAAAACAAACGAATTATTCCTGGCAAGAGTTGATGCAGGGACACGCATCCGGACCGCGTGAGCTGCAGCGCTTCATCCAGATTGATCCGGTCCTGAATTTCAAAGCGTTGCAGCCGGGTGAGAGGGCGACTTCCGCCATTCAACAAGCCGCCGCCGACTTAAAGCTGGCTGCGGTATATGATGCGCGGGTCGGCTTGACCGGTCCAGTTCCACTCGAAGATGACCAGTTCTTGGTTATCAAACAAAGCGCGCCGCGTGACACCCTGATCGCGCTGGTCGGGACCATGATCGTTCTTTGGCTCGCGCTTCGTTCGTGGAAAATTGTCGCCTCAGTGTTCTTTAGCCTCGCAGTGGGCCTTTCGGTCACGGCAGCGCTTGGCTTGATCATGGTAGGTGCGTTCAATCTGATTTCGATTGCGTTTTTCGTGCTCTTCGTTGGCCTCGGCGTTGATTTCGGTATTCAGTTCAGCGTGCGCTATCGCTCGGAGCGCCATGAGCAGAATGATTTGCGCACGGCGTTGCAAAGCACTGCCCGAAAGATGGCGACTCCGCTTGCGTTGGCTGCGAGCGCCACTGCGGTCGGTTTCCTTTCCTTTATTCCCACGAGCTACACCGGGCTTTCCGAGCTCGGATTGATCGCGGGCTGCGGAATGATTATCGCGTTCCTCTGCAGTATCACTCTCGTGCCAGCGATGCTGGCGTTGCTGAATCCAGCAGGGGAACCGGGCTCCATCGGCTTCAGTTGGCTTGCACCTCTGGATGATTTTCTGCAGCGGCATCGTATTGCTGTCATCGCGGGCACGATTGGCCTGGCGTTGGCCGGAGCTCCGCTGCTTGTTCACCTCCGGTTCGACTTTAACCCGATCGACTTGCAAAATCCGAACGCTCCATCCGTAGTAACCTATCGTGAATTGAAGCAGAATCCCGAGACGAGGGGCAACAACGCCGAAATTCTTGCGCCAACGCTTGAACAAGCCAACGAAACTGCCAGGCGCTTGGCCGCCATCCCGGAAGTCTCGATCACACGAACGTTGAGCAGCTTCGTTCCAGCGGACCAGCCGCAGAAACTTGCAACGATAGCAGGTGCCTCCAAAGTGCTTAGCGAGGCACTGAATCCGGCCTTTCGGCCGCCGCCGCCGTCGGACGAGGACACTATCGATGCAATCCAAAGCACAGCGGCATACCTGTTGAAAATCACAGGCGATGCAACAGGGCCGGGTGCCGAGCTGGCGCGACATGTTTCGGCTTTGTTGACCAAACTGGCGCAAGCCGATGTCGCCGTCCGCAAAAGGGCGGAAGCCGTGTTCGTACCGCCGCTGGTCGACAATCTGAAGCGGCTCGGGAAAGCCCTGAAGGCAAGCGAAATCACCGTGCAGACGCTCCCCGAAAGCTTGGTACGCGATTGGTTGACGCCGGACGGCCAGGCACGCGTTCAAGTCGTACCAAGAGGAGATGTGGACGATGTGAACGTCCTAAGAAGATTTACGACTTCAGTCTTGGCTGCGGATCCATCGGCCACGGGGCCCGCTATCAGCTACTACGAGTCAGGCAGGTCCGTCACGCGCGCCTTCATCGAAGCCACACTTTTGGCGCTGGGTTCGATCACCGTGCTGCTTCTTCTTACATTGCGCCGGATAACTGATGTCTTGCTGACGCTGATTCCGCTGCTTCTCGCCGGAGCCGTCACCCTGGAAATCAGCGTAATCATTGGTTTAGTGCTGAATTTTGCCAATATCATTGCGGTACCGCTTCTGCTCGGGGTGGGGGTCGCATTCAAGATCTATTACATCATGGCCTGGCGCGCTGGCCGAACGAAGCTTCTGCAATCACCGCTGACGAAAGCGATCGTTTCGAGCGCTCTTACCAACGCAATCGCGTTCGGGAGCATGTGGGCGTCGACTTATCCAGGGATGTCGAGCATGGGAGAGCTGATGGCCTTGTCGCTGCTTTGCACGATGGGTGCTGCGGTGTTCTTTCAGCCGGTATTGATGGGAACGCCAAGGCATCCCGAGACCGAACCGCAGTCGTAATCATTGCCGGCAGTTGCGGAATAGCGCCGAGTTAGGTCCGCTGGTTTTCGAAGCAGTCTCGGGCTCGAACCACCAAGGAATGCTGTGGGTCGAGTGATGGTCTTCGCACCGATTTGAAGCTCGGACACAACCTCGTCTAGTGGCGAGCTTAGGAGGTTATAACGCTATTGGAACTGTGCTTCGCCGCAACGTGGTGTAGGCGCATGATAACGGACGCCCGCGTTATTCGATTAGGAAGCACGCTCGCGTCGGGACGTTTCAGAGGAGCTACATTCCATGGTCTCGAAAAACTTTCTGACAGGCGGAAGTCAGGTTCTTCCGATGCTGCTGGAGGCATTGTTGAACGGCAAAGTCGTCGCCAACCAGCTTCTTGCAAAAGCGAGAGGCGTCTCGTGAGCATGCCTGCTGTTCTTGAGGAGTGCCCTGATGGATCTGCCCGACGGCGGCCGAAGAAAATGGAAAGAGACATACGAGAAGCGCTAGAGCGTGCTGCTTGGACATCAACGTCACTCCTCATCGCGTTGCGTGGTTAGCTGCCATCGCGATTGGCCGCCGTGGCTCAGCATACTACACTGGATGGCCGATGGAAGTGGGCCGGACAATTTGCATGATCGCCCACTAGAAGCTCTACTGGAAAAGGTCGGAAAACGATCGATCTCATCGTTGCGGTTACGTGCGCAACGAAGTCTCATCGCGCGTGGCCTGCGAGGTAGCGGGGGGAAGGACGTTGTTATGTGCCGGTCGATCCAGGTTGGTAGTTGCTGGCGATGGCTTCGAACTCGCCGCGACGCCGGAAAGCCTGTACGATACATGGCCTCTGAAGAGGACCATACGAAAATACATAACGTCTGCTCGCCGAGATCGCTGCGGAGCACCTCGAACATATTCGTCCTAGTTGACGCTGGAAGGCCGAAAACATGAAGGAACTTTCGCTTGCACTCGATCTGATCGGCACCTTCGTCTTCGCGCTGAGCGGGGCGTTGGCTGGTGTCAAGCGAGGGCTGGATCTGTTCGGCGTCCTGGTTCTGTCGTTCGCCGCGGCGAACTCGGGAGGTATCACCCGCGTTCTCCTGATCGGCGCCGTTCCACCCGCTGCGTTGAATGACTTGCGCTATCTCGGCGTGGCGCTATTCGCAGGCCTAGTCACCTTCTACTGCTCGCCTCTGATCGTGCGGCTGTCGAACGCAATCTTGTTGTTCGATGCGGCAGGACTCGCGTTCTTCGCCGTCGCAGGCGCTTCGAAAGCCCTCGTTCACGGGCTCAACCCGATCATGGCAATCCTGCTTGGCATGGTGACCGGGATCGGCGGCGGCATGGCGCGAGACGTGCTGCTGGCCGAGATTCCGACCGTGTTGCGGGCCGAACTCTATGCCGTCGCGGCACTGGCCGCGGCAACTGTCGTCGTGATTGGTCACCTGCTGCAGTTACCGGTGGCGCCGGTGACGATCGTTGCATTGATGCTGTGCTTCGGCCTTCGCGTCATGGCAATTCGATACAGATGGCAGCTTCCCGTCGCGAAGTTCGCAAAGGAGCCAGAACTGAAGACCACAAGAGAAGGTTCGGATAGTTCTGAGAAATCCTGAGCGCCGCATGTGCTCGATGCCGAACATTTGACGACCTTTGCCGCAGACTTCAGCGCTTGAGGGAGACGAGAGTGACAAAAGCAGGTGCGAGAAGTTGTTCGACGGCCTGAGCGACACCAAATCATCATTTCGCGTTAAATTATTGTACCATTTCGCACACAAAGGATGATGCTTCCTTGGCGTCAGCGGACTGATCCACGCAGATTTGCTGCCGTCCTGACGAGCCACGCGGCTTTGATTGGACATCGCGCGCGGTCGTTTGATTTGATCCGAAAGCTATTGGCCTTGATGGGAATATCGCAGCATGTGGAACTGGATGATGCTGGGACTGGAAAGCAATCGCGTGATCGGATTGCGCATAGCGAAGTTGATGCGCGGCGGCAAAGCGGCCCAACGTGAAGCCCGGCGCATGGTGAGTGAAAAAGTGATTGCGGCGGCGAAGGCCGGTACAAGCCTGATGGCTGGCGCATCCGGCGACAAGATTGTTGAGCAATACCGAAGGAAGGTGGCGGCAAACGCTAAACGGCTCAGCCGCAAACGAACACAGCGGAAACG
>JAEWFG010000327.1 GCA_023388935.1 Pseudomonadota bacterium | reverse complement strand
GCGCGTTCGCGAATATCTTCCGAACAGGGGCGCGTCATCCATGCTGGCCTCCATACCCAGCATGGAGGTTGAATCAGAAATGGCTCTCTCAGGGAATCCCGATTCCGGTGAAAAACAACACGCTCTAACAGTACGCACTTTGCGGCGCATTCTTGTATCCGTTATGCCAAGCTGGCGGTCCGCCGGCGCAGAATTCCCAAGGCGTCATCGAACCTTTGGCTGTCGCCATAGACATATGAGTGTTGGGGATTTCAGCGCCCAATACCTAACGGACGCCGCCAAGCGATGATATTCCGCTTGCGCGGCGTTGCGCTGTTTTCGGGATCAGTTCCAGGCGTACCAGCCGAGCGGAAACGGTATGAACGGCCAGAACCTCTGGTTATCGTTCGCAGCCTTCGGCGGTTCCTGGGCGGGTGTTCTGACGAGCGAAGCAGGCGCCGTCGACCGCACCGCCAAGCGCAGACACGCACATTGCAAAGTCATTGCGGTCGCTCCCGCCAGTAAGTCTTTTCAAAATTCCAATGCGTTACGAAATTTGATGTCAGTTCAAAATTGCCGCGCGTCTCAAACGACGCGCTCATTCTCAAATCTAGAAAAGTCGGCGCCGGCATTCAACCAGTCTGGGCGCTCCGTCACAACAAGTTAGGTTGATCGGCGAGGCTGAAGGCGAGCGGTTGTCACGGCCGCTTTGGCCGCGACTGGATCTACAAGAAATTCACCGAGTTCGATAGCGACGAGGCGGCCTGAGGCCGGATCGCTGCCATCGGGCTCAGGCGGTCGTCGCCGCCGGGGCGGCCGCCGGCTTTGGCGGCGGTGGCTTCTGCGGCTTGTCCTGCTTCTTCGACCAGGAAATGTAATAGGCCACCGTCGTCATGATCGCGATGCCGGCGATGCTGACGAAGATCTGCGCCAGCAGCGAGCCTGAGCTCATCGACAGCTCGAAATGGCCGACGAAGGACAGGAACACGCCGACGCAGAACACCGCCAGCGACTGCTGGCCACACACGATCACAGGATCGAACATCTTCCACTCCAGGCCCGGCCAGTCCTTCGGCACGAAACGGATCACCAGGATCACGATCACGACGAAGTGGAGGAAGCGGTAGGGGGCGAGGTTGGTCTTGTCGTTCGGGTTGAAGGCCGCGAACAGCCATTCCGGGAACATGCCGCCGAGGGTGGGGAAGCGGCCGGCCATGGTCATGATCAGCGCGAACAGCAGATAGCCGAAGCAGAACCACAGCGTGATCGGCGAGTTGATCAGCGCACTGGAGCGTCGCGCGCCGCCCATGGCGCACCAGGCGCCGAACACGAACAGCACCTGCCAGCAATACGGGTTGAAGTACCACTGGCCGGCCGGATAGGCGGTCAGATTCCAGCCGAAGTGACGCGCAGACAGCCACAGCGCGATGGAGACCGCCATCGTCAGGTCGGGCTTGCGCAGCATGAACCACAGCACCGGCGGAAACAGGCCCATCAGCACGATATAGAGCGGCAGCACGTCGAGATTGAGCGGCTTGAAGCGCAGGAACAGGCCCTGGCGCAGCGTCTCCGTCGCATTGTCGACGAGGCCGGCGACGTTGAACTCGTTGATCATCTCGGAATCGCCGAAGCGCAGCGCCAGATAGCTGATCGAGGCGATGTAGATCACGAACAGGATGATGTGGGCGACGTAGAGCTGCCAGACCCGCTTGGTGAGCCGCGTGGCGCCGACGACGAAGCCGCGCTCGAGCATCATCCGCGCATAGACGAAGGAGGCGGTGTAACCGGAGATGAAGACGAAGAGGTCAGCGGCGTCGGAAAAGCCATAGTTGCGGGTCGTGATCCAGTTCACGACGTTGTCAGGGATGTGGTCGAGGAAGATCGCCCAGTTCGCGATGCCGCGAAACAGGTCGAGCCGCAGGTCGCGGCCTTTCTCGGGGAGCGTGGCGTTGACGTTCAGGAAGGCCATGCGACGGGGGCTTTCGAAGGGGACGGATACGCCGATGTCGACGAGGCAGTTCCGCCGGGCGGGATCCCGGCGTGGACGGCGGCGACGCAATTGTCACGGTGCAGCATAATGACTATACCCGAGGCTGCCGGGGGCCGGAATCACCGATCAGTTCCCGAAAGGTGTCTCTATACTATGCCCGCGGTTTCCGCCAACTGCTACCGTGACACATCAAGATCGAACGAAAAGACGAGAAGGGCCGGACAGGCAATGACCGCACGCATTTTCAAGCCCGCCAAGAACGCGATGCAATCCGGCCGGTCCAAGACCAAGGAATGGCAGCTCGACTACGAGCCGGAGCAACCGCGCGCGGTCGAGCCGCTGATGGGCTGGACCTCGTCCGGCGACATGAAGCAGCAGATCACGCTGCGCTTCGCCTCCAAGGAGGAGGCGGTCGCCTATTGCGAGCGCAAGGGTATCGCCTACCAGGTGATCGAGCCCCAGGAATCGCTGCGCCGGCCGGTCGCCTACGCCGACAATTTCTCCTTCCGCCGCGGCGAGCCCTGGACCCACTGAAGGTCATTCCCGCCCAAGATGTCGTCATGCCCGCGCAAAGGCGCGAAGCGCGTCTTCGCACAGACGTCCCGGGCATCCACGTCTTAGCGTCCGCGTGAAAGCTCGTGATAGCCGGGACAGGCCCGGCTCACGCAAGGACTCACCCATTGTTGCCCCCCTTGGCAGCGATTCCGCTGCGTGCTTCGCTGGTGAGAGGCATGACGGATCGTGACGAGGTGGGGATGGCCGGGCGTAACCAGCTCGACAGCGTCGACTTGAAGATACTATCCGAGCTGCAGGAGGACGGGCGGGTTCGCAACAACGAGCTGGCGCTGCGCGCCGGCATCTCGGCGCCCAATTGCCTGCGGCGGTTGAAATCGCTGTTCAGCCGCGGCGTGATCCGGGCGGTCCGCGCTGTCATCGACGAGCGGCTGCTCGGCTACGAGGTCGTGTCGTTCGTCTCGATCCAGCTCGGCAGCCAGGCCCAGCCGGTGCTCGAGGCGTTCGAGAGCTCGATCGCCGCGATCCCGCGCATCCAGCAGTGTTGGCGGATTTCGGGCGACACCGACTATCTGTTGAAATGCGTGGCGCCGAGCGTCGAGAGCATGCGCCAGCAGCTCCTGCATTTTGCCGCGATGCCGAATGTGAAGAATGTCCGCAGCTTCCCGGTGCTGGGCGTCGCCAAGGATGTGCCGTTGCCGTTGCAGGAGGTCGCAGCGGTGACGTCAGCTGGGTAGGGGACTGCACACCTCCGGCCCGACCCGGGCAGGGGTTTCATCAAAGCTGGACCAATGGCTCAGCCATATAACTTAGTAAGTCACCTAACTGTAACATGTGATTTACGAAGTCCTGCAATGCGCCGAGCCGTGATTGTCGGTTCCCGTGCTGGGCCTACATGCGAGGCGTGAACCTCAGCCTGCGTCGCATGCCGAGGACTCTTTTTGTGGGACCCTGAAGCAGGAAAAGACACCAATGACCTCGATCTCGAAGACGTTTGTCGCCTCCGCCGCGACGCTGTTTGCCTCTGCGTTTCTCGTGATGACCGCGCCCGCCGCGCAAGCCGACGACTTCTGCATCACCAACGGCGCCCAGGCAGCTCATGGCTGCGGCTATCCGACGATGGAAGCCTGCCGAGCTGCGGCCGGCGGCATCGGCGGCACGTGCTCGCAGAGCGGCGGCGCGAAGAGCGCCAACGACGCACTCGCGCTCCAGCCGAAGCAGACGCACTCGCGCAGCAAGTCCGCTCCGGCGGCCAGACCAACTCGAACTAACGGCTGAAATCGCGACCGGTTTCGAGACGTTGCGGCCTCCGAGGTTCATCTCGGGGGCCGTAAAATTATGACAACCAGGCAACGGGGCGTTCATGCGCGCCTCAGCGATACCTTCCGCGAAACTCGCGTGGGCTAGCGCCCGTCCAGCTGCGGAACGCGCGGGAAAAGCTCTTCTCGTTGCGGAAGCCGGCAATCTCCGCGATCCGCTTGATCGGCACCCGGCCACGCATCAGCTCCTGCTTGGCGAGCTCGAACTTCGTCTCTTCCTTGAGATCGCGCAGCGAGGTCGCTTCCTCGCGGAGGCGCCGATGCATGGTGCGCGTGGAAAGCGCCAACTCGCTTGCGACATCCTCTGCGCCGAGAATGCGTCCGCGCGCATTGCGCAGTACGCGGCGGACACGCTCGACCAGCAGCCGGTCGCGCCGATAGGGCAGCACGGTCAGCCGCAATGCGCCCTTGAGCATGCTGTCGAGGTCGTCGGCGCTGCGGGTGAGGGGCAGCGAAAGATAGTGCTTGTCGAAGACGATGCGGGTGCCGTCCGCATCGAAGCTCAGGTTCCTGCAGAAGATAGTCGGATAGACCGAGACGTGGCCGGGCTCGGCATAGGGAAATTCGGCCCTGCGCAGCGCGATGGCGGAGTCCACCGCCCAACATGAAAAGCCGAGGACATAGCGGAGCAGGGTGACCAGGCAGAATTCGCGCAAGGGGCCGAGATCGCGCCGCTCGCGGATGGAGATGGTCGCGGTTTCCTCACCGAGCGAGAGTTCGAACAGCACGTCCTCGGTCAGGAGGCGGTGATGCCGGCACCAGCGCTTGAGCGCGACCTCAAGGTTGGGCGCCGTGATCGAGGCGCGGCACAGCATGCCATAGGTCCCCCAGGGCAGCCGGCGCGAGAACCAGCCGAGCGCCTCGTCGTCGAGCTCGCGCATCGCATGGCCTGCCAGCGCCTCGAACTGGGCCGCCGTCACCCGCCCATCGCCTGATTTGACGAGGTCTTCGGTGACCTGTCCCTTGCTCAGGGCCTCGGCCGCATCCCGCCCGTAGCGGGCATAGGCAGCGATCACGCCGCGGACGAAAGCGGCGGGGGTCATGGCGCGGCGGGGCGTCGCGGTCGCGGCTTGAAAAGGCATGAAAAATCCTCGCCAAACTTGGCGGAAAATGCAACCTTTTCGACCGCACCGGCGCCCGGGCGGGGGTAGGTTCGGGCGACAAGAAATTGGAGGAATCGCCTTGAACATCCCGAGCATCGACTTCGATCTGGGCGAAGACATCACCATGCTGCGCGACACCGTGCGCGCCTTCGTGGAGGCGGAGGTCGCCCCGCGTGCCGCCGAGGTCGAAAAGGCCAATCTGTTCCCGGCCGACCTCTGGAAGCGTTTTGGTGATCTCGGCTTGCTTGGCATGACTGCGCCGGAGCAATATGGCGGCTCGAACATGGGCTATCTCGCCCACATCGTCGTCATGGAGGAGATTTCGCGCGGCTCGGCCGCCGTGGGGCTGTCCTACGGCGCCCATTCCAACCTCTGCGTCAACCAGATCCGCCGCAACGGCAATGACGCGCAACGCCAGCGCTACCTGCCGAAGCTGATCTCTGGCGAGTATGTCGGCGCGCTCGCAATGTCCGAGCCGGGCGCCGGCTCGGACGTGGTGTCGATGAAGCTGCGCGCCGACAAGCGCGGCGACCGCTACGTGCTGAACGGCTCCAAGATGTGGATCACCAATGGCGGCGACGCCGACGTGCTCGTCGTCTACGCCAAGACCGATCCGGATGCCGGCCCGCGCGGCATGACCGCCTTCCTCATCGAGAAGGGTTTCAAGGGTTTCACCCACGGCCAGCATCTCGACAAGCTCGGCATGCGCGGCTCCAACACCTATCCCTTGTTCTTCGACGAGTGCGAGGTGCCGGAAGAGAACGTGCTCGGCGGCGTCGGCGAGGGTGCCAGGGTTCTGATGTCCGGCCTCGACTATGAGCGCGCGGTGCTGTCTGGCGGTCCGCTCGGGATCATGGCGGCCTGCATGGACGCAGTCGTGCCCTACATGCACGAGCGCAAGCAGTTCGGCCAGCCGATCGGCGATTTCCAGCTCATGCAGGGCAAGCTCGCCGACATGTATTCGACCTGGCAGGCCACGCGCGCCTATGTCTATGCGGTGGGGCGCGCCTGCGACCGCGCCAACCATGCGCGGACGCTGCGCAAGGACGCGGCAGCCGCGATCCTCTATTCGGCCGAGAAGGCGACGTGGATGGCGGGCGAGGCGATCCAGGCCCTCGGCGGCGTCGGGTATACGAGCGAGTTTCCGACGGGGCGGCTGTGGCGCGACGCCAAGCTCTACGAGATCGGCGCCGGCACCTCGGAGGTCCGCCGCATGCTGATCGGCCGCGAACTGATGGCCGAGACGGCTTAGCGCCTCCACGCAATTGGAATTGCCGCGAAACTGGTTCAACCTGCCCGCGGCCTCTCACCACGTCAAAAGAAACGCGGGACCACATGCCGCTCCATTCCAGCATCGATCCTTCTTCATCAGACTTTGCGCGAAATTCTGATGCCATGCGCACCCTTGTCGCCGACTTGCGCGAAAAGCTGAGCCAGGTCGCCGGCGGCGGCGGCGAGGCCTCGCGCAACCGCCACACCGCGCGCGGCAAGATGCTGGCGCGCGAGCGGGTCGATCTCCTCGTCGATCCCGGCACGTCATTCCTGGAGCTGTCGCCGCTGGCGGCCTACGACCTCTATGGCGGCGACGTGCATTCGGCGAGCATCGTCACCGGGGTAGGGCGCATCTCGGGCCGCGAATGCGTGATTGTTGCCAACGATGCCACCATCAAGGGCGGCACCTATTATCCGATGACCGTGAAGAAGCATCTGCGCGCGCAGGACATCGCGCGACAGAACAACCTTCCTTGCGTCTACATGGTCGATTCCGGCGGCGCCTTCCTGCCGCTCCAGGATGAGATATTTCCGGACGAGCGCCATTTCGGCCGCATCTTCTACAACCAGGCGCAGATGTCCTCACAAGGCATCCCGCAAATCGCGATCGTGATGGGCTCCTGCACGGCCGGCGGCGCCTATGTGCCGGCGATGTCGGACGAGAGCATCATCGTGCGCAACCAGGGCACCATCTTCCTCGGCGGGCCGCCGCTGGTGAAGGCCGCGACCGGCGAAGTGGTGAGCGCGGAGGAGCTCGGCGGCGCCGACGTGCATTCGCGGCAGTCGGGCGTCACCGACCATTACGCCCAGAACGACGCGCATGCGATCGGCATCGCCCGGCGCATCGTCGGAACGCTGAAGCCGTCGACGCGGCCGAACCTCAACATGCGCCCCCCGCGCGATCCGCTGTTTGCGGCGGAAGAGATCTACGGTGTGGTGCCGGTCGACGGACGAAAGCCGTTCGACGTGCGCGACATCATCGCCCGCACCGTCGACGGTTCGGAATTCGACGAGTTCAAGAAGCTCTACGGCACGACGCTGGTCTGCGGCTTTGCCCATGTCTGGGGCTATCCGGTCGGCATCATCGCCAACAACGGCATCCTGTTCAGCGAGAGCTCGCTCAAGGGTGCGCATTTCATCGAGTTGTGCTGCCAGCGCGGCATTCCCCTGGTGTTCCTGCAGAACATCACGGGATTCATGGTCGGCAAAAAATACGAGGCGGGCGGCATCGCGCGCGACGGCGCCAAGCTGGTGACGGCGGTCGCGACCGCCTCGGTGCCGAAATTCACCGTCGTGATCGGCGGCTCCTACGGCGCCGGCAATTACGGCATGTGCGGCCGTGCCTATTCACCGCGCTTCCTCTGGATGTGGCCGAACGCGCGCATCTCGGTGATGGGCGGCGAGCAGGCCTCAATGGTGCTGAGCCAGGTCCGCCGCGACAATATCGAGGCCAAGGGCGATAGCTGGTCCAGGGAAGAGGAAGAGAAATTCCGCAGTCCGATCCGCGCTCAATATGAGAGCCAGGGGCACCCTTATTACGCGACCGCGCGTCTCTGGGACGATGGCGTGATCGACCCGGCCGACACGCGGCTGGTGCTCGGCCTTGGCCTCTCGGCGGCGTCGAATGCGCCGATCGAACCGACGAAATTCGGCCTGTTCAGGATGTGATGCGATGGACCGCTCAAAGCTCTACCGGCGTTTTCGCACGCTCCTGATCGCCAACCGCGGCGAGATCGCCTGCCGCGTCATCCGCACCGCGCGCGCCATGGGCCTGCGCACGGTTGCCGTCTATTCCGAGGCCGACCGCGACGCGATGCATGTCGCGCTTGCCGACGAGGCCGTGCTGCTGGGGCCTGCGCGTGCGCGCGACAGCTATCTCAACGTCGAGCGGCTGATCGAGGCCGCGCGGAAGACCGGAGCGGAGGCGGTACATCCCGGCTACGGCTTCCTGTCGGAGAATGCCGAGTTCGCGCACGCTTGCCTCGATGCGGGGCTTGTCTTCGTCGGCCCGACCGCCGGGATGATGACGGCGATGGGCTCGAAGTCCGGCTCCAAGGCGCTGATGGAGAAGGCCGGCGTGCCGCTGGTGCCCGGCTATCACGGCGGAGCCCAGGACGAGGCGACGCTGGCGAAGGCGGCCGACAAGATTGGCTTCCCCATTCTCGTGAAGGCGTCCGCCGGCGGCGGCGGCCGCGGCATGCGGATCGTGCGCTCGGCGGCCGAGCTTGGACCCGCGATCGTCAGCGCCAAGCGCGAGGCCAAGGCCGCGTTCGGCGACGATCGCATGTTGATCGAGAAATATGTCGACAATCCCCGGCACATCGAGGTCCAGGTGATCGGCGACAGTCACGGCAATCTGTTGTCGCTGTTCGAGCGCGAATGCACGCTGCAGCGCCGGCACCAGAAGGTGATCGAGGAGGCGCCGTCGCCGACGCTGAATGCCGCGCAGCGCGAGACGGTGTGCGCGGCCGCGCGCAAGGCGGCGGCGGCGGTGAACTATGTCGGTGCCGGTACCATCGAGTTCGTCTCCGACGGCAAGGACGTATTCTTTATCGAGATGAACACGCGTCTCCAGGTCGAGCATCCCGTGACCGAGCTGATCACCGGCATCGACCTCGTCGAGTGGCAGCTGCGGGTCGCGTTCGGGGAAGCGCTGCCGCTGAAGCAGGACGAGATCCGACTCAATGGCCACGCGGTCGAGGCGCGCGTCTATGCCGAGAACCCGACCAAGAACTTCATGCCGTCGGTCGGCAGGATATCGACTTGGCGTTTACCCGCCGAGACCGGCGGCCTGCGGATTGATGCCGGCTATCGCGAGGGCGACAGCGTCTCGCCGTATTACGACGCGATGTTGGCCAAGATGATCGCCTGGGCGCCGACGCGGGATGTTGCGATCGAGCGGCTGAACCGCGGGCTGGAGGACTCCGACGTCCGCGGCATCGTCACCAACATCCCGTTCCTGTCGGCGCTGATGACGCATCCGAAGGTGCGGGCGAATGCGATCGATACGGGCTTCATCGAACGCGAGCTGGCAGTCCTGACCCCGGCGGCGCCGGCGCCCGGCGAGCTCGAGCTTTGCGCGGCGGTGGCCGCGATCGTCAATCAGGAGCGGCAGGGCGCGCAGGTTGACATGAACTCGCCCTGGCAGACCTTCGGCTGGATGCCGGTCGGCCGCCGCCAGCGCGGTTTTGCGTTCCGCGTCGGGCATGGTGTCGGGCATGGGCCTGAGCAGAAGATCACGCTGAACTACGGCAGCGGCCCGTCCACGCTCGTGATCGGCGAACGCGAGCTGGCGTTCGCGATCGCGCCGAAGGATGGTGGCTTCGATCTGACGCTCGATGGGGTCAAATCGTCCGTCGCGGCCGTGATCGACGGCCATGAACTTTACTTGCGCACGCGCAACGGCCGGTTCGACCTGCACTGGATCGATCAGTTCGGCGGTGAGACCGAGGAACAGACCGGCGAGGACAAGATCGCGGCGCCATTGCCGGGCACGGTCGTCGCCGTGCTGGCGGAGGAAGGCGCCAAGCTGGAAAAAGGTGCGCCGATCCTCACCCTGGAAGTGATGAAGATGGAGCAGACCCTGCGCGCGCCCTATGCGGGTGTGCTGAAATCCATCAAATGCAAGGTCGGTGACATCGTGCAGGAGGGCGTCGAGCTCGCCGTGGTCGAGCCTTCGGGAGAGTGACATGAGCGACCAGGTCCGCATTGTCGAAATGGGGCCGCGCGACGGCCTCCAGAACGAGAAGGTTCCGGTCAGCGTCGAGGCGCGTATCGCCTTCGTCGAGGCGCTGGTTGCAGCCGGGCTTCATACGGTCGAGGTCGGCGCTTTCGTCTCGCCCAAGGCGATCCCGCAGATGGCGAGCTCGGATGCCGTGCTGCGCGGCGTGAGCCATGTGAAGGGCGCCGAATTCCACGTGCTGGTGCCGAACGAGAAGGGCTATGAAGCCGCGCGGGCCGCGGGCGCGAAGGTGGTCTCGGTGTTTGCCGCGGCTTCCGAAGGCTTTTCGCGCGCCAATATCAACTGCACGGTCGCGGAGTCCATCGAGCGGTTCAAGCCGGTTCTCGCGCGCGCCAAAGCCGATAGCGTCAGGGTGCGCGGCTATATCTCCTGCGTGCTCGGCTGCCCGTTCGACGGCGAGATCAAGCCGAAAGCCGTTGCCGATCTCGCGAAGACGTTGTGGGATCTCGGCTGCTACGAGATCTCGCTCGGTGACACTATCGGTGTCGGCACGCCCGCCAAGGCGAAGGAGATGTTGCGCGCGGTTGCCGCAAACATTCCCGCCGCCAAGCTTGCGATGCATTTCCACGACACCTACGGCCAGGCGCTCGCCAATCTCTATGCAGGAATGGAGGAGGGCGTCCGTGTCATCGATGCCGCCGCCGGCGGTCTCGGCGGCTGCCCCTACGCGCCGGGCGCCACCGGCAACGTCGCGACCGAGGATGTCGTCTACATGCTCGAAGGCATGGGCGTGAAGACGGGCATCGATATGGAGAAGCTGCTGACCGCGACAAACACGATGAGTGGCGTGCTGGGCAAGCCGCCAGTGAGCCGCGTTGCTTCCGCACTGAACGCGAAGAGGAAGCGCGCTTCCTCCTAATAGCTCTTCGTCATTGCGAGCGCGGCGAAGCAATCCAGAATCCGTCCGCTGAGACAGTCTGGATCGCTTCGTCGCTTCGCTCCTCGCAATGACGAGGTTGAGGCGCTACCTGCTCCCGTCCGGCCCCATCACCATGTCCGGCAGCCAGGTCGAGATCTCCGGCACGAAGCAGAGCAGCAGCACCGCGGCCATCATCAGCAGCACGAAGGGCAGCGTGCCCCAGATCACCTCGCTCAGGGGGATGTCGGGTGCGACGTTGCGGATGACGAAGATGTTGAGGCCGACAGGTGGATGGATCAGCCCCATCTCCATCACGATGGTCATGACCACGCCGAACCAGATGATGTCGAAGTTCGCGGCACGCAGCGGCGGCAGGATGATCGGCGCCGTCATCAGGATGATCGAGACCGGAGGCAGGAAGAAGCCGAGCACAACGACCATGACGAGGATCGCGAACAACAGGCCCCAGCGCGGCAGATGCATCGCGACGACGGATTCGGCTGCCGATTGCGAGATGTGCAGGTAGCTCATCACGTAGGAATAGAGCAGCGACATGCCGATGATCATCATCAGCATGGTCGATTCCCGGATCGTCGATTTCATGATGGGACCGAGGTCGCTCGGCCGCCACACGCTGTAGATCGCGGCGATCAGGGCGAGCGCCAGCAGGCCGCCGAGGCCGGCGGTCTCCGACGGCGTGGCGTAACCACCATAGAGCGCGACCATCACACCGGTGAGCAGCAGCACAAAGGGGATCACGCGCGGCAGCACGCTGAAGCGCTCAGCGAGGGTGTACTCGTCGCGGGCGAGGATCGCTGCTTCCGGGCCGCCCTTCTTGTAGATGGCCTCGGCGGCGGCATATTCGTGGCGGAAACGTATCACGGCGTAGGCGCCGAACAGCGAGACCAGAAGCAGCCCGGGCCCGATGCCGGCGAGGAACAGGCGGCCGAGCGATTTTTCCGCGGCGACCGCGAACAGGATCATCGTGATCGATGGCGGCAGCAGGATGCCGAGCGTGCCGCCAGCGGCGATGATGCCGGCCGCGAAGCCGCCGGAATAGCCGCGCTTGCGCATCTCGGGGATGCCGGCCGAGCCGATCGCCGAGCAGGTCGCGGGCGAGGAGCCCGCCATCGCCGCGAACAACGCGCAGGCGAAGACGTTGGCAACGCCCAAGCCGCCGGGGACGCGATGCAGCCAGGCATGCAGGGCCGAGTAGAGGTCCTGGCCGGCGCGCGACTTGCCGATCGCAGCTCCCTTCAGGATGAACAGCGGAATCGACAAGAGCGTGATCGAGGCCATTTCCTCGTAGACGTTTTGCGTCACCGTATCGAGGGAGGCGGCGGGCATGTAGATGGCCATGAACACGAGTGCGACCGCGCCGAGGGCAAAAGCAATGGGCATGCCCGAAAACATCACGAGCAGCGTCGCGATCCCGTAGGAGAGGCCGATACCGAAGACGCTCATGGCCGCCTGGCTCCCGCGAAAGGCAGCGCAAGCTGCACGATAATCTGGACGCAGAGCAGGCTCATGCCGAGCGCCATCAGCGAATAGGGAATGGCGAGCGGCGGCGACCACATCGAGTTCGAGACCTGACCGTCGACATAGGCCTCATGCGCCAGCGTCCAGGACTTCCAGGTGAAGAAGGCGCAGAACAGAAACGTTGCGGCATCGACCAGCCAGAGCCGGACCTTGTTCGCCAACGGCGACAGCAGGCCGACGAAGGCCTCGATGCCGATGTGACCACGGTTCTGCTGCACATAGGCGGCCGTCATGAAGGTGGCGCCGACCAGCAGGAACACGGCGGCCTCGTCCTGCCAATAATTGGCGGCCTTGAACAAGGCGCGGCTGAGCACGCTGTAGCTCAGGATGGCGCAGGCCGCGACCAGCGCGATCGCTGCGAACACGATGATGATGCTGTTGAGGATGGCGAGACCCCGATCGAGTGCCGCCGCAAGCCCGTGGCCTGCGACAGCGCTGTTCTGGGCGTCACGATCCGGAACCGGACCGTGCATCATGCTGCGACGTTGGAGGCGAGCTTGAGCAGGTTCGCCGCGGTCGCACTCTTGGCGCCGTAATCCTTCCACGCGGTGTCGCGGGCGATGTCGCGCCACTTGCCGACGGTCGCGGCATCGAGCGCCGAGACCTTGGCGCCGGCCTTCTCGTAAACTTTGGCGACCTCGATATCGTCATCCTGCGCGCCCTTGCGGCCAAAGGCTTCGAGCTCGGTGCCGACCGCGAGCAGGATGTCCTGCTGGTTCTTCGGCAGCTTGTCGAAGATCGCCTTCGACATCATCAGCGGCTCGAGCATGAACCAGTAGGAGGCGCCCGCGCCCGAGGTCAGCGACTTCGCGACCTCTTCCAGACGGAACGAGATCAGGCTGGTGGAGGAGGTGATGCCGGCATCGCAGGCGCCGGTCTGCATCGCCGCGTAGATTTCGTTCGACGGCACCGACAGCACCGAGGCGCCGGCGGTCTGCAGCACCATGTCCATCTCGCGCGAGCCGCCGCGCACCTTCAGGCCCTTGGCATCTTCGGGCGCCACGATCGCCTTGGAGCGGCTGGCAACGCCGCCGGCCTGCCAGACCCAGGTGAGCAGGATGATGCCCTTGTCGGCGAGGAAGTCGGTCAGCGCCTTGCCGACCGGCTCCTTCTTCCAGCGCATGCCCTGGTCGTAGGTTGTGACGAGACCCGGCATCAGGCCGATATTGGTCTCCGGCAGTTCGCCGCCGGCATAGGGCATCGGATAGAGGCTGATGTCGAGTGCGCCCTTGCGCATCGCGGAGAACTGCGCGTTGGTCTTGATCAGCGAGGAGTTCGGATAGATCTCGGCAGAGATGTCACCATTGCTGCGCTTGGCCACTTCAGCCGCGAACATGCGGCAGAGCCGGTCGCGGAAATCGCCCTTGTCGATGGTGCCGCCGGGGAATTGATGCGAGATCTTCAGCGTGGTCGCGGCATGCGCGGTGCCGGTGCCGAAGCGAAGAATGGCGGGCGCGGCGACGGCGGTCGCGATCAGTTGACGGCGCGTGAACATGGATTGATCCCCTTGGACGGTTCTTGTTTGGTGTGATTTGGGTGAGTTGTTGAGACTGGCGCGGAGGCCCATCCTAGCCGGTCTTCCACTCGATGATCTCTAATCTGATAGTTCGAGACCGAATGCAACCGCAAGTGTCAGCCTTGCTGCGCTGCACACTGCCGGTCCTCGTATCGTCCTCCATCGAACGATGGATGGCGGCCGGTCCCCCCTGAAATTTATCCGAGAGCGCGTAACAATTTCGGCTGTCGATGCGTCGAGATTGGATAGCGGCGTATGTCGCTGACCCACATCATCTCGAAGGGAAGATGCTCATGACCATTCGTACCCGCATCGCACTCGGCGTCTCGGCTGCTGCTCTGTCGCTTGGCCTCGCGCTGTCGCCGGCCGCCTTTGCTCAGGACAAGATGGGCAAGGATGACGGCATGACGAAGAAGGACACGATGTCCAAGGACGGCATGAAGAAGGACACCATGTCCAAGGACGACGGCATGAAGAAGGACCACATGTCGAAGGACGGGATGAAGAAAGACGACGGGATGATGAAGAAGAATTGATCCTCTGCCGTCGCCGGGGCGCTTGCGTAAGGCAAGCGCCTGTTCTCGAAAGCGTAGGGGCGGTCACACGGACCGCCCCGGAGCAATGTCTCAGTTCAATTTCAATTGAACGTTACTCGTGAACGTTACTTGCGCTTGGCCTTTCGGGCGGCGTAGCGGGCGTCGCGCTTGGCCTTTTGCTCGGCCTCGATTTCAGCCTGCCTGGCGACCGCTTCTTCCGCTTCGCGGGCGATCCGTGCCGCCTCCGCCGCTGCAGCTTCTTCCGCGATGCGCTTCTGCTCGGCCTTTTCGGCCTCGCGTGCAGCCTTTGCCTCGGCGCGCTTGGCCGCGAGTGCCTCGCGTTCGGCGCGACGTGCCGCCACCGCGGGATCGTCGTGCCCCGGCTGCGACTTGAACTTGTTCAAAAGATTTTTACGGGCGTCCTGTGCCGCCTTCTGCCGGTCTGCGTACCCGGGTTCCCTGAATCCACTCATCGAACGAGCCTTGTCTTCCTCGCTTTCAATCCTACATCACTGGCTGTTGGTACGTCGGCTGGGCATAGCAGGCGCCACGCGACGGAACATGCGTGTACATCGTCGCGCGTCGCGAAGCCACCCACAATCGCAGCCGATCAGGTAGACGAAAATCGCCCCCCGACGATCTCTCGTAGCCCGAAAAAACTGCCGAATTGTGATGTCCCTCATAAGGGCGCACGAGGGCGACGCCTAGCGTCCGCCCCGATACAGACGGAGTACGGGCATGACCATCTTCCGACAGAGCCTGAAGGCGCTCGCAATCACCTTCGTGGTGGCAGCCGTGGCCGCCGCCGCCCTGCAGCTCGCCCGTCCGCGGCCGATCGAGAGTGCTGTCCTAGGTGCGGATTGGGAATGCACCCAGACCGCATTCGTGCTCACGACCTGCGCCCCGCGGGTCCAGCAGGCCACCCCGGCGGTCGAAACCTCGCGCAAGGATGCAATCCGGCAGACCCGAGGCTGAAACCGGAGAGGCCGGGCGGCATGTGACGCCACGTCGCACAGGTGATAAAGCCGTCTCATCCGAGCGTCCAGGTAGCCATGTCCAAGCCCGAGTCCAAGCTCCAGTCCAAGTCCGAACCGGGTGAGGCGCCCAAATCCTCTCCAAAGCCTCAAGACGGTGACAACCGCCGCGGCGCGATCGCCGGCCTGATTATCGCTATTGTGATCCTCGGCGTGGGGTGGTGGCTCGCCCGCGACCTCACCGCCGCCAGCAAGATGCAGGACTGCCTGATGTCGGGGCGGAGCAACTGCAATGTGATCGAACCGGCCCGCTAGAAGCGCTCCAGCGAGACCTGTGCCAACGAAAAATTGCCGTGATCTTAAACATTTGTAACGGGACTTAGCCGACCAAAGCAGGTCAGTTATGTCAGCCGGCATCAGTCAGGCGCGACCCGAATCGTCTATCGCGCCAAGGACCACGGCAATCGAGAGAGTAGGGGGTCAAGCACGCATGATTGCGTCCAGCCGCATGAAGATCATCATTCCCTTGGTTTCGGCCATGTCACTGCTCGCCGTTTCGGCCCAGGCGCAGGACGCAGGACCGCCGAGGGGACCCGGCCCGTCGCCGGCAGCACCAGGCGCAGGCGCGCCGCCTCAGAACAATCAAAACATGCGCAAAGGCCCGCCGCCGCAGCAGGCGGCCCGGCCTGCGCCGCAACCCGGCGGCCAGCCCCGTGTCGCGGGACCCGGTCCCGGACCGCACGGCGCCGGCGGCCCGCCGCCAGGACGCTACATGGCCCGCGGTCCGGCACCGGCGCGCGACTGGGGCGGACACGCCTATCGCGGCAACCTCGCCTGGGATGGCGGACGCTGGCGCCACGAAGTCCGCAACGGCCGCTCCGGTTGGTGGTGGGACGTTGGCGGCGTCTGGTATTATTATCCGCAGCGGATGGCCGGCCCGCCCGCCTACATCTCCGAGGACTACATCGACGACGTGCCGATGGCCTATGCCCCGCCGCCTCCGGTCGTCTATGCGCCGCCACCTCCGCCTCCGCCGCCGGCCGATCCTGGCGCGAGCGCGCTTGGCGGTGCCATCGTCGGCGGCGTGCTGGGTGGCCTGATCTCGGGCAACGCAACCGGGGCTGCTGCAGGCGCGGTTCTCGGTGGCGCGACCGGCGCGATCGCCGGCGCTACGGCTGCCGCGCGTCCCGGCTATTATCTGGCCCAGGGCACCTGCTATTACCGCTATCCGAACGGCCAATATGTGCAGGCCGATCCCCGCGCATGTTACTGAGTTTCTGAGCAACGTCTGAAGCGAAGAGGCGGGCGTAGGCCCGCCTCTTTTTTGGTCATTTGTTTCAGATCAGCACTGGCGCTCGTTACCGCTTCACGCGATCCTCAAAAGAAAAAAATGTCGGGACATGATTCGCGGGGGACGTGGGACATGCTGGATGCAATCCAGATCAGCCTGGCGCTATGGGCCATGATCGTATGCGGCGGGATCAAGCTGGCGCAGGTGGTGAACTGCCTGTTCTAAAGCGCGATCCGCGGTGGCGTTCATTGCTTGCGGACGAGAGCCTGATCGCATCGCGAATCAGGACACGAGCCAGTTGAAGAACGCCATCGCGGCCCAGACCAGGCCTGCGATCCAGGCCAGCATCACGATGCCCATGGTCGCAAGAAAAGTGACGCCGAACAGGTCGGATCTGTCTCGCTGAGTCGGGACGTGAGGCTCGGTTGCTGCTTCTCGTTTCATGACGGCCACCCACGCTTTCTCGGGTCTTTGGGAGCGGGTCGAGGAGCTGTTTAGCGGAGACGCCGGGCGCCGGCTGTGACGCAATTCACAGATCTGGCTGAATCAGCGCGAGCGACAAGGAAGTCACCGCAATCATACGGACGAAATTGCCATCCGCTTCTGCAGGCCGACCGGGTAAGGGTATCAGCCTCATGTGTAAGTACGATCCACAGCGCGAAGCCGAGGCCGCGATGAAGCGGGCCGTGGCCGCCGAGGGAGCCGACCGGCAACGCCTCATCCGGCTGGCCCTGGCCTGGCACGAGCTCGCCCGCGATCGGCGCAACCAGCGGACGGACTGGGCGCATTCTTCGGGAGATCCCACGTTAATCGAGGTGACCTCGCGCCTTATCCTTTGCGCGACTCGCTGTGACTGATGTCGCGCGGTCAACCAGCTGGCTCGGTCTCACGTAGGAGCATTCGTTCTTCGCCGCCGTTGGCTGGCTGTGACCGCCCCGAATTGGAGGGGGTGGATGGTGCTGTATTGACGAGATCACAGCCTTCCCGTTAGCCTCCAGGAAGTGCAACCTCTGGAAGGCTTGTCACGGTGCGCCAATCACAATCTGAATCGATGAAGAGCGCATGGAACAAACGCGCAAAACATGACCCGTTCTATTACGTCGAGACCAAGCATTGGGACGGTGACGTCGATGCATTCTTCAAGCTCGGCGAAGAACGTGCTGGTGTCCTACTCAAGCCGGTGCTCGATCAGCTCGCAATCGACACGACCAAAGCCACCGCACTGGATCTCGGCTGCGGTATTGGCCGCTTCAGCCGGGTTCTCGCAAAATCGTTTCGGCAGGTCTTGGCTGTCGATGTTTCCGACGAGATGATCGCTCAGGCGAGGGAGCAGAACAGTGCCTTCAGCAACATCAGCTTTCTTCCGACAGATGGGCTGACGTTGCCAGTCGGCAGCGCAACGGTCGATTTCGTGTGGTCGTACGAGGTCTTTCAGCACATGCCGACCCACAAGGTCATATGGCAGAGCGTGAGCGAGGTCAGCCGCGTTCTTAAAGTCGGTGGATTTGCATACCTTCATTTTCGCACCGGAGCTTCACGGCGGTTTTCCATTCCTTCCTGGGCCCTGCGGATGGCTTCTCTCGTCAGACGCCGCGATCATCTGACATCGGATCAAACCTGGCGTGGCGCGCCGCCGCTTGATACGGCGCAGCTCGGCGGCCAATGCCGAAATGTAGGGCTCACATTGCTATCCTTCCACGAAGATCCCACCCACGCGCCCGGAACACGCATATTCGCGCTGTTGCGTAAGTGACCGCGGACCAGAGCCGACCTTGCCCCTCGTGAAGTCATTCCGTCATTGGTAGTCGCACTCCTCCGGTCGACGGTCGCGCCGTCGGCGGCGAACAGGAAATTTGGCGATCATCGCCGCCAGCGTCGGGCCTATTGCCGCTCCTCGTATTTCTTGCAGCGGGGATCGCCGGGCTTCACCCGGACAATCTCCTGCAGCGCCGGCGGGTCACAGCGCAGCAGCGTGTACTCCTTGTAGGAAGGCTCTGGCACGCGCCAGCAAAGAGTCTCATCGGAGGCAACTTCGTACGTAGCCCCGTTCTTCAGCATGTAGCTGCACTTTCCCGAGTCGGGCTTTTTGATCCTGTCTTGTGCATGAACCTGGGCCAGCGAAGCCAATGCGAAAAACGTCACGAAGAACACGCGCATTTTGCTCTCCTCCGCAACCGTGTGGTCACAGGCCTTGGAAATTGGGCGGAAAACGTCGGCGCCGCGACTGCACGCTGTCGAAGCCGCCAACATACAGCTCCCGGAAGCGCGCGCGAAGAGCTGAGTTCACCCATCTGCGCGCGACCATGTTTACCCTTCCAGGCGGAGACCGTTTGTACAGGGCTGGAGCTGGCCTTTCGATGATCCGATAGAGGTCGCCGGCCGCAAGCTGGTCACGTTGCGGGATGCCGGCAAGTACAACATCGCCTGGCGATCCCAGCAGGATTCAAACCTCACCCCAGAAGCGATTGAATTGTTTATCGTTTTCTTCGGAGGGGCACATGAGTAAATGCCATGAGTAGAAAGCCTACCCATCAGGCAGGTTGTGGAGGAAATCGTTGAACGCAGAACGCATAACGATGATTTTGGCACCGTTGCGCTTGATCTTGAGACGACCGGCTTTCACGGCCTTGTAGAAGGTAGTGGTCACGATATTTCTGAAAGTGTGGAAAGCACTTGATACAACGCCGAGTAAAATCATGCGGCTATTCGAGAATGAACTGGGGTAGTGATGGAGACAAGCACGCAGCCAATGTTTGTGTTGGGTGCCAGCGAATGCGTATCCTGGGGATCCAATACCTTGATGACCTTCCTGCCAATCAACTTAATCAGATGAAGTCTGCTGCGGACTTAAGGCGCAACACCAGGGGCATGAGATGATCACTGAAGATCAATTGGAAGAATTACCGGAAGACGATCTCGAAGCCTTCATTGCGTTTGATGCGTTATTGAGAGAGCAATTCAAATTCGGGTGCACCCAAAATATGAACGGCGAGCGAGAATATGCCGTCTATATGCTGGCCTTTTCAGAAGCGCGGAACATCGACTTAGATGTGAACGACGAGGTGCCTGCGAAAGATAGCGAGTTTAGGCCTTATTTCGACCGCCTGATTAGCCGCGTTAATGTGACGAAAGAAAAAATTCGATTAGCGCAAGCGGCGCAGCGGAAAATTAACGGTACGACGTTCCGCATCGCCACCAATTTCAAGGCGCAGATAGGCGGACACCTGAACGCAATCCGAAATATCGTGCGGACAACGGATTGAAATGGACCCCGATTTTGGGACCAGAGGCTGAGTTGGAAAAGGGCCGCTCCGTTTGATAGACGGAGGGCATGATGACGAAGAAGACGAGACGGAAGATCGACGCAGCACTGAAGGCGAAGATTGC
>JAEWFG010000311.1 GCA_023388935.1 Pseudomonadota bacterium | reverse complement strand
GGATACCAGAGAACCCCGTCGAAGCGCTCCAGCTCGGGAATGACTTCCTTTCGGCTGGCGGAGGTGATGCAGCCGAAGATGTGGCGCGCGTCGGACCCCTGCAGGATCTCGCGGCAGAGCGGCGCATAGCGATCAAGCCGCCCTTCCGGGTCGCGCGCGACGACGCGGAACGAGACGTCGAGGCGCGGATCGGCGTTCACTTCCTTCACACCTTGCAGCACCCCCTCGCGGGACGCGCGAGACATCGCGGCATACATGCCACTGCCTGACAGCAGAACTCCTATGTCCACGACCCGCTTCATCGGTGCCCCAAAATGCAAAAAACCCCGCGCCGGCGCGCCGAAAAGCGCGGTCGGAACGGGGCTCAAATGCCGATTATTTAATTTAGCTTAGCGGCTGGGCTTGCAGATTGGAAGCTAAATTGCGGGACAATCCCGTTAAAATCAACAACTGTGTCCCGCGCGCCTCTCGCTGCGCAACATTTGTGCATCAGCTGCATTTTTCCGCGGATAATTCCCATGGGAGGGCTGCGACCTCCACTGCTGATCGAGCGTCAGAATGGCGCGTTCCCCCCAAACCCTTGTTCCGAAGGATGATTCGAGTGATTGGTCAGCATTATTTTAATCATTATCGCATTTCATAACGTCACCTCCCAAGCGAGCTGCACGCACCCGTCTTTCGGGTGCGATCCACGGCAGCGCCGTCTATGTTCTGTAGATAAAGGGGGCTGGGTCAAACGCCTGGTCTTGTTGCCGCGTTGAGGCGGCCACTGCCGAGCTGCGATTCAAAACGTCGCGGCATGACGCCACCACGACCTTATTCTGTCTATTTCATCTGTTTACGGGGCTTCCCATGCTTTTCAAGTCGACCACCGGTCGAAACATTTTTGCCGTTGCTGCGTGCGGCGTCGTTGCCACAATCTCCGTGTCGGCGTTCCTCTTCTTCCGCTCCTACGAGGACGTCAAAGCGAGCAGCCTTGAGCGTATGCGCGAGATTGCGAAGTCTCAGGCGTTGGTCGTCGAAAAGGAAATTGGTGGGACCGTTCATATCGTCAATGGGCTGGCCTCCTTTCTGGAAACGGCAAAAGAGAACAGCGATGCTGACCGAACCAGGATCGACCACGTCCTTAGTGACATGCTGAAGAACAATCACAACGTGCTTGCGTTGTGGACCGGCTGGGAGCCGAATGCATTCGATGGCAGGGACGGTGACTTTGCAGGTGCGACCGGCCACGACCAGACGGGTCGCTACGTGCCGTACTTCGTGCGTGGCGAAGATGGGAAAATTCTTCATACTTCGCTGACCGGCTACGCGACCGCCGGTGAGGGTGACTTTTATCAGTTGCCCATGAAGCAGCAGAAGACCGTTGTAATCGAGCCATATCCCTATGCCATCGGAGGAAAGGAGGTCCTGATTACCTCGATTGCCATGCCGATCATTATCGACGGCAAGCCCATGGGTGTCGCTGGCCTTGATCTTTCGCTGCGAGAGACGAGCGAGGCACTGGCGGCTCTCCGCCCGATGGAAACGGGCCATTTGAGCCTCGTCACCGGTTTGGGCAAGATCATCGGACATCCTGATCAGGGCCTGATCGGAAAGAGCCTGTCTGAAGGTGGTGCGCAGACGACCGGCTGGGACGAGTTGGTTGCCAATCCGGGCGTCGAGCGGGAGATAACCGCCCAGGATGGCACCGTCCACATAGCCATTGCCTCGCCCGTGGCGCTGACGCCGGACATGAAATGGTATGCGATCGTGTCCGTGCCGAAGAGCACGGTTCTCGCACAATTGGACGCGATGATGCGTGACGCCGCGCTGATCATCCTGATGGCCGCCGTCGTGCTCGCCCTGGCCGGCTGGCTCATCGCTCGTCGATTCATCGGTCGCATCTCAAACATCATCGGCGAGACGGCGCAGATCGCGCAGGGCAATCTTCAGCTCACGTTGAAGGACAGCCAAGCCAATGACGAGATCGGCGACCTCGCGCGCTCTCTTGAAGTCCTTCTCGAGAACAACCGGGCGAAGGCCCGCCTGGAAGAGGAAGCGGAAGCCAACCGAAGCCTTTCCGAGAAGGAGCGGATCGCCCGCCAGGAACAGGAGGCAAGGGACGCCGCGGCTGTGAAGTTCGCCGTCGACAATCTTGCGGTAGGGCTCTCCAAGCTTTCGGACGGCGATGTGTCCTACCGGATCGAACAGCCCTTCACCGAAGCGCTCGATACCGTGCGCCGCGACTTCAACAACTCGGCCGAGAAGCTGGAATCGACACTTACGCAAGTTTCCGACAACGCACGGAACATCAATGCGGGCGTGAATGAGATCCGGTCGGCCGCCGATGATCTGGCCAAGCGCACCGAGCAGCAGGCGGCTGCCGTCGAGGAAACCGCCGCCGCTCTTGAGGAAATCACCGCCACGGTGAAGAACTCGACCGTGCGCGCACAGGAAGCGGGGCAACTTGTCGCCCGTACCCGCTCCGGAGCGGAGAAATCCGGTGAAGTGGTCCGTCGTGCTGTCGCGGCGATGGAACAGATCGAAAAGTCGTCTGTGGAGATCAACAACATCATCGGCGTGATCGATGAGATTGCCTTCCAGACCAACCTGCTGGCCCTCAACGCCGGCGTGGAAGCCGCCCGCGCGGGTGACGCCGGAAAGGGCTTCGCTGTCGTAGCGCAGGAAGTGCGCGAACTTGCCCAGCGTTCAGCGACGGCAGCACGCGAGATCAAGGAGTTGATCGGCACCTCGAGCACTCAGGTTCGGGAAGGCGTGCATCTGGTCGACGATACGGGCCGAGCGCTCGAGACGATCGTCGCAGAGGTGCAGGAGATCAACCGGCACGTCAACGGCATCGTAGAGGCCGCACAGGAACAGTCGTCCGGTCTCCAGCAGATCAACACTGCCGTCAATCAGATGGACCAGGACACGCAGAAGAATGCGGCAATGGTGGAGGAGACCACGGCGTCCACCCACGGCCTGGCGCAGGAAGTGGGTGCGCTCAATCAGCTTCTGGCACAATTCAAGTTGTCGGGCAGCGTGCGGCAGGCAGCGAACCCTGTTCGCGCGGCAACGGGCAGGGAGGCATTCGTGGCGTCTCCGGTTCGTGCCCTCGGCCGTAAGATTGCCAGCGCCTTCTCCGGCAACGCCGCCGTCGATACCTCCCAGGAGCGTTGGGAGGAGTTCTGAGTAGCGAACGCGACGTTTGAATGGCTCGTCCGCCCCCGAAAGAGGGCGGACGAGTGCGATGAAGGCTACGCCAAGGCGGAACTGGCCCGGCTCCGAAACCTTGCTTCACTCAGCCGCTAGGCTCGACAACGCGGCCTGGTCTCGACGGCGGGACGCAGGGTCACGATCCCCATGGGCCGTGATGCTGATCGAGGCCGTCGATGCGGTCGAAGCCGTGGGCGCCGAAGAAGTCGCGCTGGGCCTGGAT
>JAEWFG010000301.1 GCA_023388935.1 Pseudomonadota bacterium | reverse complement strand
CTCTTTTCCACTACGTACTTTTTCTCCTGGTCAGTCGACCGAAGGACGCGAGCGGGATCGGTCACGAGCTAAATCAATTCGAGCAGCTTCAATTGATCGAGTGGGCTCCCAAGCCGATCGACTTTCTCAGGCATGATGACGAGCAGCGTACATATGATGACGTGTTCGGCACCTATCGCGATGAGGACCTGAACTACAGCACGTGCGTATTCCCTCGAACACCTTTTTCGAAGATTTACGAAGCCGAATGCCATCTTTTAAAGCCAAAAGATGGGATGCGGCTGTTGGATCTCGGGTGCGGATCGGGAGCCGCGGCTGCATATCTCGCAAGCCGGTGTAACGTCGAAGTCGTGTGCGTGACCAATTCGTCCGTTCAGGCAGATATCTGCCGGCGCAAATTCGTGAAACTCGGCGGACGTGGACAGGTAATCGTCACTGATTTCGACAGGCTGGATCTCCCGAGCGAAAGCTTTGACGCCGTCTATTCACTCGAATCGATTGGCTACACCAAGGATCTGGACGCCTGGCTGGCGCAGTGCTGGCGGATGCTCAAGCCGGGAGGACGCCTGTTGATCCGATCGCCGGGGTCGCTGGATCATTGCCGCCGCAAGGAGGATTACCTTAGCGTCACCGCTTTCTTCGAGAATTGGCGCTACAATTTCGTCGGGGCCAATCTTCTCGTTAACAAGATGCGGCGGCTTGGCTTCACCCCGATCCGTTACCGTCGATTGCCGTTCTGGGCCTGGGGCCTTACCTGGAATTTCATTCAGCACCTGCTGTTGTGGAAGTACCGGCTGAAAATGCGCACATTCGTGGACCTGGAAAAGATCATCTGGCGAACCTCGAAGGTGTTTGTGTTCGGCAACCCCTACAACACGGTGCTGGCCATTAAGCCGGAGACGCATCCCGCGTCCTGATCGTGCCACGAGGCTGGCATCATGGTGACCTTCCCCAAGCCGGTGACGTACCGGGATGAACAATCGCTCCACGTCTTCTGGTGTGCAGATGTCCGGATATTTCCGCTGAAGCTTTTTGGTGTGGTGCGCTCGTACTTCGAATAGTAATAGATTTTTGCTTCGCCCCGCTTCGCGAAATAATCGAGAGCCGCCGCAAAGGCGTCGCGCTCCGCCAGGACGTCGTATCCTCGGCAAAGAACGAGATGTAGCGGGCAACGCCATCCACACCACGAAGGAGGTCATGAGCACGGCGGGTGCGGAGCTGGTCGAAATGCCGGTCTTGCCTCAACGCACCCGCTTCCAGACCGGCAGCATCGCAAACACGAAGGCGCAGTCGCTCGCAAGGCCGGCCCTTGCTCAGAGCCGGGTCTCAAGCTTACTCTACGAAGGTCGCGGATTTTTCATCCCTATTGGTGTCGCCGTCTTTTTCCTTCAGTTCGCGCTTGGCCTCATACCAAAACTCTTGCTCGCGACCTTCGGGGCTACCGGCCAGCTCCCAGAGCTGGTGGGCGCGCTGGCGGATTTCTTGCTCGGTTGGATTGGCCATGTGTTTCCCCGCGCATGAACGATTGGGATGAACGCAATTCTCTAATGCGTGGTTCCAGGCAAGCGCAGACGGGCGGGCCGGCGAACGTAGCGCGAGACCTTGCTGGCGCCCTTGCCCTTCTTGTTCCGGGAGATGAGCGCAGCTCGCTTCTTGACGAATCCATCGCTTAGGCCGCCGTAGCGATCCTTCGGGCCTTTTGGCGAATGTCGGCAGCCAGATGCGGTCTCTCCACCGTGCCAGGATCGCCGTGATGGCGCACGCCTCAGTCGAAGACGTAGTGCAGGTAGGACGACTGGATCTCTCCGATGGAAACGTAGAGACGATGTCACCGTGCTGCACCGCAGGATTCGAGGCGTTGGATGCGCCTTTGTGCATCGTGAACGGAGTCGGCTTGTGACGTACTTCACCAGCGCATCCAGCATCCGATCCTTGGCGTTCAGGCTCATGGCCTTCACGGTGCGTCGGGACGACGCTTGGACGGCGGCGGCAATGCCGTTCATGTTCTCCGGAACTGCGGGTCATCAAACGACAGCATCTGACGCCTCCGCTTTGCTTTGGCGAGAAGGGGGTGAGATCGCGATAGCGCGCTCGGTGGCGCCGCCTCCGGAGATCACGCGCTTGGTCGCGGCCTGGATCGGGGACTTCGATGACGAGGCCGCCGGCGTTGTAGAGGGCGAGGACGTGCTCGCGCAGCGGCGCACTTCCTGCGGGACACCGCGCGCGGGCGACTGATCGGCCTGAACATCTCGCGGGCGCTGGCCAAGCGCGGGAAGGAGAAACGATGATCTGGCACGCGATCCTGTCGACGGATGGCCCCACGCCCGCCAGCGGAGATCTCCTGCTCGTCGCCATGCCGGCGCCGACGGCGAACCTGCATGGCATCGGCCGGATCCTGACGGTGACGCCGCGGCCCGGCGGACACATGCCGACAGTCGCGTTGACGGTGTCGATCGAGACCGCTGACGATGCCGCCGCGAAATCAGCCTTTCCGCGCGTGGTCGCTCTCGACATTTACGTCGCCCAGGCCGACGCGGAGAAGTGGCACGTCGTTCGGGCGGCGCGGATTCGCAAGGAACCATTGGAAGAACTACGATAATTGACGGTGAGCTTCTCGGCGAGGGCGGGCGCGGCTGGAATCCGGGCGGCAGCGCGCTTTAAATCCGCTGATCAGCGCCGTCCCCCGACTTCATCGATCCGGCGCAAAAGATCAGCCGGATCGTCATAGACGCGGAATGCTCCCGACTGCCTCAGCTCGTCGGGCCCGTAGCCGCCGCTCAGGAGCCCGATCCCCAGGGCGCGGCAGCGAACGGCCGCCATCATGTCCCAGACGCTATCGCCGACCACGAAGGCCGTCTCGATCGGCGCGTCCAGTCGCGCGGCCGCAGCGAGAAACAGGTCCGGGTCGGGTTTGGCATATTTGACCTGGTCGCGCGTCACCACAGAGCTCTGCTCCGGATCGACGCCGAGCGAAGCCAGATTCACAGCAGCGGTTTCCATGCGGCCGCTCGTGGCAATCGCCCACGGAATTCCGGCTTCGGACAACCAGTGCAACAATTCGCGCGCGCCCGGCAAAGGCCGGATTTGGCTCGCGTGCTTCTGGTAAGAGGTCGCGTGCGCGCGGCGCAGCCGGTCGATCCGCTCCGCACTGATCTCGACGCCGATCTCGCGCAGGAGCTGATTGGTGAAAAGGCCGCCGCTCATCCCGATCTTGCGATGAATGCGCCAGACCGACAGTTCAATGCCCTCGGAGTCGAGCGCCTGCTTCCACGCAAGCACGTGCTGATAGACGCTATCGACCAGCGTGCCGTCGAGATCAAACAGGAAGACCGGTTCGATGCGCATGCGAGCTCTCGTCAGAAAACTGTCGCGGCAAGCCGCTCTCGCCTCCACGGAGACGTAGGATGGATGTGCATACGGACAAAATGGTGGCTGATCCGCCGCGGGAGGCGCGGCAGACGTTCACCAGGCCGTGATATAGGAAATTCCCTTGAACGCGGACTGATAGGCCTCGATCAGCTGCTTGATCCCGGGCATGTCCTTGTCCTCTTTCCAAGAGAAGCACTTCTTGCAAATCGTCGAGACACGTCGCGCAGTTCCTGCGCAGGAGCAATCTTACCGAGATTTCCTCACAGCGTAGTAAGCTGCCAACCCGGCAATTTCATCTGCTGTGAGCGGTGCGGCGATGGTTCGCATCCGTGCGTATAGGCGGTTCTCGAGCCGGACATCGTCATCCAGCTACGGCGGCAACGGCCAGGTCAGGCCGGCGCGGCGGGTTCGGTTGAGGTACTTGCTGACCGTGCCTTGGGCCAGGCCTAGGCTGCGGGCAACGGCCCGTTGCGACATGCGCTGTAGTGCAGGCGCACAACTTCGCGAATGTGGCGCATGGACAGTCTCTCGGTCGGCATCTCGATCCTCTGCGGTTAGGCAAAAGATCAAGCTACCCGTGTTGCAGACTGTCAGCAGTGCGCGCCTCCTGGTTGCCCCCGATCGCGATCGCCGATCACGATGCTCTGGGAATGGGATGGACCGGCCGTGCTCCCGCCCAACCAGCGAGGATGCTTGGTGGGGGCCGATAGCAGAAGGAACCGAGCCATGCCGCGTCAATCCAGCACCGCAGTCGTCTCCATTGGAACAGCCGCTCCCGGACACCTTCTTGGGGCACGCCCTGCACGAGCCAATTCCTCTCCCGTATCAAGACGAGTAATGCCCCTCACGGTCGGCGGCGAGCAGGTCAAGAACGGCCCCGGCAGGGCGTGTAAAGGCCGGGCAGCCATCACTTCCAGCCGGCGATGGATGACGACCCCGGCGAAAGGAAAGCCCCGGCGAATCTTTGGTTCCTAAGCCGGAATATGCTCTGCCCCCAGCAGCCGGACGTAGATTCCACTCTCGTGCTTATCAGGGGACGAGGTGGCCAAACGGGGACATTGTCAAGCACTACCGAATGTGGCCTTGCAGCCGGAGCGCGGACCATCGTGACGAGCGATCGGGATTTCGGACATCCCGCCGTGGCCGCATTCGAGTTGAGAGCCGTCCACCCCGGCGACTTTGTCGCCGAATTGAAGCAGGAAAGGAACCGAGATGAATTCGTTCGCTCTTCGTCTCCCCGACCACATTCTGGAACAGGCGAAAGCCCCTTCTTCCGAAGACCAGATCTCCATCAATCAGTTGCTGGTCTCTTTCATCTCGGAGGGACTGGGCCACCGTCGTGGGCTGAAGATGATGGAGGAGCGCGCGGCTCGGGCGGACATCAATTTCGCCTTGAAGATTCCGGACGGCAGCGTCCCGGATGTACCGCTGGATGCCGGAGACGAGTTCGAAGAGGACGCTTTTCCGAGTCCGGCATGGGGCCCCGCTGAGAAGGAGATGCTGATGTCGAGCATCGGCAAGAAGCCTGCGAAGGAAGCTCCGACGAAGAAGCCGGTCGCGGGTGCACGGCGGAAGTCCGCGTAGGCCTCTGCGAGCGAACCTGCCCATCAAGTGGTGGCTGGCGGTACACTGCTGAATGACCACGTCAAGGCCATTGGTCGAAAAAAACTCGCGCTTCTCATTGCTTTAGTTCGGAGCGTCCTCGATAATTTCGCATGAGGTAAACAGCGCGTCAGATGAACGAAACTGTGATGTCAGCATCACACGAAGCGTCTGTTTTGCGCGATCGACTCCTTCGCGCGATCCGGTCCGCGGCCCCCGCCCTCCTGTGGGGTGCGCGGCTCTGGGTTTCCGTATGTCTTGCTCTCTACGTTGCGTTCTGGCTTCAGCTTGGCAATGCTTTCTGGGCTTCGGTCGGGGCGGCGATGATCTGCCAGCCCACACTTGGCAGCACGTTGCGCCGAGCCGGGTTCAA
>JAEWFG010000237.1 GCA_023388935.1 Pseudomonadota bacterium | reverse complement strand
GAAACACGCGATGTCGAGGCAACCTGGCGCAAGGTCGGCGAACTCCTCGACATCTTCTCCAACGAAGAGTGCGCCAACTACCTCAAAAACTCAGGTTATGTTTCCGTATAAACACAGCGTGCTCTAGACTGAGATCCGGCCCCTTGAATTTGTAGAAGACCCCACTTCCGGCTATCGGCCGGCTTAGATTTTCATCCGACAGCGAATTGAGGTGTAGATTAACAATCTGAGTGCTCGCAAAGACGGCAGCACCAACTATCTCCGCCAGTCTACCAGGATTGACCTCAAGGCGTAGCTTTGGCTTCTCTGTTTGGTGTTCGGGAAGCGACATGCGGCGCCTACCCCTCCCCCTCGTCGCTCGCCAGCACGCCCTTCACCGCGCGCGCCCAGCCCGCGAGCTTCCGCTCCCTTGTCGCCTGGCTCATGTTCGGCTTGAAGCGGCGCTCCAGTCGCCAGTTGTCGGCGAACTTCGTCGGCTCGGGATAGACGCCCGCCTGGAGGCCGGCGAGATAGGCGGCGCCGAGTGCCGTGGTTTCCTGGATCACGGGACGATCGACCGGCGCGTTGAGGAGATCGGCGAGGCGCTGCATGGTCCAGTCGGACGCGGTCATGCCGCCGTCGACGCGGAGCACGTTTTCCGCCGTCTCGCCGGGCCAGTCGGCGCGCATCGCCTCGCGCAGATCGTAGGTCTGGTAGCAGACGCTTTCGAGTGCGGCGTGCGCGAGCTCGGCGGGGCCGGTGTTGCGGGTGAGGCCGAACAGCGCGCCGCGCACGCGCGGATTCCAGTAGGGCGCGCCCATGCCGACGAAGGACGGCACGAGATAGACGCTCTGCATGGAATCGGACTGGTCGGCGAGCGGGCCGGTCTCGGCCGCCTGCTTGATGAGCCTGATACCGTCGCGCAGCCACTGCACCGCGCTGCCCGCGACGAAGATCGAGCCTTCGAGCGCGTAGGTGCGTTTTCCGTCGAGCTGATAGGCAACGGTGGTGAGGAGCTTGTTCCTGGAGACGACAGGCGTGGTGCCGGTGTTGAGCAGCGCGAAACAGCCGGTGCCGTAGGTCGATTTGATCATGCCCGGGCGGAAGCAGGCCTGGCCGATGGTCGCGGCCTGCTGGTCGCCCGCAATCCCCGAGATCGCGATAGGGCCGCCGAACAGATCCGGCACGGTCTCGCCGAAACGGGTGGAGGAATCCTTCACCTCGGGCAGCATCGAGCGCGGCACGCCGATGATCTCCAGCAGCTGATCGTCCCACTGGCCGGTGTGGATGTTGAACAGCAGCGTGCGCGAGGCGTTGGTGGCGTCGGTGGCGTGCACCTTGCCGCCGGTGAGGCGCCAGAGCAAATAGCAGTCGACGGTGCCGAACATCAGTTCGCCGCGCGCGGCACGTGCACGCGCGCCGGGGACCTGATCGAGGATCCAGGCGACCTTGGTGCCGGAGAAATAGGGATCGATGATGAGGCCGGTCTTTTCGGCGATCATGGGCTCGCGGCCATCTGCTTTCAATCTTGCGCAGATGTCAGCGGTGCGGCGGTCCTGCCAGACGATGGCGCGGTGCACGGCCTGACCCGTCACGCGGTCCCACACCACGGTGGTCTCGCGCTGGTTGGTGATGCCGATCGCGGCGATGTCCTTTGCGGTGATGCCCGCCCTCTCGATCGCGTCGCGGCAGACCGTCACGGTCGAGGTCCAGATGTCCTCGGGCTCGTGCTCGACCCAGCCCGAGGCCGGAAAATACTGCGGAAACTCGGCTTGCGCGCTGGCCGCAATCGAGATGTCGCTGCGGAAGACGATGGCGCGCGAGGACGTGGTGCCCTGGTCGATGGCGAGGACGAAAGACATGGAGGCTACCTTGGCGTTTCCCTGGAACGGTCTTTGTGTCGCGCCAAAGGGAGCGGATTAGGACGGCAAGGTCAAGTCCGCCGCGTTTCTCCGGGCGAACGACAGCGCACATCGAAAGACTAGGACAGTGGGGGCGAAAATGGTACACGCCGGACGAACAGATGGGGCGGCATGACCTTCACTTCTTTTCAGTTCGGCGTCTTCGTCGCGGCCGTTTTCAGCGCTTATTACCTGCCTCTCCTGCGCCGTTTCCAGGTGCAGCTGCTGGTGCTCGCGAGCGTGTTCTTCTACGGCTTCGGCCAGCCGGAGCTGCTGCCGCTGCTGCTCGTCGCGGTGCTCGGCACCTATGTCTGCCTGGTGCTCGCATTCGAGAACCGGACCATATGGATGCCGGCCGGCATCGTCTTCAATCTCGGCCTGCTGGCGTTCTTCAAATACAAGTTCCTGTTCGTCGACGCTGCCGCATCTCACCTGACCGGCACAGCGCCGGTCGACTTCCTGCTGCGGCTGCCGCTGCCGATCGGCATCTCGTTCTTCGTGTTCCACAATATCAGCCTGCTGGTCGACCTGACGCGCGAGAAACGCCCGTCACGCTTACGGGACGTATTCCTCTACATCATCTTCTTCCCGCAGCTCGTGTCCGGGCCGATCACGCGCGCAGCCCAGTTCATGCCGCAGATCGTCCCCAAGCGGATCAGTGACGTCGACTTCGTCGAGGCGGCGAAATGGATCCTGATCGGCTATTTCTTCAAACTGTACGTGGCGAACAACCTCAACGAGATGACGTCCTATATGGACTTCCCGATCTATGAGACGCTGCGCACGCAGGATCGCTGGCTGCTGGTGTTTCTCTACGGCTACCAGATCTATGCCGATTTCTTCGGCTACTCGGCGATTGCGCTCGGGCTCGGGCTGCTGTTCGGGTATCGCCTGCCAGTGAACTTCGACCTGCCCTACATCTCGACCTCGTTCTCGGAATTCTGGACGCGCTGGCATATATCGCTGTCGAACTGGCTCAGGACCTATCTGTACATTCCCCTTGGCGGCAACCGGCATGGCCCAGCCCGCACCTATCTCAACCTGATGATCGTGATGACCCTCGGCGGGCTGTGGCACGGCGCAAGCCTGGGCTATGCGCTGTGGGGCATGGCGCACGGGCTTCTGCTCGTCATCGAACGGCCGTTCCTGAAACTTCTCGGCGATGCCGGCCCGGCCGTGCGGGTGATCAGGATGGGCGTCGTCTTCTTTTGCGTCACGATGCTCTGGATCTTCTTCAAGCTGCCGAACTTCGATCACGCGCTCGGCTATCTCCGGGGAATGTTCACGGCGACGGACACGCCCAATCCGCCAAAGCTGTTCTATAATCTCGCCCTGCTCTACGCTTTGCCGGTGATCGTCCAGCACATTGGCATCGGCGCTCTCGTCGAGAGCCGATTGCGGCGGTGGGAGCCGTATCTCTATGGCGCGCTCGCCGCGCTAGCTTATCTTGAAGCCGGGCCTGACAGCGCCTTCATCTACTTCCAGTTCTGACAATGCAGCAGGTTTCAACGATTTCGTGGCTGGTCCGATGCGCAATTGGCGCAGGAGCGCTGCTGCTCGCCTGCGGCGTTGCCACGGCGCGCTTCGGCTCGGCTCTCCAGCAGCCGGCCGTCACGACCCGCGACGGCAGCCTGGTCACCCTCAACCGCTATGTGCGGGAGCCCATTCCGGACATCGTGCTGGTCGGCAGCTCAGTCACCTGGCGCCTCAAGGAGGAGTATTACTCGCTTCCCCGCGTCCGCAATCTTGCATTGGCCGGCGGCTCGCCGGTGACGAGCCTCGAGATCATCGCGAAGCAACCGAGCCTGCCGAAGATCATCCTGATCGAGACGAATGTCCTTTCGCGCCAAGCCGACGCCTCGCTGATCGAAAAATTTTCAAGCGGCGCGCACGCAGAAGCGCTGCTTCTGCGCCCGGTGCGAACGGCGGTTGCGGCCTATGAGACCTGGGATCACGCGCCGCCGGATGCGATCCAGGCACGCGCCGGGCGGGATCGCCTGCTCAGCCAGCCGCCAAGCGCGTTCGACAACAAGCTCTATCTCGACCGCGCGCTGGAACAGATGAACGAGGAGGACCCGAGCGTGCAGGCGCGCGCGAATGTGGCCCGCATCCGGCAGCTCATCGACGACTTCCAGCGGCGGGGCGCTCGTGTCTTCCTGATCCACGTTCCATTCGCGCCCGAGATCGAGGCCTCACGCTCGGTCCGCACGACCGAGGAGATCGTTCACGAGGCCTTCCCGGACCCCGCGCTTTGGCTGCCGATCAATCCACCGATGAGCGAACTGCGCTGGGCCGACGGCGTGCATCTCGACGAGCGGTCCGCTCTGATCGTCGTACGCGCCATCGAAAGCGCCATCAAAGGCGCGATGGCCGAGCGCAGCGACGCGCGTCGGCCATAGCGGAAGGGTCGACTACACCGCCGCCGTGGTGACGCCGCCGTCGATGACGATGGTCTGCCCGGTCATGAAGCTCGAGGCATCCGAGGCGAGGTAGGCGACGGCGCCGGCGATTTCGTCGGGTTCGCCTATACGGCGCAGCGGCGTGGTGGCGGTGCGGCGCTTGAGGTTGGCTTCGTCTTCCCACAGCGCGCGGGCGAAATCGGTCTTGACGAGGCCCGGCGCGATGCAGTTGACGCGCACGCCCTTCGGGCCCCATTCGCCGGCGAGCGAGCGGCACAGCGCGAAGTCGGCGGCCTTGGAGATGCCGTAGGCGCCGATCACGGTCGAGCCGCGCAAGCCCCCGATCGAGGAGATGATGACGACGGAGCCGGCTCCGCGCTCGGCCATCTGCGGAATCGCCAGTGCCGAGAGCCAGATGTTGCTCTTGACGTTCGAGCCCATGATCTTGTCGAAGGCCTCGTCGGTGATGTCGAGCAGCGGGCCGTAATACGGGTTCACCGCGGCGTTGCAGACGAGGATGTCGATCTTGCCGTAGTGTTTGGTGGCGCCGGAGATCAGCGCCTCGACTTCGTTTTTGCGCGCGATGTTGCAGGGGATGACGATTGCATCGCCACCGGCCGCATTGATGCCGTCGGCGACTTCCTTGCAGGCGTCGGCCTTGCGCGACGAGACCACGACTTTTGCGCCGAGCTTTGCCAGGAGTTCAGCGGAGGAACGGCCGATGCCGCGGCTGGAGCCGGTGACGACGGCAACTTTTCCGGTGAGATCGAACGGGGTGTTTTTCATTGTTGTTGGGCTCCGCTGATTCCGCTTGTTCAGTGTCATCGCCCGGCTTGACCGGGCGATCCAGTATTCCAGAGACGGCGCGGCTAGAACCGAGAAGGCGCGGCGTACTGGATCCCCCGCTTTCGCGGGGGATGACAGTCATCGTGTGGCTAGATCAACCCGCCAGCATCCGCCACGCGGCGCTGGTGGTACTCGGTGTCGCCGAACGTGTTCTCGATCATGGTGAGGCGCTTGAAGTAGTGGCCGATCTTCGCCTCCATGGTCATGCCGATGCCGCCATGGAGCTGGATCGCCTGCTGGCCAACGAACTTCAGCGACTTGCCGATCTGCACCTTGGCCGCGGCGATCGCATTCGAGCGCTCCTTCGCGTTCTCAAAATCGTTCGCCATGGTCGCGAACATCGACATCGAGCGGGCCTGCTCGGCAGCGACGAACATGTCGGAGGCGCGATGCTGCAGCGACTGGAACGAGCCGATCGCGACGCCGAACTGCTTGCGCGTCTTGATGTACTCGACAGTGGTCTTGAGCGACTCGTCCATCAGGCCGACCGCTTCGGCGCAGAGCGCGACGCGGGCCTCATCAACGACGCGCTCGATCAGCGCGAGCGAGTCATCGGGATTGCCGAGCGCGGCATCCGCACCGACTTCGACACCGGTGAAGGTGATGTCGGCGGCATGCAGGCCGTCCTGGGTCGGGTACGACTTCCTGGTGACGCCCTTGGCATTCGCCGGGACCAGGAACACGCCGATGCCGGTCTTGTCGCGGCGATCGCCCTTGGTGCGCGCGGTGACGATCAGGGTCTCGGCGTTCTCGCCGTTGAGCACGACGAACTTTTCGCCGTCGATCACCCAGCCGTTGCCCTTCTTCTTCGCCGTCGTGGTGACGTCGAAGAGATCATAGCGCGAGTTCTTCTCGAGCTGGGCAAAGGCAAGCGTCTTGCTGCCGTCGATGATGCCGGGCACGTGCGCGGCCTTCTGCGCATCGGAGCCGGCGTAGCGCAGGAAGCCGCCGCCGATTACGACCGTTGCCAGGTACGGCTCGAGCACCAGCGCCTTGCCGAGCGCTTCCATCACGATCATGGTCTCGACGCCGCCGCCGCCGAAGCCACCATCGGCCTCCGCGAAGGGCAGACCGAGCAGACCCTGCTCGGCGAGCTTGCCCCAGACGGCCTGGCTCCAGCCGCCCTTCTCCTTCATGTACTTCTTGCGCTGCTCGAAATCGTAGGAATCGGTCAGCAGGCCGTCGATGCTTTCCTTGAGAAGCCTCTGCTCCTCGGACAGATCAAAATCCATGGTCTCTAGCTTTCCTCGTACCCGGAATTGTTTGGTCATTCCGGGATGGCCCGAAGGGCCAGGCCCGGAATCCATTTTGCCTTTGCGTATGCGGCCTGATGGATTCCGGGTTCGCGACTTCGTCGCGCCCCGGAATGACGGTGGAGAGTTAGTCTCCCCGCGAAGAGCGGGGAGGAAGCGTCACAGCCCCAGCACCGCCTTGGCGATGATGTTGCGCTGGATCTCGTTGGAGCCGCCGTAGATCGAGACCTTGCGGTTGTTGAAGTAGCTCGGCGCGATCTGGGCGGTCCAGTCCATGGCTTCGTTCGAACCGTCGTCGCCGTGCACGTCGTAGGGCGCGGCGAACGGGCCGATCACTTCCATGAGCAGCTCGGTGGTGGTCTGCTGGATCTCGGAGCCCTTGATCTTCAGCACGGAGGACGCCGGATTGGGCTTGCCTTTGCCATGCTTGCCTTCGTCGGCGACGACGCGGAGCTGGGTGAGCTCGAGCGCCTTCAGCTCGATCTCGCAGGCCGCGAGCTTCTCGCGGAAGGCGGAGTCCTGGATGATCGGCTTGCCGCCGGACTCGACCTTGCCGGCGAGATCGCGGATGCGGCGCAGCCGCTCCTTGGAAACGCCGACGCGGGCAATGCCGGTGCGCTCATTGCCGAGCAGGAATTTTGCGTAATCCCAACCCTTGTTCTCTTCACCGATGAGGTTTTCGATGGGCACCTCGACATCGTCGAAGAAGACCTCGTTGACCTCGTGGCCGCCGTCGATGGTCTGGATCGGGCGCACCGTGACGCCCTTCGACTTCATCGAGAAGACGATGAAGGAAATGCCCATCTGCTTCTTGGCGTTAGCGTCGGTGCGGCAGAGGCAGAAGATCATGTCGGCGTGCTGCGCCAGCGTGGTCCAGGTCTTCTGGCCGTTGATGATCCACTTGTCGCCCTTGCGCTCGGCCTTGGTCTTGAGCGAGGCGAGGTCCGACCCCGAGCCCGGCTCGGAGAAGCCCTGGCACCACCAGTCGTCGACATTGGCGATACGCGGCAGATACTTCTTCTTCTGCTCCTCGTTGCCGAAGGTATAGATGACCGGGCCGACCATGCTGACGCCGAAGGCGAGCGGCTGCGGCGCCGGATAGGACTGCAGCTCCTCGTTGAAGATGTAGTGCTGCACGGATGTCCAGCCGGTGCCGCCATACTGCTTCGGCCAGTGGCTGACGCCCCAGCCCTTCTTGTTGAGGATGCGCCACCACGTCACCATCTCGTCCTTCGAGAGGTGGCGGCCCTCGACCAGCTTGCGCCGCGTATCCGGCGGTACGTTGTCGCGGAAGAATGATCGCACTTCCTCGCGAAACGCCTGTTCTTCTTTCGTAAATGCGAGATCCATCGGATCCTCCTGTGAACGATTTTATTCTTACCAAATTCCGCCGTCATTCCACATTGCACAACTGCGCAATGGGGATACGCCGTTAGGCGCAGGCCTTCCCCCGGTGTCGTTGAGCGCACCGCGATAGGCCTTGCCGATCGGGGTGCGCGCGGTGGAAACGATCACGGCGTCGGTCAAGAGCGACCTCCTGGTTGCGTGGATCGTGACGGTTTCTGTTGCTGGCGCAATTCGTGGCGCGACAGCTTGCCGACCGGCGTGCGCGGCAGCTCGTCGACGAACTCGACCGCGGCCGGCAATTCGTGCTTGCCGACCTTGCCGGTGAGCTGCGCGCGCAGCTCGTCGAGCGAGAACGGCTTTGCATCCGGCTTGAGCTTGATGAAGGCCTTGGCGGCCTCGCCCCGATACTGGTCGGGAATGCCGAGCACGATCACCTCGTGCACACCGGGAATGGTGTAGATCGCCTGCTCGATCATCTGCGGATAGACGTTGAAGCCGCCGGAGATGATCATGTCCTTCTTGCGGTCGACCAGGAAGAAGTAGCCGTCGGTATCGACATAGCCGATGTCGCCGGTGAGGAAGCGGCCATCGGAGAAGGACTCCGCGGATTCCTTCGGCTTGTTCCAGTAGCCCCTGGTGACGTTCGGTCCCTTGATGCGGATCTCGCCGACTTCGCCCGGCGGCAGCACCTTGGCGGGATCTTCCAGCGAGACGACGTCAAGCTCGATGCCGGGCAGCATCAATCCGATCGAGCCGGGCTTTTCGGGTCCGACAGGCGGATGGCCGGTACCGGGCGAGCAGGTCTCGGTCATGCCCCAGCCGCTCTTGAGCTTCTTGCCGACCTTGCGCTCGAAGAAACTCGCAATCTCGACCGGCAGCGGCGCACCGCCGGAGCCGATGGCGTTGAGCGAGGAGAAGTCGCGCTTGTCGAGATCGGGGAGTGCCGCGATCGCGATCCACATCGTCGGCACGCCCGGGAAATAGGTGGCGCGCTTGACCTCGATGTCGCGCATCACGGCTTCGACATCGAAACGCTGATGGATCGAGATCAGATTGCCGCGGCTGAGCGCGGACAGCAGCACGACGGTGAGCGCGTAGATGTGGAACAGCGGCAGCACGCAGATCACGCGCTCGACGACGTCGCCGCGCGCGGCACGCCCCGGCTTGCCCCAGACGTCGTAGATCGACACCGCCGAAGTGAGGTTGCCGTGCGTCAGCATGGCGCCCTTGGGCAGACCGGTGGTGCCGCCGGTATATTGCAGCAGCGCGACGTCGTCGGCCGTCACGACCGGCCATTGCGCCGGTGCGGTCGCGCCCTCGACGAAGGCCTTGAAGGTGACGATGCGGGGATCGCTCGGAATCGCCGCCTGCGGCGTGCCGACCTTGCCCCAATTGTCGTCCTCGCAGACGACGAGGCGGTCGATCAGCCCCTTCTCCAGGAATTTCAACGCGGTCGGCAGCAGCGCGGCGAGATTGGAGGTGACGAGCACGCGCGAGCCGGAATCGGAGACCTTGTGCGTCAGCGCAATCTCGCCGTCGAGCGGGGAGAGATGCGCGATCCGGGCTCCGGCCTTGAGCGCGCCGAAGAAATTGACGGGGTGGTCCGGCGTGTTGCCGAGGAACAACGCGACGGAGGTGTCCTTGCCGTAGCCGGCGCGGAGGAACGCTGCGGCCGCACGCTCGGCCATCGCGGCGAGCTCGGTGTAGGTGATTGGCCGGTCACGAAACTCGAGCGCGGTGCGCGGGCCGTAATCGGCGGCGGCCTTTGACAGGAGGTCGGGCAGCGAGCCCTGGACGATGGTGTCGTCCCAACGCACGCCCTCGGGATAAAACTGTTCGCCGGGATGGGTCATCTACTACACCACAATCAATCGTCATTCCGGGGCGCGACGAAGTCGCGAGCCCGGAATCCATCAGGCCGCACGCTCAAAGGCAAAATGGATTCCGGGCCTGGCCCTTCGGGCCATCCCGGAATGACGCCCAGAGTGCGAGCCCCCATCACGCCGCTTTCGGCGCTGCCGCAAGCGAAGCAAACGTCTTGCCTTCCGCCGCGAGCTTCTTCAGCAGCGGCGCGGGCTCGAGGCTCGGATCGTTGGTCTCCTTGGCGTAGAAGGCCAGACGATCGGCGATGTGCTTGAGGCCGACGGTGTCGGCCCAGAACATCGGGCCGCCGCGGTAGATCGGCCAGCCGTAGCCGTAGAGCCAGACCACGTCGATGTCGGAGGGACGCGCCGCGATGCCCTCTTCGAGGATCTTCGCGCCTTCGTTGATCATCGGATACATCATGCGCTCGAGGATCTCGTCGTCGCTGACGACGCGCTTCTTGCGCCCAAGGCGCAGCAGCGTCTCATCGATCAGCTTCTCGACCTCCGGATCGGGCAGCGCCGCGCGCGAGCCGGCTTCATACTTGTAGTAGCCCTTGCCGGTCTTCTGGCCGAAGCGGCCGGCTTCGCAGAGCGCGTCCGCGATCTCCGACTTGATGCCGCGGTCCTTGCGCGAGCGCCAGCCGATGTCGAGGCCGGCAAGATCGCCCATCGCGAACGGCCCCATCGGCATGCCGAACTTGGTCACGACGGCGTCGACCTGCTGGGGCAAGGCACCTTCGAACAGCAGCTTTTCCGACTGCTTGCCGCGCTGCGCCAGCATGCGGTTGCCGACGAAACCGTCGCAGACGCCGACCACGGCCGGCACTTTCGCGATCTTGCGCGCGATCGTGACGGCCGTCACCAGCGCGTCCGGCGCGGTCTTGTCTGCGCGCACGATCTCGCACAGCTTCATGACGTTGGCCGGCGAGAAGAAGTGCATGCCGAGCACGTCCTGCGGACGCTTGGTCGATTTCGCGATCTCGTCGATGTTCAGGTACGAGGTGTTGGAGGCGAGCACGGCGCCGGGCTTGGCAAACTGGTCGAGCTTGCCGAACACTTCCTTCTTGACCGCCATGGTCTCGAACACGGCTTCGATGACGAGGTCGGCGTCGCCGACATTCTCGATGCCGACGACGCCGTTGATGAGCGCCATGCGCTTGGCGGGCGCATCGGCGGGGATGCCGCCGCGCGCAGCGGTCGCTTCCCAGTTCTTCTGCATGATGCCCATGCCGCGCTTGAGTTGCTCCTCGCCCGTCTCGATCAGGGTGACGGGAACGCCGGCATTGGCAAAGGACATCGCAATGCCGCCGCCCATGGTGCCGGCACCGAGAATGGCAACACGGTTGACCGGACGCGCCTTGGTGCCGTCAGGCACGCCGGCGATCTTGTTGGCCTCACGCTCGGCGAAGAAGGCGTAACGCTGCGCCTTGGACTGGTCGCTGGCGACGAGCTTGAGGAAACCCTCACGCTCCTTCTTCAGACCTTCGTCGAACGGCAGGTCGATGGCCGCACCGACGGCGTCGGCAGCGGCGAACGGCGCTTCCAGGCCGCGCGACTTCTTGGTCATTGCGGCCACCGCATTGGTGAAGATCGAACGGTCGGCCTTCGCAGCTGCGAGCTTGGAGTCGTCATCACGCAGGCGGCGCAGCGGACGCTTCTCCGCGATCAGCTTGCGCACGAAGGCTTCACCACCGGAAGCCGGACCTTCGACGATCTCCTCGATCAGGCCATTCTTGAGCGCTTCGGCGGCGCCGATCGGATCACCGCCGACGATCATCTTGACCGCGAGTTCCGGCCCGACCGCGCGCGGCAGGCGCTGGGTGCCGCCGGCGCCGGGCAGCAGGCCGAGCTTCACTTCGGGCAGGCCGAGCTTGGCCTCCTTCACGGCGACGCGGAAGTGACAGGCAAGCGCGACCTCGAGGCCGCCGCCGAGCGCGGTGCCGTGGATCGCGGCAACGACCGGCTTCGGCGAATTCTCGATCTCGACCAGCACTTCGTTGAGGCCCGGCGGCTTCGGCGGCTTGCCGAATTCGGTGATATCGGCACCGGCGATGAAGGTGCGGCCGGCGCAGGTCAGCACGATGCCCTTGATCGCGGGATCGGCGATCGCGGCCTTGATGCAATCGAAAATACCACCGCGCACTGCAGCACTCAGCGCATTCACCGGAGGGCTGTTGACCGTGACGATCCCGACTTCGTCATGACGCTCAAGCTTGACCACTTCGCTCACGGCTTTCCTCCTTGATGGGGATTTACTTTTGTTCGATTTCGCGGTGCGGAATTTAATTCCGCATCTTGACGGCAGGGTTATTTTGAAGCACGGACGTTGTCAACGACTCCGCGCAAGAAGCAGATCAGGGATGAAGCGTACAGGAAAGAAGACTGCGACCGACCGGAATTTCGTCGTCGCGCTTTCCCGCGGACTAGATGTATTGCGCGCATTCCAGCCCAGCGACGGACTTCTCGGCAATCAGGAGATCGCGGCGCGCACCAACCTGCCGAAGCCGACGGTTTCGCGGCTGACCTATACGTTGACCAAGCTCGGTTATCTGACACCGGTTCCCCGCTTCGAGAAATATCAGCTCGCACCGGCTGCGATGGCGCTTGGTTACACGGCGCTGGCCAACCTCGGCGTCCGGCACTTGTCCGAGCCGTTCCGCGAGGAAGTGATGCGCGCCACCGGCGGCGCGGTCGCCGTCGGCGGCCGCGATCGTCATAGCATGATCTATTTCGGGCAAAGCCGTGGCAGCGAGACGGTCGGCGTTCAACTCGACGTCGGCTCGCGCGTGCCGATTGCAACCAGTGCGATGGGCCGCGCCTATTTCTGGGCGCTCGACGACGATGACCGTGCTGAGGTCACCCGCATTCTGCGTGAACATTACGGCAGCCGCTGGCCGAAGATGCGCGACGGACTGGAGCGTTCCGGCGAAACCGTCGCGAAATACGGTTTTGCGATGTCAGTCGGCGACTGGCACGACGACATCGGCGCCGCCGGCGTTGCGCTCAAGCTCAACGACGGAACCGGACCTTACGCATTCAATTGCGGAGCACCTGCATTCCGCTTTACGGAAGAGCGTTTGATCAACGACATTGGACCGCGCCTGCTTGCGATGGTAAGAAACATCGAAGCGGCACTTGGGGGTCTGATGCCGCAATCCAAAAAAGATGGCAGCAAAAAGCTGAAATCAGGAGGAAAAGTTGCGCGTGTGGCCGAGGGGTTCAGATAGCCTTTGTCATGACCGGGAGCGGTTCGCATCGCCCCTTCGTTCATTGAACGGTGTGGGCGAGACGAGATGACGCAGGCACAGCTCGCGAAGGGGACATCGCCCCTGCTCGCGGTTCGCGACGTTAGCGTCGTGTTCGGCGGTATCGTCGCGCTCAACGGCGTGTCCTTCGACATGCACAAGGGCCAGATCCTTGGATTGATCGGCCCCAACGGCGCCGGCAAGACCACGCTCTTCAATTGTCTCTCCAGGCTTTATCAGCCGTCGTCGGGCGACATCCTGATGGAGGGCGTGAGCATCCTGTCGCGTCCGCCGCATCGGATTGCCGAGATCGGCATTGGCCGCACCTTCCAGAACGTAGCACTGTTTCCGAACCTCTCGGTGATGGACAACGTCCGCGTCGGCACCCATGCTCGCACCTCCAGCGACATCATCAGCGACTCGCTGCGCCTGGCGTGGATCCGTCGCAGCGAGAGCGACGTGAACAAGAAGGTGCACGAGATCCTCGCCTATCTCGACCTCGAGGACGTCGCCCACACCGTCGTCTCCGGCCTGCCCTTCGGCACGCAGAAGCGCGTCGAACTGGCGCGCGCGCTCGCGGCTGACCCGAAAATACTACTGCTCGACGAGCCGGCCGGCGGTCTCAACCACGAGGAAGTCTACGTGCTCGGCGACCTCATCCGCCGGATCCGCGACGACCGCGACATGACCGTGCTTCTGGTCGAGCACCACATGGGTCTCGTGATGTCGATCGCCGATCACGTCGTCGCGCTGAATTTCGGCAAGAAGCTCGCGGAAGGCACGCCCGCCCAGGTGCAGGCGGATCCCGACGTCATCAAGGCCTATCTCGGGAGCAAGGACCAATGACGACACTGCTCAACGTCAAGGATCTGCGCGCCTATTACGGCCAGGTCCAGGCGCTTCACGGCCTGAGCTTCTCGCTCAACGAGGGCTCGCTGACGACGCTGCTCGGGGCCAACGGCGCCGGCAAGACCACCACGCTGCGGGCGATCTGCAACATGGTGCGCTCCACCGGCGCGATCGAGTTCGACGGCAAGCCGCTGACCGCTCGTTCGACGGAAAACATCGTGCGGCTGGGCATTGCCCACGTACCGCAGGGCCGCGGCACCTTCACCACCATGACGGTGGAGGAGAACCTGCAACTCGGCGCCATCACCCGCAAGGACGGTGCCGGCATCGTCTCCGACATCGAGCGCATGTATGCCCACTTCCCGGTGTTGAAGCAGCGGCACACCCAGCAGGCCGGCACGCTCTCCGGCGGCGAGCAGCAGATGC
>JAEWFG010000234.1 GCA_023388935.1 Pseudomonadota bacterium | reverse complement strand
GCGAAGTGAAATCCGGTCTTCACCCGTCTATGCAGGCCATGCGATTAAGCCGTTGAGAAATCGAAACTTCCCGCGGGCGCCTGCAGTCTTGGACAGGACAAGGTCAGCCGGCGAACCGCCCGACCTCTGCCCGCATCCCACCAATTGACGGGCTGTCCTTCCTTTTCCGGCAAATCCTCGCGGACGTCCTGAAAAGGAATCATCTCCTGTCGTGTCGGGTTTTCGGAATGCGTGCACGAACGCGCCAGCAACGGCCAGCGCGCCCGGAAGCGGTTCTTTAGCCGCTCAGAGCCCGCTTGCCAAGAGCAAAATTCACACCAGTTCCAATCGATTGTCGACGGGGCTTGACGCGGCCCGAAAGGACCGATTCAGGTCATTTTGACCCCATAAGGTAGCGGCCTGCCCTCGAAGAACGCGATCAGGTTCGCCAGAACGCAGTTCTGCATGGCGACGTGCGATTCGAGGGTGTGGCCGCCGATATGCGGGGCGAACACCACATTGGGGAGCGAGGTCAGCGCGTCGGGCGCATGCGGTTCCGTCTCGTAGACGTCGAGGCCGGCGCCGGCAATGGTCTTGTCGGTCAATGCTGCGACCAGAGCCTTCTCGTCGATGACCGAGCCGCGGGAGATGTTGACGACATAGCCATTCTCGCCGAGGCGCTTAAGGATATCGGCGTTGACGACATGCTGGGTCCCGGCGCTGGCGCGGACCGCGATCATCAGCACGCTGCACCAGTCGGCGAGCGCCTCCAGCGTCGGGAAATATTGATAGGGCAGATCGTATTTGCTGCGGCTGAAATAGCCGACCTCGCTCTCGAAGGCAGCGCAACGCGCCGCGATCTTGCGGCCGATCTCGCCCATGCCGTAGACGCCGATGCGACGCCCGGGCATGCCCGCCTGGGGGCGCATCATCGGCGATTGTTTTGATGCCGCCCAATCGCCGCTGCGGACATACTGGTCGGCAACCAGGATCCGCCGCGTCGTCGCGAGCATCAGGGTCATCGCGATGTCGGCGACCGAGGCTGCATTGGCCCCGGGGCTGTGGCCGACCGCGATGTTGCGGGCAGCGGCAGCCTTCAGGTCGACACCGTCATAGCCGGTGCCGTAGCAGACGATGGCGCCGAGCTTTGGAAAGAGGTCCATCGCCTCCGCGCCTAGCGGCGTACCGCCCGCAGTGAGCATCGCGCGGATGCCGCCGAGTTCTTCCGCTGGAAACACAGCCCGCGCCGGCTTACCGGCGGTATCGAGCAGTTCGAACCGTTCGGCGAAACGCGCCATCATCGTCTTCGGAAAGCGCGAGTAGATCAGGACCTTGTCAGCCATTGTTCTTGTTTCCGATAAACGCCGTCACAAATGACGAGGGGCGGAATCGGTTGCCCAATTCCGCCCCTCGCCTCATGCAAATTCCAAACCTTAGCCGAGGATGGTGCCCGGCTCGACCTTCACGCCGGGGCCCATCGTCGAGGACACCGCAACGCGCTGGATGTAGGTGCCCTTGGCGCCGGCGGGCTTCGCCTTGGAGACGGCGTCAGCCAGGGCCTTGATGTTCTCGACCAGCTTCTCCTCGGAGAACGAGGCCTTGCCGACGCCGGCCTGCAGGATGCCGGCCTTCTCGACACGGAACTCGACCGAGCCGCCCTTGGCACCCTTCACCGCACCGGTGACGTCCATGGTCACGGTACCGATCTTCGGGTTCGGCATCAGGCCGCGCGGGCCCAGCACCTTACCGAGACGGCCGACCAGCGGCATCATGTCGGGGGTGGCGATGCAGCGGTCGAAGTCGATCGAGCCGTTCTGCACCTTCTCGACCAGGTCTTCGGCGCCGACAACGTCGGCACCCGCAGCCTTGGCCTCATCAGCCTTGGCGCCGCGGGCGAACACGCCGACGCGGAGCGTGCGGCCGGTGCCGTTCGGCAGAGTCACGACGCCGCGGACCATCTGGTCGGCGTGACGCGGATCGACGCCGAGATTGATCGCGACCTCGATGGTCTCGTCAAACTTCGCCTTCGCGCGTTCCTTGACCATCTTGATGGCGTCCGCGAGCGGATAAAGCTTTTCGCGGTCAACACCTTCGCGGGCTTTGTTCAAACGCTTTCCGATTGCCATGACCGCTTACCCCGCAACTTCCAGACCCATCGAACGGGCCGAGCCCTCGACCATCTTCATGGCCGATTCGATGGTGTCGCAATTGAGATCCTTCATCTTCTTCTCGGCGATCTCGCGCACCTGCGCGCGTGTCACCTTGCCGGCCTTGTCACGACCCGGCGCCTTCGAGCCGGACTGAATCTTGGCAGCCTGCTTGAGGAAGAAGGACATCGGCGGCGTCTTCATCTCGAAGGTGAAGGAACGGTCCGCATAGATGGTGATGATCACCGGGATCGGGGTGTTCTTCTCTTCCTTCTGGGTCTGGGCGTTGAACGCCTTGCAGAACTCCATGATGTTGAGACCGCGCTGACCAAGCGCGGGACCGATCGGGGGCGAAGGGTTCGCCGCACCGGCCGGGACCTGAAGCTTCAGGTATCCGGTCACTTTCTTTGCCATGTATCACTCCTGTTGTGCCGGCCGATTGGCCTGCGGTTTCAGGTTCGTGGTCGGGATCTCGAACGGCTGGCAACCGCCCGCGTCCTCCCACGGCCTCTTGTCGCGTGCAGCCTCAAAGCCTCACGCCTCGTCCGGTCAGACCTTCTCGACCTGACCGAATTCCAGTTCGACCGGCGTGGCGCGGCCGAAGATCGACACCGCGACCTTCACGCGCGAGCGCGCCTCGTCGATTTCCTCGACGACACCCGAGAACGAGGCGAACGGGCCGTCGGCCACGCGCACGTTCTCGCCGATCTCGAACGACACCGACGCCTTTGGCCGTTCCACGCCCTCCTGCACCTGGTGCAGGATGCGCATGGCCTCGGCCTCCGAGATCGGCATCGGCTTGTTTTCAGCGCCGAGGAAGCCCGTCACCTTCGGCGTGTTCTTGATCAGATGGAACGCCTCGTCGGTCAGCTTCATCTTCACCAGCACGTAGCCGGGGAAAAACTTGCGCTCGGCGTCGATCTTGCGGCCGCGTCGCACTTCCGTGACCTTCTCGGTCGGAACCAGCACCAGTTCGAACAGTTCCTCGAGCCCGCGCTGCTTGGCCTGCTCGCGGATCGATTCCGCGACCTTCTTCTCGAAGTTCGAATAGGCGTGGACGATGTACCAGCGCTTGTCGGTCGATTGGGTTGCAGCGGCTGTTGCCATCAGTGAATACCCAGAAGGAAGGTGATGAGGAAACGGATGATCTGGTCGGCGGCGAAGAAGAAGATCGAGGCCACGGCAACCATGACGAACACCATGATGGTGGTGATCGTGGTTTCGCGCCGAGTCGGCCAGGTGACCTTGGCGGTCTCCGAGCGCACTTCCTGCAAGAACTTGAACGGGCTGACTGCCATCGCTTGAGGTCCAACGTCCGTCGACAGACGCGAATGAATTTCGGGGATCCGAACAGCCGCCGTTGGCCCAACCCTCTGTATCGAAGGATGAGCCGGAAACCGGGCTCGATTGTTCGGGGATTTCAAAGCCGCGCCGGAAATCCGCGTCTAACGGGCCGGCTGCGAGTGCGCGGTATCTACTGCGGATGGGGCCAAAGGTCAAGGTGTGGCCCGGCCGGAATGCTCGCGGGCTCAGCTCGCGGACCTGATCCGGATCAAGGGCTTACCCAATCCCCATGACCCACGGTCCGAGCTTCGGCCCGGCGCCGTCCTGCCTCTTAATCCTGACTGTCGGGGATTAGCTGGCAGGAGTGGCAGGGCTCGAACCTGCGACCCCCGGTTTTGGAGACCGGTGCTCTACCAATTGAGCTACACTCCTACGGACCCTGCGTCGCCGCTTAGGATCAGGGCCGCTTTCAAGCACAGGGGACAGCCGGATTGCAAGGGAGAAGCGCGCTGGCTCCGCTTGTTTGTGCCGCAGCTTCTGGGCCACAGTCCGCTCCCGATAATAAAGAACAACCGGGAGTGCCCATGACTACCCAAGCGCCTGCGACAGCCGCCCCTCGCGCCACGATCGCGCCGAAAACGCCGCCTTTGCACGAGGCCAAGCCCGAAACGCTGGGCCTGTCGCGCCCCCGCCTCCAGGCCATGTCGGACGCGTTCAAGCGCGAGATCGACAAGGGAACCGTTCCCGGCATCACCGTGCTGGTCGCCCGCCGCGGCCAGGTTGGCTGGTTCGAGGCGCTTGGCAAGCAGAGCCCGGCGGGCTCGGCGCCAATGGCGCGTGATTCGATCTTCCGCATCTTCTCGATGACCAAGCCGATTGTGTCGGTTGGCATCATGGCGCTGGTCGAGGACGGCCACCTCCTGCTTGGCGATGCCGTCGCCAAGTTCATCCCGGAGTTCGCCGACCAGAAGGTCGGCGTGGTCAGCGGCGGCAAGCTGGAACTGGTTCCGGCGCGGCGAGCGATGACTGTGCAGGACCTGCTCCGCCACACCTCCGGCCTGACTTACGAGCACCAGGGCGACGGACCCGTGCACAAGATCTACCAGGACTCGCGCGTGCGCAGCCGCAAGATCACCAATGCCGAGCATGCGACGCTGGTGGCGAGCTTCCCGCTCGTCTGCCATCCCGGCGACGAGTTCAACTACAGCCGCTCCACCGACATCCTCGGCCGCATCATCGAGATCGTCAGCGGCAAATCGCTCGGCGCGTTCCTCACCGAACGCATCCTCGCGCCCCTGCAGATGGCCGAAACCGGCTTCTCGACCAGCGAAGCCAACGCCAGCCGGCTCGCCGAGCCGTTCGCGGCCGATCCCTGGACCGGCGACAAGGTCGCGCTCTTCAACATGCTGGAACAGCCGGTCATGGAATCCGGCGGCGGCGGCCTCGTGTCGACCACGATGGACTACGCGCGCTTCGCGCTGACGCTGCGCAACGGCGGCACGCTCGACGGCAACAGGATCATCGGCCGCAAGACGCTGGAGCTGATGACCTCGGATCACCTCGGCCCCGAGGTGAAGACCAACGGCACGCTGCTGTCGCCCGGCCACGGCTTCGGCCTCGGCTTCGCCGTCCGCACGCAAGCCGGCATCGCGCCGTTCCCCGGTAGCGTCGGCCAGTATTTCTGGAGCGGCATTGCCGGAACGTTCTTCTGGATCGACCCGAAGGAGGATCTGTTCACGGTGTTCATGACCCAGGGCCCGGGCCAGCGCGACTACACGCGCACGCTGGTGCGGGATCTGGTTTACGCGGCGGTGGATTGAGGTTGGCTCTCGTGCCCCGGACGCGACGCAGCGTGTAACGGTGCGTCGCAGAGCCGGGGCCTATACATCCACAGTCTCTGGGTCCCGGCTCTGCGGAGCGGCACTGCGTGCCGCACCGCGTCCGGGACACGAGACAATCAACTGATCGTCGCGCCGCCGTCGATCACCATGGTCTGGCCGGTCATGAAGTCGCCGGCCTTCGACCCCAGGAACACCGCTGCGCCCGCGATCTCGTCGGGGATGCCGATGCGGAGCAGCGGCGAGCGCGAGGTCGAGGCTTTCAGGTTCTCCGGATTGTCCCACAGCGCCTTGGCGAAATCGGTCTTGATCAGGCCCGGCGCGATGCAGTTCACGCGGATGTTGTGCTTGCCGTATTCGCAAGCGAGATTGCGCGCGAGCTGCATGTCGGCCGCTTTCGAGATCGCGTAGGCGCCGAGGATGGTCGAGCCCTTGAGGCCGCCGATCGAGGAAACGATGATGACCGAGCCGTCCTTGCGCTCGATCATCTGCGGCACCACCATCGAGATCAGCCAGTTGTTGGCGACGATGTTGTTGTCGAGAATCTTGCGGAACTGATCGTCGGAGATGCCGGCGAGCGGGCCGTAATACGGATTCGAGGCGGCGTTGCAGACCAGCACGTCGATCTTGCCGAAGGCGCGGTTGCTTTCGTCGACGAGGTTTTGCAGGTTCTCCTTCGAGGAGATGTTGGCGGCGATCGCGACCGCCGTGCCCTTGCCGAATTTTCCGTTGATGCCCTTCGCGACCTCTTCGCAGACGTCGGCCTTGCGCGAGGAGATCACGACCTTGGCGCCGTGCTCGGCCATGCGCTCGGCGATCGCAAGCCCGATGCCGCGCGTCGATCCGGTGATGACGGCGACTTTCCCCTTCATGTCAAACAAGGTCATGTTTCTCTCCCAGAGTACGATTTGAATTGGTTGAAGCTTACGCCGCGTCCGCGCGAGCGGACAATTGCTCAGGCGAGCTTCTTGACTTCCGGTCCCGCCGGCTGATGCATTTCCGCGTGTGCATCGTCCGCGATCCACGGTTGTTGATTGACCATCGGCAACCGCCAGACCGTGCGCTCGGGACTTGAGAAATGGTCGAGCCGCGTCACCGACACATTATCGATATCGAAGGCGAGCCCCTGCTCCGGCAGGTCGCCGAGCGCAAGCCCGACAGCCGCCTTGATGGTGCCACCATGCGCGACCGCGATCACGTCCTGCCCGGCCGCCTCATTGTTGATCCGCTCGATGGTGCGGCGGGTGCGGTTGTAGAGGTCCATGAAGCTTTCGCCGCCGGGCGCTGGCTCGTTGATGTCGGCGAACCAGCTCATGCCCACGGGGCGGCTCGCGATGAACTGGGCGCGGTTCATGCCCTGCCAGCGGCCGAGATTCTGTTCGGCGAGGTCCGCTTCCCATTTCATCGACGCAGGCCGCGGGAAGCCGGCCGCCCAGATCGCTTCGGCCGTTTGATGCGTGCGCATCAGATTGCTCGAATACCAGACCGCCTCGCGTGGCAGCACCTTGGCAACAGCATTGAACACGTAGGTGTCGCTGGTATCGCAGGCAATATCGCTCTGTCCGTAGATGTTGCCGCCGTCATTGCGCACCGGCGCGTGACGGACCCACCACCACCTTGTCGTGACCACATTGGACTTTTCTGCGGCTGCCATCGAAACTCTTCCATCCTGTTTGATGTCGCTGTACGTCAGTAGCGAACGTGTCTCAAGACACTTTACCGTTTGAAATTCTGTTTGAAATTCCGTCGCGCGGCAAGCGTCGCGCGCGAGCCAAAGGGAGAAACGCATGGGCCGTCTGCAAGGCAAATCCGTCATCATCACTGGCGCAGGCAGTGGCATCGGTCGCGCGGCCGCACTGCTGTTCACCAGGGAAGGCGCGAAGCTGATCGCGGTCGATCGCACCGACGCGGTGAAGGAGACCGTCGAGGAGATCAAGAAGGCCGGCGGCGTCGCGGAAGCGATGATCGCCGATGCGGGCTCCGAGAAGGACGTCATCGCGGTCATCGACAAGGCGGTGAAGACGCACCGCGGGCTCGACGTGATCTGGGCCAATGCCGGCGTCTCCGGCGGCCTCGTCCCGCTCGCCGAGCAGACTGTGGAACACTGGCAGGAGATCTTGCGCGTCAATCTGATCGGACCGTTCCTCGCGGTGAAGCATGCGATGCCACACATGGTGAAGCAGCAGTCCGGCGCGATCGTGCTGACGGCGTCCGTCGCGGGCCTCAAGGCCGGCGCCAGCGGTCATCCCTACGCGGCGAGCAAGGCCGGCGTGATCTCGCTGGTACAGACCACCGCCTATTCGCTCACCGGCACCGGCGTGCGCATCAACGCGGTCTGCCCGGGCTTGATCGAGACCGGCATGACCAAGCCGATCTTCGACCGCGCCAAGGAGCGCGGCACCGCCGACAAGATCGGTCAGCTCAATCCGCTCAAGCGCCCCGGCCAGCCGCACGAGCTCGCGGCGATGGGACTGTTTTTGGCAAGCGACGAGGCGTCCTATGTGAACGGCCAGGCGTTCCCGGTGGACGGCGGCCTCACCGCGTCGATGCCGTATACGGGCAAGCCGGTTTAGCACGCGCGCTCTCGTGTCCCGGACGCGCTGCAACGCTCTTCGCGTTGCTGCGCAGAGCCGGGACCCAGAAGGCCACGGCAACACCTGCTGCATGGGCCCCGGCTCTGCAGCGCATCACTGCGTGCTGCGCAGCGTCCGGGGCACGAGACCGTTGAATGACTGACACACTTTCGCATCCTCGCGGCTTGTTCGCCCGAGCTTTGCTTCGTCGCCTCGCCCTCTCATGAAAGAGGGCGCAGGGAAGACCGGGAGCCGGCTGGCTCCCATGGACCGCTATGCCTAGAGTAGATTGCGCTACAATGCACAGCGGGAAACAGGGCAACCGGACATCCCGGCCTTCCCTGCGCGATGGTTGGAACGGCTTATGTCGCGCTCTCCCCGGGGAGCGATGCACTATTGCCCCCGTCGCCTTGCGGATGGCTGATGCGCGCGATCCGGTCGGACAGCACACATCACCGCAAGACTTGGCGCACAGACTCCGGGCGCCAGGACCACACGATTTGGCCGTACGCGGATCACACCGGTCGTGTGCGCGACGCTTTCGCTCACGGTTGCCCGCCCTGCGTAGCATTTAGCGCCGATGTGGCCCACGTCCACCGCCGCCCGGCCCGCGTGTCGTGACGATCGCGATACGCCCCTCTTCCTCGGGCCGGAGTGAGGCGACACATACGCCGTTTCCGAAATTCGGTAAAGTGGAATAT
>JAEWFG010000226.1 GCA_023388935.1 Pseudomonadota bacterium | reverse complement strand
ATCCAGTCGCGAATGCAAGTGGCCGCGTCCCGCAGCCCCAAAATCCTCGTTTCCATCGCTAGATAGCTTTCGCGACCGGGCGTTTCACGCGCAAAAGAGCCAATTCAAGCGAAATCAGCCCGCTTCGATCCCTGACATTCGCATCAATGCCGTTTAACGGGCCTGTCGCGCGGCCGCTGTCTCGACAACCCTACCGACCAATGATCTTCTGCCAGACGTCGCCGAGAATCGCGGGCTTCCGCGGCGGCAGATATGTAAGGCCGACCTGCTTGGCAAATTCGGCGATCTTGCCTTCAGCGGCAAGCTCAGTCAGCGCCTTGTTCACGGCTTCGATCAGCGCGGGATCGCTGGCGAACCCGACATAGCCGCGATTGGCACCAATCGGATAGTAATAGCCCGATGCCGTGATCGCAGTGTCCGGCTGCGCGGCGCGATGGGAGTCGAAGCGGGCGAGGTCGAGCAGCGTCGCGTCGAAGTCGCCCTTGTTGAGTGCGCCGAGCATGTCGGAGCGGCCCGGCACCAGATGTGTGATGTTATCGATCAGCCGTCCCTTGTCGAAGGTCATCAGGATGGGATCGCCGAGCGATCCGCTCTCGATCACGAGGCGTAAGCCCGCAAGATCGCCGATCCCGGTGATCTTGCGCTCACGCGCCTTGGGGCCGAGCACGACCGTCATCGGCGAGTAAATGTAGGGCTGGCTCGGCGCAAGCACGCCGAGATCGATACGGCGGCGGCGGTCGTCGCGTGCGGATCTGTGCCGATAAGAGGCTGAAAGCTTCGCCTCGATTGATCACGGCTTTCCTCCGTTCAATGTCAATTTTATTGCGCAAGTCGGCTGTTGCGATGGATCGTTCGGCTATTTCGCTCAGGACGTCCGGCTTTCATTAGCCGGCACTGACGCCTCTACTCAACTCCCACTCTACGCGATGCACACAGCTTGTGCCGGTGGCGGCCGCGCGACCATGATTGCGAACCGCCGCAGGCCACCACGTTGATGGTGGATGGCTCGCCGAAATCTTGGTGCGCCGGAGCGCTACGAGGTGGCTTCGCTTGTACGGATAGCCCCGCATCACCGAACAGTCCTTGCACCGCATGTCTCCAGCTCGTGAACCAGCGTTGCCTTAGGGCGCCGCACGATGTCCAGGGCGACGGTCTGATTGGCGTCGCAGCCAAGGCCTCTGACGGCACCCGCCGCTGGAGGTCACGCGGTCAGCAGCGCGACAGCGACGACGACCACCGCGACGAAGATAGCAACCTCGATCTGGGACATGATCCATATCGCCCGGCCCCGCTCTATTTCCGTTTGCGCCGAGTTGGTGTCCGGCTGAGCCGTTTGGCGTTTGCCGCCACCTTTCTTCGATATTGCTCAACGATTTTGTCTCCCGAAGCCTCAGTCATCAGGCTTGTACCGGCCTTAGCCGCCGCAATCATCTTTTCGCTGACCATGCGCTGGGCTTCACGTTGGGCTGCTTTCCCGCCGCGCATCAACTTCGCGATCCGCAGTCCGACAACGCGATTGCTTTCCAGAGCCAGCATCATCCAGTTCCACATGCTGTGATATTCCAGTCCGCCACTCAGGATCTGCGCGGCGGCGAGGCGTCGCGGATCATTGCAGGAGAAGCGACACCACAATCGCGACGCCGGTGTGGCCGATATCCAGATATCCGCCGAGGAAGCTGGCGACTAGTCATGCAAAGTTTCCGCGCCAGAAGAGATGAATGGCGACAGACGGCGTCGTCAGATCGATGAGTGCCACTCAATGGCGACGCATAACGCCGCCACTCCTACCATCACCAACGTGGTTTGTGCGATGAATAGACGATCCGGCAGCCCAATCTGGCAATGGTACCAAAGCCTCTTTGCTGATCAATCCAGCGTCGCAGCGTGCCCTGCTGGGTGCGACGGCAAAGGCTATTCCTTCATCACGCCGCGCCGTGTAAGCCTAGCTCACCCGTTCGCCATCTGGCTTCCGGAGGTGAGAAGGACCCGGCTATGTGCGGATGCTGGGCCCTTCACTGCCCACAACCTGACGGACCAAGAACTTCGTGCAGAAGAGGCCGCGCGGAGGCCGTCGCGCGTAGCGGGCTTTTCTCACGTGCCCCGGACGTGCCCAAACGTCCGCGGGCGGCGAGGACGCAAGGGCGGAAGCGGCAGTCCTCGCGCGCTCACCGGGCGAAACAATCTCACCCTGGCCGAGTGTGTCCTATCGGGGGTTCGGGCAAGCGCTCGTTCCATCTCACAAAGCACAGCAAGCCGATTTTCTATGCTGGCAACCTCAAAATCATACATCTGAAATTTCCAACATTAATCGACCGTGTGCGCGAGGGGATATTGCACAACTACGATCAGCGCAAATATTGGGCGGGAATTCCTTAAAACTATGCTTGGCCCTTTGGCCCAGGATCATCCGCGGCGCACTTTTGCCAGAACGTCACGAAAACAAGCATCGCAAACGCCGTCTTCCTCTAGTGGAAGAATTGCGATTGCGTCACGTAAAACCCACCGATCGTTCTCGGGCCAGTGTCCGCAAAAAATGCACTCGTCCTCAGAAATCGGCTCCGTTGCCAGCGGCCCCTCCATTGGTGGGGACAGAATTGATGTTCAAAGGGTTGAGGCTCGCATTGATCTGCATCAGTTCGACCTTAGCAGGCGCGGGAGCTCTCGAACGGTTCACTTCTGAACCATTCACCCTGGCGAACGCGGACGTTTCAAAAAAGTGCCCCAGGCCCACTTCACTCTGGCCGGGTTGCGCCCCGAGCTTTGTCTGGGCCAGACCACCACTGCGACCGCGTTACCACGACAGCGCTATGGCCGATTCCGCTTGCGCTTCGGGCTGGCGCGCAGCCACTCGTCGCCGTCCAGCACGCTGCCCGCCTTCGCACAATCAAGCGAAGGTACAGCGCATAGTTGCGGATGGCTCGTTCGATGCGATCCATGGTCCGGGGGCGTAGCGCGGCGGCCGCCAGCCGCACAACGGCTTTAGGAAGGCCGCAGGATGGGGCGCACCGAGACCGGTTGACGACCGTAGCGGCGGCGGGGAAGGCTGCGGGAAACCAGCCGCCGCGCAAAATGCATCAGCGGCCTCGCCAAGCGATCTGGAACGCTGCACACTGACCGTTAGTCATAAGAGAGCACCGGGCGTGCAAACTGTCCTCATGAAGCGCGGCGATCATCTCGAGACGCTCGATGGCAAGCGCTCCGGGTCAGTCGTGGCCATCTTCACCGATACGAACGGCGAGCGGCGCATCGTGGTCAACGTCAATGGTGCCTTACGCATCCACGCGGCCGACGAACTGCGCGTCACGTCCTCGGCGAAGACATAGGAAGCACCGCACATGCCGACCTTCGCCTAGGCTACCTCCTGAACGGCGCCGGGTACTTCCACCAGGCTCACAGGGCGGAGCAATCGCCTTTCGACCTCAAGGACAAGCTCAAGCGACGCGGCTATCGATAAAGCGACGGAAGCGATGGCAGGCCGCGATCCTGGTACGTCGACATCGACCAAAGCAGGCTGGATGAAGAAATTTCGTTCCTTAAGACCGAAATCTATCTGCGGGACGTCGAACCGCGCTTGCAGACTTTGACGGCGTTCGACCGATTTTCCGTCCGTGCATAAGGCACAATTGACCTAGAGCGGCGGAGTTCGTGCAAATAGTGGCAAAGCCTGGGTGTCTGGCTTGCCGCATCATGTGTTTCGGCGCGGGGTCTCAACGGTGATCGGCGCGAGGGTCCCATCATTCCAATTCAATGAAATCAAGTGCCTGAAGGGGTCCCGACCACGCCGATGGGGGTCATTCTTCCCTACCTCAGCATTCACACACGTCACGCAAGCTAGAGCACGCTGTGTTTATACGGAAACATAACCTGAGTTTTTGAGGTAGTTGGCGCACTCTTCGTTGGAGAAGATGTCGAGGAGTTCGCCGACCTTGCGCCAGGTTGCCTCGACATCGCGTGTTTC
>JAEWFG010000192.1 GCA_023388935.1 Pseudomonadota bacterium | reverse complement strand
GTCTTGACCTGACCTGCGCGCGCCATCCGATAGGTCCCACGGTCGGGACGAAGAGCTGGCCTGCAATCGAACAAAGAGCTGACTAAACACCTTGACACACCAAATCCCCATGTGAGCAATCCAGAATCCCTCCGCGGAAAGATTCTGGATTGCTTCGCGGAGCCTGTCATCGGGCCGCGCTTTGCGCGGACCTGTTGGCTCGCAATGACGGGGGATGGCGCCGCCTGATTAGCGCTGCAGCGTGAACTCGTCCGCGCCCCGCCGGTGCTCCCATTTCGCCTGCTCGAGCTCGGGCTTGTCGCATTCGGACTCGGGATAGCCGATGCAGAGATAGGCGATGAACTTCCAGGAGCCTGGCACGTCGAGAACGGCGTGAATGCGCTCCGGATTGAGGATCGACACCCAGCCGAGCCCGATGCCCTCGGCGCGCGCGGCGAGCCACATCGCGGTGATGGCAGCGACCACTGAATATTCCGTCGTCTCCGGCATGGTCGCGCGGCCGAGGCCGTGACCGATATCGCTCGTCTTGTCCGCGAACACCGCGAGGTGACCGGGGGCCTGTTCGAGGCCTGACAGTTTCAGCGTGGCATAGCGAGCGGCACGCTCGCCGGCATAGGCGTTGAGCGCGTCGGCGTTGCAGCCCTTGAAGTCGTCGACCACGGCGCGGCGGCGAGCAGCATCAGCCACGATGACGAAGCGCCAGGGCTGGCTCAGGCCGACCGAGGGCGAGAGACAGGCGGTCTCGATCAGGCGCTCGATGGCGCCGTCCGGCAGCGGATCGGTTCGGAAACGGCGCACGTCGCGCCGCCACACGAAGAGCTCATGTAGGTGCCGGCGAAAGCTGTCGTCGAACTCGACCATGGGGTCATCCTCCCATCTGGAAGGCTGCGGCAACGAGCAGGATGAGGATCTCGCCGGTCTGCTCGAACGTGCCGAGGATGTCGCCGGTCTGCCCGCCGATCTGGCGGATGGCGAGCCGCGCCAGCATCAAGCCGGCGAGCGACAGCACGATCAGGCCGACCAGCGCCTTGCCCGGCCCGAGCGCGAGGACGAGGCCGAGAGTCCCGAGAGCGAAGGCGATGGCGACGCTGCGGCCCGGAGGCGATCCTGCGCTTGCCGACAGACCGTCAGGCCGTGCCGGCGGTACCAGCGACATGAAGGCCGGCACGCCCGCGCGGGCTGCGGCGTGCGCAGCGCACAGTGCGAGCATCACTGCCCACGGATTGGCGATGGCCGCGAGCGCGCTCCAGCGCAGGCCGAGCGACAGGAGCAGCGCGCAGGCGCCATAGGTGCCGATCCGGCTGTCGCGCATGATCTCCAGCTTGCGCTCGCGCGTGCGGCCGCCGCCGAGCCCGTCAGCTGTATCGGCAAGGCCGTCTTCGTGCAGTGCGCCGGTAATGAGAACGGTGGTGGCAAGCGCGAGCAGGGCGGCCGTGGCCGGCGTCAATCCCCACTTGCTCGCGACCGCATAGGCGGCCGCGCCTGCGAGGCCCACCAGAAGGCCCGCGAGCGGCAGCGCCCAGGTCGCGCGCGCGACGGCGCCGTCGCCCGCCGGCTTCGACGACGCCACCGGCACGATCGTGACGAAGGACGCTGCGATCCTGAGATCGGCGATGATGTCTTCCAGGAGCGCTACGCGCGGCATCATTTGAGCTTCATCGGCAGACCCGCGACGACGAACTCGACCTCGTCGGCGACTGCCACAATGATCTGATTCATGATCCCGGCGGCGTCGCGAAACGTGCGCGCCAGCGCGTTGTCGGGCACGATGCCGAGGCCGACTTCGTTGGTGACAAAGACGACGGGGCTCTTCTGGCCGCCCAGGAAGGCGGCGAGTTTCATAACCTCGTGCTCCCAGTCGCGCCCCGCATGCATCATGTTTGAGAGCCACAAGGTCAGGCAATCCACGAGCCTCGGGCCGCCGCCGTCGGTTGCGATCAGTTCCTGCAGAAGATCAAGTGGCACCTCCCGCTCGATCCAGTCGACGGCCTTTCGCTTGGCACGATGCTTTGCGATGCGCGCCTCCATCTCGGCATCGAGCGCCTCGGCCGTGGCGATGTAGATCGGTTGCCCGGGGAAGGCGCGCGCTCGCTTTTCCGCGCGGCTGCTCTTGCCCGATCGCGCTCCGCCTGTGATCAAGATGACGGCCATGAAGGTCTCCTGCCGGCCAGCACTAATCACCAAATGCGGCCAAAGACAAAGCCGAAATCAGGTGGCCAGGGGCTTGCGCTCGGGCCGGGCTTTGCGCAACAGGGGTGGGACAGGAGGCATGAGTGGGTTTTGCGGGCGCGATGGTGGTGGCGATGGCGGTGGATGCCCTGTTGGGCTGGCCGTCATGGCTGTTCGCGCGGATCGGCCATCCCGTAACCTGGCTGGGCCGGCTCATCGCGGCTGTCGACACCGCCTGGAATCGGTCCTCCGATCCACCCGCTCTTCGTCGCGCCGCCGGCGTCGCCGGCGCGCTGCTGGTGATCGCGCTCTCCGTGACGCTCGGCTGGGTGCTTCAGTCGCTGCTTCCTTCGGGCTGGATCCATATCGTGCTGGTTGGCATCCTGGCCTGGCCGCTGGTCGCGTTGCGCTCGTTGCACGACCACGTCGCTGCCGTCGCAAGCCCTTTGCTGGCCGCCGACATCGCCGGTGCACGCGATGCGGTGTCGTGCATCGTCGGCCGCGATCCGACCGTGCTCGACGAAGCCGGCATCGCGCGTGCGGCGATCGAGAGCCTCGCCGAAAACGCGTCCGACGGCATCGTGGCGCCGGTCTTCTGGGGCGCGCTGTTCGGCTTGCCCGGTATCCTCGGCTACAAGGCGATCAACACGCTGGATTCAATGATCGGCCATCGCAGCGCACGTCACGAAGCTTTCGGCTGGGCCGCGGCTCGGATCGACGACGTCGCCAATTTCATTCCGGCGCGGTTGACTGGCTTTCTCTTCGTGCTGCTTGCGCCGAGGCGCTTCGAGGCGCTGTCGTGCATGACGCGGGACGCGCGCTGTCACCGTTCGCCCAACGCCGGCTGGCCGGAAGCGGCGATGGCCGGTGCGCTCGGCGTGCGGCTCAGCGGCCCGCGCATCTATCACGGCAGCATCACCAAGGAGCCCTGGCTCAACGAAGGTGCGCGCGATCCGCTCGCCGCCGACATCGGTGAGGGACTGACGGTCTACCGTCGTGCCATGTTGCTGCTCGCCGGACTCCTTGCGATCCTTGCTTTCGCGTGAAAGAACAGGGCATGCGAGAGCACGGCGGAAATCTCGATCTGGCTCAGCAGCGTTTCGGTGGGCGCGCGGAGGATTGGATCGATCTGTCGACCGGGATCAACCGGCTGCCGTATCCGGTTGGCGAGGTGAGCTCGCACGCGTGGAACGCGCTGCCGTCGCGCGCCGAGATCGAGACCCTGCATCAGGCGGCACGGCATGCCTATCGCACAAGCGCGGCGCTTGTCGCGATGGGCGGAGCACAGGCCGCCATTCAGTTGTTGCCGCAACTGGCGCCACGCGGCCGCGCGCGCATCCTCGCGCCCACCTATAATGAGTATGCAGGCGTACTGTCGGCTGCGGGCTGGGATGTCCAGGAGGTCGGGGAGCTTGACGCGCTCGCAGGCGCGGATCTCGCTGTTATCGTCAATCCCAACAATCCCGATGGCCGATGTTTTGCGCCAAAGGATTTGCTGGCGTTGCTGCCGCGCGTCGGCCGTCTCGTCATCGATGAGAGTTTTGCCGACGCCGTTCCGCAGCATTCGCTTGCTCCCGCAGCGGATCGGCCGGGATTGCTGATCCTGCGCTCGTTCGGAAAGTTTTATGGACTTGCCGGCTTGCGGCTGGGATTCGCGATCGGCAATGCGGCCGATATTGGCAGGCTCGCGGCGATGTCAGGCCCATGGCCCGTCTCGGGAGCGGCCATCGCAATCGGCTGTCGCGCCTTGCGTGACGATGCCTGGGCCAAGGCCACGTCCGCGCGGCTTGCGCGGGACTGTGTCCGTCTCGACGGTACGGTGCAAGCGGAGGGCTGGCGACTTGTGGGCGGCACGCCGCTGTTTCGTCTCTACGAGACGCCTGACGCATTTGCCGCGCAGGAGAAGCTTGCGCGCGGCCAGATCTGGTCGCGCGTCTTTGCGCAGAAGCCAACATGGCTACGCCTTGGGCTTCCAGGCAGTGAATCCGAATGGGCAAGCGTCGCCGAAGTGCTATCGCGCTAGCGCGAGCAGGCCTTCGACGTCGAGATGGGTTTCGATGTGATCGGCGAGCGCATCGAGCGCGCTCTCGACCCTGGCGTGATAGGGCTCGTCGCCTGCGGGAATGTCGAGCTTTGCCAGGAACGCCTTGCGGAAATCATCCGACGTGAACAGGCCGTGCAAATAGCTGCCCTGCACGCGACCATCGATCGAGGTCGCGCCTTCCGGCTCGCCGTTCAGCTTCGCGAACGGGCGGGCTCGGTCCGGCCCGTCGGTGCGGCCGATGTGGATTTCGTAGGCCTCGATCGGCTGATCAGTCGCGGCGTGCACGGCCGCAACACGCGTCAGCGTTTTCTGCGGGCTCATCACCGTCGCGACATCCAGAAGACCGAGGCCCGGCGTCTCACCGCCAGGACCTTCGATCCCGTCGGGGTCGGCGACGCTGCGCCCCAGCATTTGATAGCCGCCACAGAGGCCGAGCACATGGCCGCCTCTGCGGTGATGCGCCAGCAGATCAATGTCCCAGCCCTGCGCGCGCAGGAAGGTGAGATCGCCCCGGGTTGATTTGGAGCCGGGGATGATGACGAGCCTGACATCGCCGGGGATGGCTTCGCCCGGGCGCACCATCACGAGGTCGACGCTTGGCTCGAGCTTGAGCGGATCGAGATCGTCGAAATTGGCGATCCGCGACAATGCGAGACAGGCGATCTTGTATTGGCCCGGCTTTCGCGCGTCGCGCAGGCCCAGCGCATCCTCGGCCGGCAGCTCGCCGGCGCGCGTGAACCAGAGCAACACGCCGAAGCCCCGCCATGCCGTTTTCGCTTCGATCAGCTTGTAGCCGTCGTCGAACAGCGTGGGATCGCCGCGGAACTTGTTGATGACAAAACCCCGGATCATCGCGGCATCATCCGGATCGATCACCGCCTTGATGCCGACGAGCTGGGCGATGACGCCGCCGCGGTCGATGTCGCCGACCAGCACGACGGGGACGTCGGCCTTGCGCGCAAAGCCCATATTGGCGATGTCGGCCTTGCGCAGGTTCACCTCGGCCGGACTGCCGGCGCCTTCGACCAGCACGAGATCGGCACGGGCCTTCAGCCGTTCAAAACTCTCCAGCACGGCGCCCATCAGCGAGGGCTTCATTGCCGCGTATTCACGCGCACGCGTGGTCGCGATGCGCTTTCCCTGCACGACCACCTGCGCGCCGACATCGGTCTCGGGCTTGAGGAGCACCGGGTTCATGTCGGTGTGCGGCTCGACGCCGGCGGCGAGCGCCTGGAGCGCCTGCGCGCGGCCGATCTCGCCGCCATCGACGGTGACGGCGGCGTTGTTCGACATGTTCTGCGGCTTGAAGGGGAGCACGCGCAGGCCGCGACGCGTAAAGGCGCGCGCAAGACCAGCGACGATGAGCGACTTGCCCACGTCCGAGCCGGCCCCCTGGATCATCAATGCGCGCGCCATCGCGAGTGTCTTCAGAACTCGACGCCGGCTTGCGCCTTGATGCCGGAGCGGAAGGGGTGCTTGACCAGCGTCATCTCGGTGACGAGATCGGCGATCTCGACCAGTTCGTCCTTGGCATTGCGTCCGGTAAGCACGACATGCGTCATCGGCGGCTTCTGCGTCTTGAGGAAGTCGACGACCTCCGCGATGTCGAGATAGTCGTAGCGCAACGCGATGTTGATCTCGTCGAGCACGACCATGCGCAGGTTCGCATCGAGGATCAGCTCCTTAGCCTTCTCCCAGCCGGCGCGCGCGGCGGCGATGTCGCGGGCGCGGTCCTGCGTCTCCCAGGTGAAGCCTTCGCCCATCGCATGGAACTGGCAGAGATCGCCAAAATGGCCCGTGAGCAGACGCCGCTCGCCAGTGTCCCACGCACCCTTGATGAACTGCACGACTGCGCAGGGGAAGCCGTGGGCGACACATCGGACAATCATGCCGAAGGCCGAGGAGGACTTGCCCTTGCCGGCGCCTGTGTGGACGATGATGAGACCCTTTTCACCGCTCTTGGTCGCCATGATCTTGTCGCGGGCGACCTTGATTTTCGCCATTTTCGCATTGTGCCGGGCGTCAGTGTCCCCGGTCATTTGGGTATCCGGTTCGGGCGTCATCGCGCGGGGTCCTTCGGCTTGACAAGTAGCGGCGGGCGGCAAATGGTGGCCCGGCGCTGGTTCCTGTCCTATGACAGGCGAAGAGGGAATGCGATAGGGTTCGAATCGGCAAGATTTGGGTCCAAAATGCAGCCGCCCCCGCGACCGTGACCGGAGAGATGCTCAAAGCCACTGATCCCCCAGGGGATCGGGAAGGCGGGGATCGAAGGGCAAAGCCCTGCTCCGCAAGCCGGGAGACCTGCCTGCGCGGACGATTTTGGACCGGCGGACGGGGTGTTCCGCGACGGGGAAACGGGCCTCGAAACTGGAGGTCCGTGTGCCTCATCGCCTCCCGCTGATTATCTGGAAGAGGCGATGACCGTCACACTTCACGTCTGTATCACCTGCCGTGCCGGCCAGACGCTTGGCGAGGACGAAGCGACGCCCGGCAAACGCCTGCATGGTGCGATCCTGGATGCCGGCGTGCCCGACGGCGTCAACGTGGTTCCCGTCGAATGCCTGTCGGCCTGCAGCCAGGGCTGCTCGGTCGCGCTCAGCGCGCCCGGCCGCTGGTCTTATGTCTACGGCCGCCTGTCGGATGCGAATGCGAGCGATGTGGTCGCTGGCGCAGCTGCGTATGCGGCCGCGCCCGATGGCCTCGTGCCCTGGCGCAGCCGCCCAGAGATTTTCCGCAAGCAGTCGCTTGCCCGCATCCCTCCCATTCCAACAGTGCCCGAGGCCGCTGAATGAACTCGCTCGCAAAAGTCCCCGTCACGGTGGTCACGGGGTTTCTCGGCTCCGGCAAGACGACGCTGATCCAGCATCTGCTCACCAACGCCAATGGCAAGAAGCTTGCCGTGCTCGTCAACGAGTTCGGCAGCGAGGGCGTTGACGGCGAGATTCTGAAGTCCTGCGCCGACGCCAACTGCCCGGAAGAGAACATCGTCGAACTTGCCAATGGCTGCATCTGCTGCACCGTTGCCGACGATTTCATCCCGACCATGGAGAAGCTGTTGGCGCGCCCCGTGAAGCCCGATCACATCCTGATCGAGACCTCGGGCCTGGCGCTGCCAAAGCCGCTGCTTAGGGCATTCGACTGGCCCGAGATCCGTTCGCGCATTACGGTCGATGGCGTGATCGCGCTGGCCGATGCCGAGGCCGTCGCTGCGGGCCGTTTCGCGCCCGACCCCGCCGCGGTCGAGGCGCAACGCGCGGCGGACGAGAATCTCGATCACGAGACGCCGCTGTCGGAAGTGTTCGAGGACCAGATCGCCTGCGCGGACATCGTGCTGCTGACAAAGGCGGATCTTGCCGGAAGCGCGGGCATTGAAGCTGCCAAGGCGGCGATCACCGCCGAGATGCCACGCCGCGTGCCGATGCTGCCTATCACGGACGGTGCGATCGATGCGCGCGTCATCCTCGGTATCGGCGCTGCCGCCGAGAACGATCTTGCCGCGCGTCCCTCGCATCATGACGGCGAGGAAGATCACGAGCATGACGACTTTGCCTCCGTCGTGATCGATCTTCCGGAGGTTGCGGATGTCGATGCGCTGGTAGCATCGGTCCAGCGGCTGGCGCGCGAACAGAACGTGCTGCGCGCCAAGGGCTATATCGCGGTCGCGGGCAAGCCGATGCGCCTTTTGCTGCAAGCGGTCGGCGAGCGCGTGCGCCACCAGTTCGACAAGCCCTGGGATGCGGGCAACCGGCAATCGAAGCTCGTCGTGATCGGCGAGCACGGCGATATCGACGAAGCCGCAATTAGAGCGGGACTTGGTATCTGATGCACGTCGTTTTCCGCGAGAGCCGCGGTCTGGAGGAGACCGCGACACCAAGGGACATCGGCCAGGACCCGGCCGATCTCGTGGTGCTCTCTTATTCGGATTCCGATCTGGCCGCGTTTGCGGCGGGCTGGCGTCGCGGCCGCGACAGCCTGCCATCCCTGCGGCTGGCCAATCTCGCGGAGCTGCGTCATCCGCTTTCGGTCGACACCTATATCGAACGCACGCTCTCGAAGGCGCGCGGCATCCTCGTGCGCCTGATCGGCGGCGAGTCCTATTGGCCGTATGGCCTCGCGGCCCTGCATCAGGTCGCCAGGGACCGCAATATCGTGCTGGCCGTGCTGCCGGCCGATGGCCGCGACGACACGCGGCTGGACGCGTACTCGACCTTGCCGGTCTCGACGCTGCGCCGATTGAAGGTGCTCTGCGACACCGGCGGTCCGGTCGCGGCGCAAGCGGCGATTGCGCAGCTCGCGCTGGCCTCGGGCCTTTATGCGGGGCCGGTCGTTGGCGACATTAGCGTACCCGAGATGGGCTTTTACGATCCCGCGCGTGGCGTCATTGCCGTGCCGCCATCCTGCGATGGGAAGCCGCGCGCGCTCGTAACCTTCTATCGGTCCTATCTCACCGCCGCGGACACAGGCCCGGTCGATGCCCTGATTGCCGCGCTGCGCGAGAAAGGCTTTGACGCGCATGGCGTGTTCGTCACCTCGCTGAAAGCCGCGGGCGTTGCGGATTGGTTGCGAGGCCATCTTGCGCAAAATCCTCCGGCCGCGATCGTCAATGCGACGGCATTTTCAGCAATGGGCGATGATGGCACGGCACCGTTCGATGCCGCATCGTGTCCGGTGTTTCAGGTGGCGCTCTCGACGGCACGGCGCGAGGATTGGGCAGAGTCGCTGCGCGGCCTGTCGCCCGGCGACCTCGCGATGCATGTGGTGCTGCCCGAGGTCGATGGTCGCCTGTTCGCGGGCGTGGTGAGTTTCAAATCAGCTGCGATGCGCGATGCCGATCTTCAATTCTCGCATCTTGCCCATCGTGCGGAGGAGGAACGCGTGACGGCTGTCGCCGCGCGCGTCGCGGCCTGGCGGCAGCTTGCGGAGAAGCCGGCCGCGGAGAAGCGGCTGGCGATCGTTCTGTCGAACTATCCGGGCCGTCCGCACCAGATCGCGCATGCGGTCGGTCTCGATGCGCTTGCGTCGGTCGAGGCTTTGGTGTCCGACCTGACGGAAGCTGGCTTCGATGTTGCGCCAGTCCATGCGCTTGGCGAGACGCTGCTCAAGCAGAAATTGACCTGGAGCGTTGCCGAATATCGCGCCTCGCTGTCGCGCCTTCCGCAGACATTGCAGGATGATCTCGCGCAAGCCTGGGGCACGCCGGAGAACGATCCGAACTGTCGCGACGGCGCGTTCCACTTCGCCGCGATCCAATGCGGGCAGTCGATCATTGCGGTTCAGCCCGAGCGCGGCGATGTGATCACGCGCGATGGCGACTACCACGATCTCGCCCGTACGCCGCGCCATGCCTATGTCGCGTTCTATCTCTGGCTCAGTCAGCAGGGCCGTGACGCCGTCGTGCACATGGGCGCACACGGTACGCTGGAATGGCTGCCCGGAAAATCCGTGGCGCTGTCGCCGTCCTGCTGGCCGGAAGCCCTGATCGGCGATCTCCCGATCATCTATCCCTTCATCGTCAACGATCCCGGCGAGGCTGCGCAGGCCAAGCGGCGTGTCGGCGCCGTGACGATCGGCCATCTCCCGCCGCCGCTCGCAGCATCCGCCGTGCCGGAAGGTCTTCGCCGGCTCGAGCGGCTGCTCGACGAATATTCGACGGCAGATGGGCTCGATCCTGCGCGCCGGCAGAGGTTGATCGCCGCGATCCGCGATGAGGCGCGTGCGGCGGGCCTCGAGGACGATCTTGGTCTGGATGCCTCGGCCGCGCCGGCCGAAGCGATCCCGCGGATCGATCGCTTCGTCTGCGATCTCAAGGAAAGCCAGTTCGGAGACGGCCTGCACGTGTTCGGCCGCGGCGCCTGCGGCGAAGCGGAGCGGGATGCGCTGCGTGCCGCGCTCGCGGGGCAGCGCGTCGCGCCGGGGCCGTCGGGCTCGCCCTATCGCGGCCGCGAGGACGTGCTGCCGACCGGGCGCAATCTCTTTGCCGTCGATCCGCGCGCGGTGCCGACGCCGTCGGCACATGCGCAAGGCATCAAGCTCGCGGAAGAGCTGCTCCGTCGTCACTTGCAGGATCACGGCGACTGGCCGAAAGGGCTGGTGGTCGATCTCTGGGGCTCGGCGACGATGCGTACCGCGGGCGAGGAGTTTGCGATGGCGCTGCATCTGGCTGGCCTCGCACCGCGCTGGGACCACGCCTCAGGCCGCGTCACCGGCTACGACATTATCGCGCCGGCCGAACTCGGCCGTCCGCGCATCGACGTCACGCTGCGCGTGTCGGGTCTGTTCCGTGACGTCTTCGCCGGCCTTGCGCAATTGTTCGAAGCCGCCGCCGAGGCGCTCGCAGCGCGCGAAGAGGAGGGCGACGAGAATCCGTATCGTCACCGCACATCCCGCGTGTTCGCGCCGCGCCCCGGACAATACGGTGTGGGCCTCTCGGCACTCCCGGATGCCTTTACGCCTGAGACGCGTGACGCCGCAGGCGAAGCGTGGCTGTCGGCGTCGTCCTGGGCGTTCTCCGCCGACGGCGAGATCAGGCACGATCGCGCCGGCATCGAGGCGCGGCTCGCTTCCGCCGATGCTTTTGTCCATGTTCAGGATCTGCCGGAAACCGATCTGCTGCTCGCCGCCGACTATGCCGCGCATGAAGCCGGTGTTGCCGCGGCCGCGGCGCATCTCGGTGGTGCGGGACCATCGCTCTATCACCTCGACACGGCGCGTCCCGATCAGCCGCACGCGCGAACGCTGACCGAGGAAATCTCGCGGGTCGTGCGCGCTCGCGCGGCCAATCCGGCCTGGATCGCCGGCATGATGCGCCACGGTTTTCGCGGAGCTGCCGAGATCACCGCGACGCTCGAACACATGGCCGCCTTCGCCCATCTTGCGGATGCCGTGCCCCCGCATCTGTTCGACCTCTACTATGATGCGACGCTGGGCAATGACGACGTTCGCGCCTTCATGGCACGCGAAAATCCGGCCGCACTCGCTGCGATGGAGACCTGTTTCACGCGCCTGCATGAGGCCTCACTCTGGCGAACGCGCCGCAATTCGATTGCAGCTCGGCTGCAGGAGGCGTCATGAACGCTGCCGTGGTCAAGGGCTGGTGTCCCGGCGCGCTGCGCCCGATGCAATCGGGCGACGGCCTCGTGGTCCGCGTGCGTCCTTTCGGCGGACGCTTTGAAGCAACACAGGTGGCCGGGCTTGCCGAGCTCGCCGAACGCTACGGCAACGGTCTCATCGATGTGACGAGCCGCGCGAACCTCCAGATCAGAGGTGTCGACGAACAGGGGCATCGGCCGCTGCTCGACGGTCTTGCACAGCTGCGGCTGCTCGACCCCGATGCCCACATCGAGGCCCGGCGCAATATCCTGGTGACGCCGTTCTGGAACTCCGATGACGAAACGCAATCGCTCGCCGCGGAGCTCGAGGAAGCGCTTGCTGAGAGCGCGCTCGCACTTCCCGGCAAATTCGGTTTTGCCATCGATGACGGAAGATCGCGTGTGCTCGCCGGCGATTCCGCCGACGTGCGCATCGAGCGCGATGGGGCGGGGCGTCTGCTGGTGCGGGCCGATGGCGCAAGACTAGGACGCTCCGTCGCCCGTGGAGAGGCCGTGAGCGCGGCGCTCGGGCTCGCAAGCTGGTTCATCACGTCCGGCGGCGTCGAAGACGGGCGAGGGCGCATAGCAGCCCACATCGCAGCCGGCGCGGCATTGCCCGAGACCTTGTGCGGTGAGACCGAACCTGCGCCCGTGATGGCGGCGTCGCGGCCCGGGCACTATCCGCAAGGAGCGCTGGTCGGCGTCGCGTTCGGGCAGATGCTGCACACGACGCTTCATCAATTTTCCGGCTGCGGCCATGCGCTACGCATGACGCCGTGGCGGATGGTCTTGAGCGAGGGCAAGCGCGAGATGCCGAGCGCGGCCGGCCTCATCACAGAGCCTTACGATCCGGCGTTGCGTGTCATCGCCTGTAGCGGCGCCTCGCGCTGCCGCGAGGCGCATGCCGACACGCGGGCGCTGGCGGCAGCGCTTGCGCCGCATATCGCCGCAGATACGCGCGTTCACATATCCGGCTGTGCCAAGGGCTGTGCCCGGTCCGGCGCCACTGCGGTGACGCTGGTTGCGACCAGCGCCGGCTTCGATCTCGTCCGCAACGGCACGACCCGCGACGAGCCGGTCTTGCGCGGCCTGAACGGCGTCGACATCGTCAGAGATCCCTCCATCCTGGTCGGAGGGCACTGATGCCGCATTTTTATGAGACCGACGGCGCGGCGATCTACCGGCAATCCTTTGCGACCATCCGGGCCGAGGCGGACCTTGCGCGCTTCACGCCGGACGAGGAGCAGGTGGTGGTGCGAATGATCCACGCCGCCGGCATGGTGGGCCTGGAGGCGCACATCCGTTTCACCCCCGGCATGGCGACCGCGGCGCGCACGGCGTTGCAGAGGGGCGCGCCGATCCTGTGCGACGCGCGCATGGTTTCCGAAGGGATCACGCGCGCGCGACTTCCGGCGGCCAATGCCGTCATCTGCACGCTCGGCGACGAGGCCGTTCCCACGCTCGCGCAATCCATGCACAACACGCGCTCCGCTGCGGCGCTGGAGCTGTGGCGGCCGCATCTCGATGGTGCCATCGTCGCGATTGGGAACGCACCGACGGCGCTGTTTCATCTTCTCAACATGCTGGAGGCTCACGACTGCCCGCGACCCGCGGCGATCATAGGCTGCCCGGTCGGCTTCGTCGGCGCGGCCGAATCCAAGGCCGCACTGATGGCCGATCCGCCGGTGCCGGCGCTGACGGTTGAGGGCCGCCTCGGCGGTTCGGCGATCACGGTCGCCGCGGTGAACGCACTGGCGAGCCGGAGCGAATAGACATGGGACACATTACTTGTTGCGGTCTCGGCCCCGGTGATCCTGACCTGATGAGCGTGCGCGCGGACCGGACGGTGCGCGGTGCAAAGCATGTCGCCTACTTCCGCAAGAAAGGCAGGCTGGGCCAGGCGCGGCGCATCGTCGACGGCATGTTAGCTGCCGACGTCACCGAATATCCTATGGAATATCCCGTTACGACGGAGATCGCCTTCGACAGCCCTGAATACGTCCAGCTGCTCGGCGGCTTCTACGACGAATGGGCGGAGCGGCTGGCTCGGCTGGCGCGCGCAGTCGATGTCGTCGTGCTCTGCGAGGGCGATCCCTATTTCTACGGCTCCTTCATGCATCTGCATACGCGCCTGCAGGGCCGTGTCGAGATCGAGGTGATCGCGGGCATTCCCGGCATGGTCGGCTGCTGGAATGGCGTCGGCCGGCCGATCGCGCTCGGCGACGATGTCACGACGGTGCTGATGGGTACGCTGGCCGAGGACGAGCTCGAACGGCGCATGCGCGATTCCGATGCGCTCGTCATCATGAAGACCGGGCGCAATCTCGCAAAGGTGCGCCGCGCGCTCGCATCCGCCGGCCGGCTGGACGATGCCTGGCTGGTCGAGCGCGGCACCATGCCGGGCGAGCGCGTGGTGCGACTTGCCGATATCGATGCCGCAGACTGTCCTTATTTCGCGATCGTGCTGGTACACGGCAAGGGCCGGCACCTGGACGCCGCGGAATGACGGGCATGCTGACCATCGCGGGCCTCGGGCCGGGCAGCGATGCGCTGGTGACGCCCGAGGTCTCCAACGCGCTTGCCTCTGCGACCGACATTTTGGGGTACGCGCCCTATGTTGCGCGCGTGCCGCCGCGATCGGGGCTCAAGCTGCATCCGTCGGACAATCGGGAAGAGCTGCAGCGCGCGAGCGAGGCCCTGCGGCTTGCCGCCGAAGGCGGCCAGGTCGTCGTCGTCTCTTCTGGCGACCCCGGCGTGTTCGCGATGGCTTCGGCCGTGTTCGAGGCACTCGAACAGGCGCCGCAATGGCAGGGGCTGCCGATCCGCGTGTTGCCGGGTGTGACCGCAATGCTTGCGGCGGCCGCGCGGGCCGGCGCGCCGCTTGGCCATGATTTCTGTGCGATCAACCTCTCCGACAATCTCAAGCCTTGGGCGGTGATCGAAAAGCGCCTGCGGCTCGCCGCGGAGGCCGATTTTGCGATTGCGATGTACAATCCCCGTTCAGCAAGCCGGCCGGAGGGGTTTGGCCGCGCGCTCGCGGTGCTGAAGGACGCCGGTTGCGGCGAGCGCCTCGTGATTTTCGCGCGCGCCATCAGCGCCGCTGACGAGAAGATCGAGATCGTGACGTTGAACGAAGCGACACCCGAGATGGCCGACATGCGCACGCTGGTGATCGTCGGAAATTCGCAGACGCGCCGTGTCGGCCGCTGGGTCTATGCGCCGAGGCAGGTGCGATGACCGAGCCACTGCATGATCTCGGCCACACTCTCGACCCGCAGCCGTTCGGGCAGTTGCGGCCGCGAGATCATGATCACGGGCAGACCAAGCGTGCGGGCCGCGTCGATCTTGGCGCGGGCGCCGTCGCCGCCGGAATTGCGGGCGACGATCCATGCGATGCGTCGCGCGCGCATCATCTCCAGTTCGCCGTCAAGTGTGAACGGTCCACGCGACACGATCACATCGGCCGTGAAGGGCAGGGGCGTCTCGGGCGGATCTACGAACCGCAGCGTGTAGGCGTGTTGCGGCCTGCTCGCGAATGGCGCGATGTGCTGGCGGCCGATGGCGAGGAACACCTGCGTCTGCATCTCGGGAAGCGCAGCGGCCGCGCCGTCGACATCTGTGACCTCGATCCAGTTGTCGCCGGGGGCCCTGATCCAGGGCGCGCGCTCCAGCGCGATCAGCGGCGTCCCCGTTTCCGCGCACGCCTCAACGGCGTTACGGCTCATCTCCGCAGCGAAGGGATGCGTCGCGTCGATGACATGCGTGATGCCTTCGCGGGCGATGTAGTCGACCAGCCCGCTCACGCTGCCGAAGCCGCCGATCCGGGTCGGCAGCGGCTGGTTAGCTGGCGCGCGGGTGCGGCCGCCATAGGAATAGACAGCGTCAAGCCCGGCGCGCGCGATCGCCGCGGCGAGCAAGCTCGCATCGGCGGTCCCGCCCAGAATAAGGGCACGCGTCATGGCTGATCCCTGGCTGACCATCATCGGTATTGGCGAAGATGGCCTTGCCGGGCTGTCCGAGGCAAGCCGAAAGGCGCTTGACGGTGCCGAAACCGTCTTTGGCGGCGAGCGGCATCTTGCGCTTGCCGGCGTGACCGGGCGGGGTCGCCCGTGGCCGGTGCCGTTCGATGCGGAGGTCGTGCTGAGCTGCCGCGGCCGGCCGACTGTGGTGCTCGCCTCAGGCGATCCCTTCTGGCACGGCGCGGGTGCAAGTCTCGCCGAGAAGCTCGACGCCGGCGAGTGGATTGCGCATTCCGCGCCGTCGACCTTCTCGCTCGCCGCCGCGCGCCTGGGCTGGCGCCTCGAGGCTGTTGCGTGCCTTGGGCTTCATGCCGCGCCGTTCGAGCGCCTCGTGCCGCATTTGGCGCGAGGTGCACGCATCATTTGCCTCGTGCGCGACGGCAGGGCGGCCGGTGATCTCGCGAAATGGCTGACGGAGCGCGGATGGGGCGCATCGTCATTCTGGACGCTCGCGGCGCTCGGCGGCCCGCGCGAGAGCATCGCCGTGCATCGCGCCGATCATTTTGCGGGTGATCTCGCTGGAAACCTGGTCACGGTGGCCGTGGAGGCGAAGGGAGCTCAGGGCATTCCCCGCAGTTCGGGACTGTCAGACGATCTCTTCGTCCATGACGGCCAGATCACCAAGCGGCCGGTGCGCGCGCTCGCACTCTCGACGCTGGCGCCGCGTCCTGGCGAACGGCTGTGGGATATCGGCGCCGGTTCGGGCTCGATATCGGTGGAATGGGCACTGTGCGGTGGGACGGCGACTGCGATTGAGGCGCGTGAGGATCGCGCTGCGAACATCCGCAGCAATGCGGCGGCGTTCGGACTGGCGCACAGGATCAAGGTCATCGTGGGCAAGGCGCCGGAAGCCATCGCTGCGCTGGAGGCGCCGGATGCCGTCTTCATCGGCGGCGGTCTCGACATTGCGATGTTCGATGCCGTCTGGTCACGGCTCTCGCCGGGAACGCGGCTCGTCGCGCATGCGGTGACGCTGGAGACGGAAGCGCTGCTTGGCGAGCTGCACCAGCGCCATGGCGGCGAACTGATGCGGGTTGAGATCGCGAATGCCGGTCCGCTCGGCCGCTACCGGTCCTGGGAGACGGCGCGGCCGGTGGTGCAATGGAGTGCGATCCGATGAAGGTCGCCGGACTCGGATTCAAGCGGAATGTGACGCTTGCCTCGCTGCGCGAGGCGCTGCTGGCGGCCGGTGGTCCCGAAGGTCTGGCGGCGGTGGCGACTGTCAGCGACAAGGCTGACGCTGAGGCGCTGAAGCAGCTCGCCCGGGAATGCGGTGTGCCGATCAAGGCTGTCCCGACCGATGCGCTGGCCGGTATCGACACGCCGACGCAGTCGGCGCTCATTGCGAAAAAGTTCGGAACGGGATCGGTCGCCGAAGCCGCGGCGCTCGCGGCGGCTGGTCCTCGCGCGCGATTGATTGCGAGGCGCGTGGTCTCGCAGGATCGCACCGCGACCGCGGCGATCGCGGAAGGAGACGGCGCATGACGGTGCATTTCATCGGCGCAGGGCCGGGCGCTCCCGATCTGCTGACGCTGCGCGGCCGCGACCTGATCGCCGCCTGTCCGGTCTGCCTCTACGCAGGCTCACTGGTACCCGAGGGCGTGCTGGCGCATTGCCCGCCCGGCGCGCGCATCGTCAACACCGCGCCGCTGTCGCTCGACGAGATCATTGCCGAGATCGCCGCCGCGCATGCGGAGGGCAAGGATGTCGCGCGGCTGCATTCCGGCGATCTCTCGATCTGGTCGGCGATGGGCGAGCAGCTCCGCCGCCTGCGCGCGCTCGGCATTCCCTATACTGTGACGCCCGGCGTCCCGTCCTTCTCTGCAGCCGCAGCCGCGCTGGAGGCCGAGCTCACGCTGCCCGGCCTTGCCCAGACGGTGGTGTTGACGCGCACGCCCGGCCGCGCCAGCGCGATGCCCGAGGGCGAGAAGCTCGCCGCATTCGCCGCCACCGGTGCGGTGCTGGCGATCCATTTGTCGATCCATCTGCTCGACAAGGTCGTCGCCGAGCTCACGCCGCATTATGGCGCGGATTGCCCGGTCGCGATCGTCTGGCGCGCGAGCTGGCCGGACCAGCGCATCGTCCGCGCGACGCTTGCAACGCTCGATGCTGCCGTTGGCGCCGAGATGGAGCGCACTGCGCTGATCCTCGTCGGCAGGACACTTGGCTCGTCGGATTTTGACGAGAGCCGGCTCTATGCCGCCGACTACGACCGCCGCTATCGGCCGGTCGGCGCCGAGCCGCGTTTTCCGGAGGCGTCGTGATGGCGGCAGGGCTTGTCATCTCCGCACCTGCCTCCGGCGTCGGCAAGACGACGCTGACGCTGGCGCTTGCGCGCGCCTGGCGCAATCGCGGATTGCGGGTGCAGTGCTTCAAGAGCGGACCCGACTACATCGATCCCGCCTTTCACGCCGCAGCAACGGGACGCGCCTCGGTCAACGTCGATAGCTGGGCGATGGACCGCGCGACGATCTCGCATCTCGTCAGCCGCGGCACTGATGCCGATGTCGTGCTTGCCGAGGGCTCGATGGGCCTGTTCGATGGTGTCGCCGCGCGAGGTGTGTCCGGCACGGGCGCGACCGCCGACATTGCGGAGATGCTGGGCTGGCCGGTGGTGTTGGTGATCGATCCGTCCGGACAGGCGCAGACAGCGGCGGCGATCGCCGCAGGCCTTCGCGACTATCGCCCCGGTGTGCGCCTTGCGGGCGTCGTGCTCAACCGCATCGCCAGCCCGCGCCACGAAGACCTCGTGCGGCGTGCGCTGGCAGAAGCCGGTATTGACGTATTCGGCGCGCTGCCGCGCCATGCCGAAATCAGCCTGCCGAAGCGGCATCTCGGCCTGGTGCAGGCGGAGGAGCAGGCGGAGATCGGCAAGCTGATCGACGCCGCTGCACGCTTCGTCGCTGAACATGTCGACCTCGATGCGGTGCTGCGATCGGCTGCCGGCTGGTCACCGCAACCTGCAGCGAATGGCCTGAAGGTGACGCCGCCCGGGCAGCGTATTGCGCTCGCCCGCGATGCAGCGTTCTCCTTCGTCTATCCGCATATGCTGGAAGCCTGGCGCGCGGCGGGCGGCGAAATCTCGACATTCTCGCCGCTTGCCGATGAAGGTCCTGATCCGAGTGCCGATGTCTGCTGGCTCCCTGGCGGCTATCCCGAGCTCCATGCCGGGACCATCGCGGCCAATGCGCGCTTTCGCAGTGGTCTGCGTGCCTTCGCCGAGACACGACCGGTGCATGGCGAATGCGGGGGCTATATGGTGCTGGGAGCCGCTCTGACCGATGCCGACGGTGTCCGCCATGAGATGACGGGCCTGCTCGGACTGGAGACGAGCTTTGCCAAACGCCGCATGCATCTCGGCTATCGTCTTGCTGCGCTCGCCGCGCCGATGGCGGGACATCAGGCGGGCGCACGCCTGCGCGGCCACGAGTTCCACTATTCGACGATCGTCGCGCAGCCTGACACGCCGCTGGCGGTCGTGCATGATGCAACGGGCGCGGTCATCGCCGAGACCGGCTCGCGGCGCGGCCATGCCACCGGCACGTTCTTCCATCTGATCGCGGAGGATCGGTGAGCGGTCTTGTCACTTTCATCTCCGCCGGCCCCGGCGACCCGGAGCTTCTCACGCTCAAAGGTGCCGCGCGGCTGCGTGAGGCCGACGTCGTGCTCTATGACGATCTTGCTTCGGGCGCGATCCTCGACCTCGCTCGGCCCGGTGCCAATCTCGTCGCGGTGGGGAAGCGAGCAGGGCGGCCCTCGACCAAGCAGCACCACGTCAACCGCCTGCTGGTCGACTACGCCGCGACCGGTGTGCGCGTGGTGCGGCTGAAGTCGGGCGACGCCGGCATTTTCGGCCGCCTCGAGGAGGAGCTTGAGACGCTGCGCGAGGCCGGCATCGCCTACGAGATCATTCCAGGCGTCACCTCGGCCTGCGTCGCCGCGGCGGAGGCCGGCATTCCCCTGACCCGGCGCCACACCTCGCGCCGGGTGCAGTTCGTAACCGGAGCCGATGTCACCGGCGAGTTGCCGCAAAACCTCAACTGGGCGGCGCTGGCCGATCCGGAGGCGACGACCGTGGTTTATATGGGCCGCCGCACCTTTCCGGCGCTTGTCGCAAAATTGATCGAACATGGCCTGCCCCCGAACACTGCGGCGCTGTTTGCCGAATCTCTCGGCCGTCCCGACGAACGGCTGGTCCGCACCACCATTTCAGAACTTGCCGAGCAGCTTGCGCGAGGCGGCGCTGCCTCGACGGCGGCCGTGATCCTGTTCGGCGCGCTGGCGGGGGATTATCCGTCATGATGACGCTCTCGCTGATAGGCATCGGTTGCGGCGATCCCGAGCAGCTCACGCGCGCCGCGATCCGCGCCATCAACGACGCTGATCTCGTCCTGATCCCGCGCAAAGGGACCGCGAAGTCCGATCTTGCAGACTTGCGGCGGACGATCTGCGCGGATGTGCTTACCAACGACAAGACAGACATCGCCGAGTTCGATCTTCCCGTACGCGACGCAGCCGAGCCGGATTACCGCAAGGGCGTTGACGATTGGCACGATGCCGTCGCTGCGACCTGGTCGCAGACGATCGCCGGCCATCTCGATGGTGACGGCAAGGTTGCGCTGCTGATCTGGGGCGATCCCTCGCTCTACGACTCCTCGCTGCGCATCGCGCGGCGGCTCGATCCCTTGCCGAAGATCGAGGTCGTGCCCGGCATCACTTCGATCCAGGCGCTGTGTGCGGCGCATGCGCTACCGCTCAACGATATCGGCGAGCCCTTCCTGGTCACGACGGGACGCCGCTTGCGCGAAGATGGCTGGCCGGCAGGTGTCGACACCGTGGTAGTGATGCTCGACGGCGGCACGGCGTTCCAGGCGCTCGATCCAGCGGGCCTGCACATCTGGTGGGGCGCGTATCTCGGCATGGCCGATCAGATCGTCATGTCCGGCGCACTTGCCGAGTTCGGTCCGCGCATCGTCGCTGCGCGGCAGCAAGCACGCGAGCGGCATGGCTGGATCATGGACAGCTACATTCTCAAGCGCAGATCGTGAGACGAGCGAGGCAGCATGCTCACTGAATGGGTCTACCGGAAATGCGCCGAGATCTCCGCGGTTCATCGCGAGGCCGCGATCGTGCGACAGGCGCAGCTGACGAAGCCCACCGGCGCGCTCGGCCGGCTCGAGCAGCTTGCAATCGAGCTTTCGGGCTTGCAAGCGACCGAGCAGCCCCGTGCTGCGCGGGTGCCTATCATCATCTTTGCTGGCGACCACGGCATCGTCGCACAGGGCGTGTCGGCCTATCCGCAAGCCGTGACCATTGCGATGATGGCGAATTTTGCTTCCGGAGGCGCCGCGATCTCGGTGCTGGCGCGTGAGCTTGGCTCGAGCCTGGAGGTGGTCGACGCCGGCACGCTGGCGCAGGAGGAGATGGCGGACGTCGTCACCGACAAGCCGCGAAGTGGCACACGTGATTTCAGCGTCGAAGCTGCGCTCACGCCTGCGGAGCTGGCATTTGCCTTTGAAACCGGCCTGCGCGCGGTCGCACGCGCGGAGGCCGATCAGCCCGATCTCCTGATCTTCGGCGAGATGGGCATCGGCAACACCACGACATCGGCGGCGATCGCAGCGAGCCTGCTTGGCGTGAGCGCCGAGGAGATTGCGGGCACCGGCACCGGCATCGATGCGGTAGGCCGTGCGCACAAGGTGCGCGTGATCGACGCCGCGATCGCGCGCCATGGCGTTGCGGGCGCTTCGCCTGAAGAAATGCTGTGCGCCGTCGGGGGCCTCGAGATCGCGGCGATCTGCGGCGCCATCATCGCCGCCGCTCAACGCCGCATTCCGGTGCTGATCGACGGCTTCATCGTATCGGTCGCGGCGCTTGCGGCGGTGCGGCTGAACCCGTCGTGCCAGCCATTTCTGTTGCCGTCGCATCAATCGGCGGAGCAGGGGCATCGGCTGGTGCTGCGCGCGCTGAACGTCCAGCCGCTGATCAGCCTCGATCTCAGACTCGGCGAGGGATCGGGCGCAGCCGTCGCGCTGCCGCTGGTGCGATTGGCCTGCAGCCTCCACAACGGCATGGCGACTTTTGCGCAGGCCAATGTGCCGGATCGTCCGGCCTGATCCGGCTCAGGTTATCCGCTGATTGACGGAGACGACGCGCCAGCCGGTGGCGAGCCGGTCGATCCGGGTGAGGGACAGCGGATCGATCACGAAGCGCAAGGCCGCCTGTGGCGTGAGGTCCAATGCGATGCACAGCGCGGCGCGGATGGTGCCGGAATGGACGACGAGCGTTGCCCGTCCGGCTCCGATCCGCGAAAGTCCTCGCCGGACACGGGCGATCTGATCCTCAAAACTTTCACCGCCCGGCGGCCTCGCGCGCGCCGGATCGCTCCAGAACTGCGCGTAAGTCTCGCCGCCGGTTGCAGCGAGCTCGTCATGCCGATGGCCGGTCCAGTCGCCGAAATCCTGCTCGCGGAATTCGCTGACCAACTCCGGTTCGAGCCCCAGCGCGCGGGCCGTCTCGACCGTGCGCCGTGACGGGCTGGCATAGCTCGCGGCATCCCGCGGCAGACGCTGCCGCAGCGCGTCCAGCTGCGCACGCTCGTCGAGATCGGCCGGCGCGTCAGCGGCATGGATGGTCCCCGTGACGCCGTCGACGGGTGCATGCCGTATCAGCCAGAGGAAGGTCTCGCCTTCCATGCTTATCTCCAAGGAAGTTGGTCGCTGTTGTGGGAACGCCGCACTCCGCACATTGACTCTGTCTTGGTGGTAATCCTACATGGCCACGATGGTTTCCTCCATCCCGGAGGATGAAAAGGGAATGCGGTGCGGGGATATCGTCCCCAATGCCGCGGCTGCCCCCGCAACTGTAAGCGGGGACGTTGAACGGATGATGGGCGCGCTCGTCCTCTCGCATCGCTGGCTCGGAATCGCGTTCTGTCTCCTGTTCGCGATGTGGTTTGCGACGGGGATCGTGATGCACTTCGTTCCGTTTCCGTCGCTAACGGAAGCGGAACGTTTTTCTGGCCTTGCGCCGGTGGAGCGCGGAGAGACGCTGATCGCGATTTCTGATGTCGCAGCCGCGAGCGGGATATCGGACGCCACACGCGTCCGCCTGATCCAGAGGAGCGACGGACCGGTCTATATCGTATCTGGATCGTCGCGTGTACGCGCACTCCGCGCCTCCGATGGACGGGATGCATCGGTGACGTCTGCCGATGTTGCGCTCGCTATCGCGCAGGATCACGCCGAGAGTCGCGGGCTCGACGCCGCGCGGGCCGCGATCGTTGCGCGCTCGGTCTACGATCAATGGAGCGTGCCGAATAGTTTCGATCGTCACCGGCCGCTGTTTCGCGTGGCCCTCGGTGATGCGGCCAGGACGGAGGTCTATGTCTCATCCCTTACCGGAGAGGTTGTTCTGGACACGACGCGAAGCGAGCGCGGATGGAACCTCGCAGGCAGTGTGCTGCACTGGATCTATCCGACGGTTCTAAGAAGCAACTGGGCGCTGTGGGACCGCGTGGTCTGGACATTGTCGCTGCTGGCCTCGATCGCGGCTTTGCTCGGCGCGGCGCTTGGCCTTGTGCGGATCACGCGGCGAGGGCGATTGATCGGTTCACCCTACCGAGGCTGGCACGCCTTGCATCATCTCATTGGTCTTGCCGCAACGGTCTTCGTGCTGACCTGGATCTTCAGCGGCTGGCTTTCGATGGACCACGGGCTTCTGTTCTCGCGCGGGCAACTGGACCCTGCCGAAGCCGGCGTGACGAATGCCTCGCCGGACTGGGCGGTCGCCTCATCGCTCAATCAGCAGCCGATATCGTCGTCCGCCCGGGAAGTCGAATGGTTCGCCTTCAACGGCAAGGTCTATCGACGCGATCGGATCGGCCTCGGCAGCCAGACCTTGATCAAGGCAGGAGGATCGCCGCCCGACGAGCCAAAGGGATTTTTGAGCGCACGCGAAATTCAGGACTTGTCGGCACGCCTCGCCACAGGCTGCGGTCCACCGTCCGTTCTTGCCGATGACGACGACTATCCCGCGGAATCCGTTGTCGGAGGCGCTCCCGTCTACCGCTCCCGATGCGGAGAGCTCTGGTTCGATATCGACGGTGCCGACGGCAGCGTGCTGCAAAGGCTGGATGCCTCACGGCGGGCCTACCGCTGGTTCTACAGCGCGCTGCACACGCTCGATTTTCCAGTCCTCATGGCACATCCGCATCTGCGCGATGTGCTGATCGTCGGACTTTGTGCGCTGGGGCTGGTGTTCTCCGTCACCGGAATAGTCATCGGCTGGCGGCGCCTGCGGTCAACCTTTGCAGCCTGATTCACGCCTGTAACAGCGCCTCGACGTGCTGCGCCCGCCTTCGACCGTTGCCGGACGAGAGAGCCGACGCTGCTGTCGCCTCGAAGACGGTGCGATAGCGGCGGACGGATAGCCCGTCGCCGCTACCGCTTGAACCAGACCTACTCGACGGTCACGGCCGTAACCTGGACCCAGTCCTGGCCGTCGAACTTCTGCACGACCAGTCGCTTGAACGGAACGTAGTTGTCCGGCGTCGTATGATAGGTGGTGCCGGGCAGCAGCGACGGTGCCGGAACGTTGTTCAAATGGGTGGCCTGGTACAGCAGATTCTCCCTCGTAAGATTGTCTCCGCAGGCCTCGATGATCTTGCCCATGATGTAGGCGAACGAATAGACGGCAAAGCCGATCTCGTTCTTGGGGTCTTCGTTGGGAAGATATTTCTTCATGAAGGCCTGATAGGCGACGACATCAGCATCTTCGGCCCATTTGGGGCTCGAAACCTGCTTGTAAGGCGTTGCCGAAATAATGCCGGTGACGGCATCGAAACCGGCTGCCTCCAGGAACTGCCGCCCGACGGACGGGCTGACGACCAATTGTAGCGGCTTCCAGTCGAGCTCGTAGGCCTTCTTCATCGATTGCGAAGCGGCCTTTCCGAGTGAGACGTTGAAGAACACATCGGCACCGGATGCCTTGAGCTGCGCGACCTGGGAATCCATCGTGGGATCCGTAAGCTCGTACGTGACCTCCTTCACGATCATGGTGGATGCCTTGTCACCGAGCCCCTTCTTGAATCCGGACACATAGTCGCGGCCGAAATCGTCGTTCTGCATGAGGATCGCGACCTTCGCGTCCGGCTTCACGGACAAAAGGTACTTTGCGAGGATCTCGCCTTCGGTGCCGTAGAGGTGGAACGCCGGCGTCGACCATTTGAAGGCCTTGGGCTGATTCCACTTGTTCGCACCGGTCGAGACCAGGAGTTGCGGTATGCCCTTGTTGTTCAGATATTTCTGTACTGCCGATTGCGCTGCAGTCCCGGACGAACCGAACAGCGCCAGCACGCCTTCGCTTTCGACCAGCTTGCGGGTCTGTTCGACGGTCTTGGGAGGCGAGAACGCGTCATCGAGGGAGATCAGGTTGATCTTGCGGCCATTGATGCCGCCTTTCTCCTCGTTGAGCATCCGAAAATAGGCGAGTTCGGTGCGTCCTTGGATCCCGTGGATCGACAAGGGACCGCTATACGGCATGGTCTGACCGATCTTGACCTCGGTATCCGAGGCGCCCTCGTCGTATTTCTTTTCGGCGGCAGTCGCGCCGGCGGCGAAGAGCAGCCCGGCCGATAGGACCGCCATTGTCGACAAGAATCGCTTCATTTCATTCTCCCGATGATGTTTTTGTTTCTCACCCTCATCCGGGTGTGCTTGCTTTTGCGGCGAGTTCCTCGCGGAGGCGCCTCTTGACGATCTTGCCGCTCGCAGTGCGCGGCAGCTCCTCAGCGCGGATGTCGACATGGACGGGCAGCTTGAAGGTGGCGAGTCTCGGGCGCAGGTGTTCGATCACCTGTTCCGAGGTCAGGCGCGATCCCGTCCTTGCGCGCACGACGGCTCCGACGAGCTCACCAAGCACGCGATCGGGGATACCGACGATGGCGGCCTCGAGGATGTCTGGATGAGCGAGCAAGGCGTCCTCGATCTCGACGCAATAGATGTTCTCGCCACCGCGTATCAGCATGTCCTTGGCGCGATCGAGCAGATAGACGAAGCCCTCTGCGTCCATCCGAACGATGTCACCGGTTCGGTACCATCCGTCGCGGAATGCTGCTGCGGTCGCTTGCGGATTGTTCCAGTATCCCTTCACGACGTTGGCGCCGTAGATTTCGAGCTCGCCGATGGCGCCGGTGGGCAGCGTGTTTCCGGCCTCGTCGATGACGCGCAGATCGCATCCGGAAACGGCCGGCCCGACGGAATCGGGCCGCGCGAGATAGTCCTCGGCACCGTTCGACGTCGAGACCGAGGATGTTTCGGTGGCGCCATAGCCAGTGCCCCCAAACTTGCCCGGGAAAAGCGCGGCGATCTTTCGGGTGAGATCCGGCGATGCGGCGGCACCGCCGTACGACAGGCCCTCGAGGCTCGAGACGTCTCGCCGCTCGAAGTCCGGCGACTCCAGCAATTGCCACGTCATTGATGGCACGCCGGACATACCGTTGATGCGCTCGCGCTCGATCAGCTCTAGCGCCGTTTCGGCATTCCATTTGTACATGAGCACGATCTTCGACCCGTTCGCCAATGCCGGGATCATGATCGAGTGGCACCCCGTGACATGGAAGAACGGGACCGGAAGCAGGACCGCTTTCTGCACGTCCGGCGGTGCGGGCAAGGGATCGCCGCGCCGGATCGCGGCGCGGGCGCCCGCAAACGTGATGTTCACGAGGTTGCACATGATGTTGCGATGCGTGCCCAGCGCGCCCTTGGGTCGGCCGGTGGTGCCTGACGTGTAGAGGATGGTCGCGTCATCGTCCGGCTGGATGTTCCGATCCGGTGGCGGCCGGTCCGGCAGGGCGTCGTAGTGCGACGGCGTGCCGATCAAATCCTCCAGCGCGGTCGTTTCGCCGCGGATGTCTGGCGATGTGCGGACCGCGATGAGCGCGGCCGAGTAGTCGTTCGAGCCGAGCGACTTCAGACGCGCCAGGCGCTCACCATCGACGATGGCAACGGTTGCGCCGGAATCGCGCAGTCCATAGGCAAGATCGTCACCGGTTCCCCAGGCATTGAGCGGCACCGCAATCGCACCGATGACTGTTGCCGCCCAAAAGGCGATGGGCCATTCCGGGAAATTCCGCATGGCGATGGCCACGCGGTCTCCCTTCTTCACGCCGTAATCATCGGCGAGCCGCCATGCAAGCGCCGATGCGGCGCGGTAGTGTTCACGAAAGGAGAGGCGCTCAGTCTCGAAGACGATGAAGGTGCGGTCGCCCCACGCCTTGCTGGCCTCGAAGATCGTGCGGAGATCGCGATGGGCTTTCTTGTAGGCCCGGACAGGACGTCCCGCGACGCTGATCGTCTCCATCTCGAACGGCGCGCCGGGAGCGGTCAGGATGCGGAAGGTCTCTTCAAGTGAAACTGCCGGCCAATCGTGTCGCTCACTCTTCATTGGAGCAACCTGCAAGGCAGGACACGAGTGGCGGCATTCGCTCTTCTCCGCTGAGCACGGCTTGTTTCATGCACCGAGCATTGTTGGCGCGGCGCAATCCTCGAAAGCGCCACGCATCAGAAGCTTGGGTGATATGGGAGAATGTGACTTGCGTTGAGTTGCTGGCGAGCTGTCACCTCTGCAGGAGAGGTGCTATGCAAACAGCAGCTGATGAACGCCGGAGCGTGTACGGGCGATCAGCGGGCAAATTGCGCGCACAATCGACTGAGACGAAATGCTCGTTCGCCTTCAACCCTGGCGGCGCAGGAAGCCCGTGATCGTGACCTTTTCCCAGATGCCGGCCGCGGCAAACGGGTCTGCACGATTGAAGGCTTCGACCTCAGCACGGCCGGGCGCCTCGATCAGGAACAGGCTGCCGATCATGGTCGCGCCATCGTCCGAGACAAGCGGTCCCGACATCACGATCTTGACGCCAAAGCGCGACGTGTCGCTCAGGAAGGACTTGTGGGCGTCGTAGTTGGCGAGCCGGGTCGGCAGCGCGCCGGCGCGGTCGAGGGCGTGAATGGCAAACAGCATGATGTCTCCGTTTTCTTGGGACGGCCGCGAGCGCGGCCGTCCGGGCTTGTCGTGATCGGCCGGACTATTTGATGCTGAGCTTGCCGGCCTCCTCGAAGGTCGGGCAGGTCCGTTGCTCCAGCGGCACGTCGAACGGCTGATAATTGTCCTTGGTGATGACGGTGGGCTTCAGCACGATCTCGTTGATAATCGGCTGGTTGCGCAAGGATCGGACCGCCATCATGGTGCCGAGGCACCCTTGCGCAAATCCGTTGTAGTCGCCGCTCGCAAGCAGCTTGCCGGACTTGATCGCGTCGATCGCTTCCTTGGTGCCATTGATACCGATCACCTGCGCCTTGCGGTTGGCGCCATCGAGCGCCTCGATCGCGCCGACCGCCATGGCGTCGTTGGCGGCGAGAACGCCGTCGATCTGCGAGTTTGACTGCATCAGGTTTTCCATCACCTGGAGCGCCTGGAGCCGCTGGTAGTTGCCGGGCTGCGAGGCCAGCAGTTTTGCGCCCGGATTTTCCTTCAGCGCGTCGTTGAAGCCGCGGACGCGGTCGACATTGGTCAGCGAGCCCTTGACGCCCTCGATGATGACGATGTTGCCCTTGCCGCCCAGCGTCTTGAGCAGGAAGCGCGCGGTATCGAGCCCAAGGCTGTAATCGTCGGCGCCGACGAAGGAGAGGAACTTGCCGCCGGCGGAGCGGTCGACGATGTTGACGACGGGGATCTTGGCTTCGTTGATCTTTTCAACGCCCGGCACCATCGCCTTGTAGTCGACGGGCGTGAATACGATGGCGCTCGGCTTCTTCACCACGACGTCCTCGATCTGGCTGAGCTGCTCGGGGATCGAATCCGGCTTGGTTGGAATGTACTGCAGCGTCTTCGCGTTCAGCGCCTTCGCCATGTTGTCAGCGCCGACCCGCACCGTCTGGAAGAACGGGTTGGTCTGGTTCTTGGTGAACACGGCGATGGTCTCGCCGTCGGCACGCACCTCGGTGGTGCACGCGGCCGCGATCAGCAGCGGCAGCGCCAGGTAACCCAGTTTCTGTAGTCTCATATTGGCTTCATCCCTCATTTTGCTTGTTGGAACTTTCAAGAACTCATTGCGCGCGGCGGCGGGTCTTCATGTCGAGCCAGACCGCGAGAATGACGATGATGCCGGTCACCAGCGGCTGCCAGTTGGCGCTGACCGAAAGCAAGTTCATGCCGTTCAGCACCAGCGTCAGGATGAGCGCCCCGATGAAGGTGCCGAATACAGTGCCGACGCCGCCGAACAGCGAAGTGCCGCCGATCAGCACGGCCGCGATCGCGGGTAGCGTCAGGCTCTCGCCGATGTCGGCCTCCGCCGAATTGAGCCGGGACAGGAAGATGATCGAGGCGAGCCCCGCCATGGTGCCGGAGACGGCGTACACAAGCAGCAGGCGGCGCGCGACCGGAATGCCGGAGAGACGGGCCGCGACCGGATTGGCGCCGATCGCATAGATCTCCTGGCCCCAGATCGTTCGCTGCGCAAACAGCGTTCCGATCCCGAGAAACACGAGCAGCAGATAGACCGGGATGGGCAGGCCCAACAAATAGCCGCTGCCGATCTGGCGGAAGCCTGCCGGAAAGCCATGAAGGGTTTCGCCCGCCATGTACCAGTAGGTGAGGCCGTTCAGCACCCAGAGCATGCCATAGGTCGCGATGAAGGAGGGGATGCGGAGCGCGGTCACCATGATTCCGTTGAGCAGCCCGACGATGCCGCCGCAGGCGAGCCCGGTGAGGATGCCGAGCGTCGGCGAGCCGGTGTTGTGGATTACCGTGCCGGCGATACAGGCGGAGAGCGCGACATTGGCGCCGACGGAGAGATCGAGGCCTGCGGTCAGCACCACCAGCGTCAGGCCGGACGCGATGAAGAATGTCAGGCTCGCTTGCCGCAGCACGTTGAGGATGTTGCCGAGGCTCAGGAAGGAATCGCTGAGCACCGCGAGGACCGCGCAGAGCAGCAGCGCGGCGAGCAGCCGATAGAAGACCTGGATCGCGTCCTGCGACAGGAAGGAGCGGGGCGGCGCGATGGTGTCTTTGGTGATGTCGGTCATGCGCGGCTCCGAAGGCCATCGAGGAACAGGGCGACGATGACGAGGACGCCGACGCTTGCGACCTGGACTGAAGACGGCAGCGAGATCAGGTTCAGCCCGTTGCGCAAGACGCCCACCGCGATCACGCCCAGCACGGTCCCGAGCAGCCAGCCATTGCCGCGCTCGAAAGAGGTACCGCCGACGGCGACGGCCGCGATGGCGTCGAATTCGAGGCCGAGGCCGGCGGTGGGATGACCCGAATTCATCCGCGCGGTCATCAGCAGGCCGGCGATGCCGGCCATGACGCCGCCGAGCGCATAGACCGCGATCAGCAGCCGGTTTGGCGAGAGGCCGGCATAGCGCAGCGCCTCGCGGTTGCCGCCGAGCGCGAAGATGTAAGTGCCGAAGCGGGTATGATAGAGCAGGCCGTGGAAAGCCGCATAAGTCACGAGCGCCATCACGATCGGCACGGGCACGCCCACAAGCGTCGATGAATAGATGTCACGCACGCTGTGGGGAATACCGACCACGCTCTGTCCGTCGCTGACGATCAGCGACAGGCCTTGGGCCATGCCGAGCGTGCCAAGCGTCGCGACGAAGGGCGGGATGCCGAGGATGGCGACCAGCGAGCCGTTGACCGTGCCGAAGGCCGCGCCGACCAGCAGGCCGGCGCCCAGGCCCAGCAACATCGACTTGGTCGCGAGCGACACGATCGCGACGCAGAGCGAGGTCAGCGTCAGCACCGCGCCCATCGACAGGTCCAGCCCCTCGGTCATGATGATCAGCGTCATTGGCAGCGCCAGCATGGTCAGGATGGTCGATTGCACCAGCACATTGGAGAGATTGGCGACCGACAAGAAACCGGGCGCGATCGCGCCGAACACCGCGACCAGGAGCACGAGCACGATTGCTACGCCGGGGATACGTTGCAGCGGATTGGGTTGTGATACGACCGCGGCTTCACGCATGATGCATCCCCAATCGCACGATGTTCTCCTCCGTCAGTTCGCTACGCGTCAGGTGCCCGGCGATGCGACCCTCGCGCATCACATAGGCGCGGTCGCAGACATGGCAGATCTCGACCTGCTCGGACGAGATCATCAAAGCCGCGGCGCCCTCCGCGACGAGGCGGTCGATCAGCGCAAAGATCTCGGACTTGGCGCCGATATCGATGCCGCGCGTCGGTTCGTCGAAGATGAAGAGCTTTGAGCCGGCGGCCAGCCACTTTCCGATCACGACCTTCTGCTGATTGCCGCCCGAAAGCAGGCCGACGGTTTGCCGCGCGCTCGGCGTCGCGATGCGCAGCTGCCGGATCAGGCCGTCCGAGGTGCGCTGCGCGCTACGCTGGTCGAACAGGCCGCTCGGGAACAGCTTTCGCAGCGCAGACACCACCAGATTGTCGCTGACCGACCGCAATAGGGCGAGGCCCTCGCTCTTGCGGCTTTCCGGGATCAACGCGATGCCGCGCCGGGTGGCGAGGTCCGGCTCGCCGGAAATGGTCTTGCCGTCGAAGATGATCTCGCCGGAACTCACGGGATCGGCGCCGAAGTTCGCGCGGGCGACTTCGCTGCGGCCCGAGCCGACCAGGCCGCAC
>JAEWFG010000155.1 GCA_023388935.1 Pseudomonadota bacterium | reverse complement strand
AAGCCCGCGACCAAGGCGCGCAAGGGCACCAACCCGTTCACGGGTGAAGAGATGATGTTCAAGGCCAAGCCGGCCCGGAAGATCGTCCGCGCCCGCCCGGTCAAGGCCGCCAAGGACGCTGTGGCCTAAGAACGCAAAGGCCCCCTCGAAGGAGGGGGCCTTTTATATTTGACGACTGCGAGGGCTGAAGCGGAGGGGTTCAGCCCTTGCGGCGCTTCACTCGGGCCGGGACCGGCTGAAGCCGCGGCTCCGGTGCCGCCAGTGCATTACGAACCCGATCGATCGCGCGGTCGAGTAACTGACGCAGCCGCTGCGTCTTCCGCGATCTCTTTGCTCTTTCCAGCAGTTTCTTCATCGCATTCACTCCGCCGCTTCGACCTTGGCCTCGGCCGGCTCGAGTGCGGCGGCGATCGCCTCGTCGACGCGCTCCAGCCAGATGAACTCGAGCTTGTCCCGCGCGCTCTGCGGGATGTCGTCGTAATCGCGCTTGTTGCGCGCCGGCAGCATCACCCGCTTCAATCCGGCAGCGGCCGCCGCCACCACCTTTTCCTTGATGCCGCCGACGGGCAGCACGAGGCCGCGCAGCGAGATCTCGCCGGTCATCGCAGTGTCGCTGCGCACCGTGCGATTGGTGAGCAGTGACGTCAGCGCCGTGAACATCGCAACGCCCGCGCTCGGTCCGTCCTTCGGGGTTGCACCCGCCGGAACGTGAACGTGGATGTCGCTCTTCTCGAACAGCGACGGATCGATGCCGAGCTGCGTGGCGCGGCTCTTCACCAGCGTCATCGCAGCCTGCACGCTCTCGCGCATGACGTCGCCGAGCTGGCCGGTCAGGATCATTCCGCCCCTGCCAGGCACGCGCGAGGCCTCGATGAACAGGATGTCGCCGCCGACCGGCGTCCAAGCAAGGCCGGTGGCCACGCCCGGAATGCTGGTACGCTGCGCGATCTCGCCTTCGAAGCGCGGCTGGCCGAGCACCGTGGCGATATCCTTCGGCGTCACCACGACCTTCGCAGCCGTGCCCTCGGCGACCTGCACTGCCGCGTGGCGGAACACTTTGCCGATCTCGCGCTCCAGATTGCGCACGCCGGCTTCGCGGGTGTAGCCCTTGACGATCAGCTTCAGTGCCTCCGGCTCGATCTCGGCCTGCTCGGCGGTCAAGCCGTTGGCCTCCAGCTGCCGCCGCACCAGGTAGCGCCGTGCGATCTCCAGCTTCTCCTCCTCGGTGTAGCCGGCGAGACTGATCAGCTCCATGCGGTCGAGCAGCGGACCCGGAATCTGGTCCAGCATGTTGGCGGTCGCGATGAACACCACGCGCGAGAGGTCGAAGGGCACGGCCAGGTAATTGTCCCGGAACGTCCCGTTCTGCTCGGGGTCGAGCACCTCCAGCATTGCGGCGGAAGGGTCGCCCTGAATGCCGCGGCCCATCTTGTCGATCTCGTCCAGCATCATGACGCAGTTCCGCGCGCCCGCCTTCTTGATCCCCTGGATGATGTTGCCGGGCAGCGCGCCGATATAGGTGCGACGATGGCCGCGGATCTCGGCCTCGTCATGCACGCCGCCGAGGCTGACGCGCACGAAGGGGCGATCCATCGCGCGCGCGATGGACTGGCCGAGCGAGGTCTTGCCGACGCCGGGCGGCCCGACAAAGCACAGGATCGGGGCCTTGCCCTGCGGGGCGAGCTTGCGCACCGCCAGATATTCGATGATCCGGCTCTTGATCTTCTCCAATCCGAAATGATCGGCATCCAGGATGCGCCGCGCCTCCTTGAGGTCGATCGGCTTCTCCGCCGGCAACGCCCAGGGCAGCTCGATCAGCCAGTCCAGATAGGTGCGGACCATACCGGCTTCGCCGGCGGCCTCCGGCATGCGCTCGTAGCGGCGCAGCTCCTTCTTGGCTTGCGCCTCCGCCTCCGGCGGCATGTTGGCCTTTGCGATGGCTGCCGTCAGCTCGGCGACCTCGGCGGCCTTGCCGTCGCCTTCGCCCAGCTGACGCTGGATGGTCGCCATCTGCTCGCGCAGGATCGCCTCGCGTTGCCGCTCGTCGAAGCTGGCGCGGGTCTTCTGGCCGATCTCGTTGGAGATGCGCAGCACCTCCAGCCGCTCGGCCAGGTGCTTCGACACCTTCTCGACGCGCAGGGCGAGGTCGATTGTCTCCAGCACCTCCTGCTTGTCTTGCGGCTTGATATCCATGAACGAGGTCGCCAGATCCGCCAGCGCGCCGGGCGCGGTGGTGTTCTGGAACATCGCGGCCAGCTCCGGCGGCGCCTGCGGCAGCAGCTCGACCGCCTCGATGGCCTGGCGCTGCAGATTGAGCGCGTGCGCCTCGATTTCGGGCGAGGTCGTCGTCGGCTCCGGGATCTGCTGCATGCGGGCAGCCGGGAACGGCGTACCCGGCAGGAAGTCGAGGAGGCGCGCGCGCTGCACGCCCTGGCAGACGATGTGATGGGTGCCGTCGGGCGCAGTGATGTAGCGCACGATGTTGGCGATGGTTGCGACCCTGTAGAGATCGTCCGGCCCGGGCTCCTCGATCTCGGGGCTGCGCTGCAGCACTATACCGACGGGCCGCTGCTCGCGCAGCGCCTGTTGTGCCGCAGCGATGGACTTCGGGCGGCCGATCGCGATCGGCGCGATGGCACCGGGAAACAGCACCATCTCGCGCACGGGGATGATGATCAGCGCGTCGTCGGGGATCTTCACGTCGGAATTGGTCTGGGCGGTATTCATCTGTTCGGTGGCCATGATCGACCTCAGGATTTGGCGAGGCGCAGTGCGACGCAGCCGTCCATCACGAAGCGGCTGATGGCGTAGCGGCCAAGGGGAAGCGCGATGCGCCGCTCGAAGCGGCCCTGCGGCAGCTCGAGCCGGTGGATGCGGGCGTTGCGAAGCTCCGGCGGAAGAGTGCGCTGGCCGGAAATGACGAGCTCGCCGTCATGGATCACCGTCTCGACATTGTCGGGATTGACCCCGGGAAGCGCTACCAGGATCAGGAGCTCATGCTCGGTTTCGAGCACGTCGATCGGCGGCTCCCAATAGGCTTCCTGACGCCCGAACTGCTGCCGCAGCCGTTCGGCGCGGGTCAGCGAGTCCAGGGCTTCGGACAGCATCCAGTCGAGGGGATTTTTGGGTTGCATGGGCAAACTCTGGGGGAAGGCGCTGCGATTGGAAAACCAGCATATGGGGATGGTTCCCTGGAATTCCAGCATCGCGCGGGAGCATGCCCGGCCCCCCGAACCAGCGGTGGCCCTTGCAGTCAGACGCTTCGACGCCGCAGAGATGTTCTGCGGCGCCGGAGGCAATAGTTGGGCGGTGGCCCAAATCAGGCGGCAGCGCGGTACTCGTGTTCCGCTTCGAGGTTGATCACGGAAACGGCAAGCTCGCTAAGCGTATGGTCGGTCGCTTCTTCCTCGTCCAACGTCTCCTGGAGCAACCTCGCCGCGTCCTGCATGCCGAGCTCCTCGGCCCAGGTGCGCAGCGTGCCATAGCGGGATATCTCGTAGTGCTCGACGGCCTGCGCCGCTGCGAGCAGGCCGGCGTCGAGGGCAGGGGCGTTCTTGAACTCCTTCATGATCTCGGCGCCCTCGCCGGTGATGCCGTTGATCGCTTCGCAGGGCTTGCCACGCGCGGGCTTGCCCAGCATCTTGAAGATCTGGTCCAGCCGTTTGACTTGGCCCTGCGTCTCGCGCAGATGCTTGTTGAAGGCGGCCGCAAGATCCTTCGAATGGGCGGCCTTGGCCATCTTGGGCAGCGTCTTGATGATCTTGTTCTCGGCGAAATAGATGTCCTTCAGCGTCTCCAGAAACAGGTCGCTCAGCAGCTTCGGTGCCTGACGCGGCCGGCGCGCCGCGGTCTTTTTCTTGTTCGCACGTTTCTTTGCTCGTTTAGCCATAAGTCCTCCTCATGAGGCGACACGGGAAGGCATGCCCTTCCTCAATCCTCGGGCGATCAAGAGTCTGCGTGAGCAATTGTTCCTCGCGAAGGTCACCGCGAGCCGCTATGGCTTGTAGCCAGAGTCACGCCTTGCCCAGACGCCTGACCATGCTCGACTTCGCCCTGTCCGCCTTCGTGACGCTGCTTCTTGTGGTCGATCCCGTCGGCCTTGCGCCGGCCTTCCTCGCTGCGACCGGGGGCATGCCCGACAAGGGCAAGCGGACGGTCGCGCTGCGTGCGCCGCTGATCGCGGCTTCGATCCTGGTCGTGATTGCGCTGGTCGGAAACTGGCTGTTGCGCTAGCTCGGGATCGGCATCCCGGCCTTCCAGATCGCCGGCGGGCTGCTGTTGTTCGGCGTGTCCTACCAGATGATCTTCCGCGACCGCCCGCATCGCGAGGCCCGCGAGGCCGACAAGGCGACCTCGGAGCATGCGTCCGATGTCGCGGTGTTCCCCCTGGCTATCCCCATGATGGCCGGCCCCGGCGCGATCGCGACCACGCTGCTTCTGGCGGGCGACGCTGGCTACGGGGCGAGGCTCGCGCTCATCATCGCGGTCGTTCTCACGGTTTGCTTGCTCTGCATGCTCTGCTTCACCTTCGCTGCGCTGATCGCACAGACCCTCGGGCGCACCGGCAATGCCGTGCTCTCGCGCGTGGCTTGGCATGCTGCTCGCGGCCTATTCGGTGCAGTTCGTGATCAACGGAATTGCGGCCGTCCGGGCGAGCCTGCCGTAGGGCCGCGACAGTCTGTTAATTTATTGATTTTGTGGTCTATTTTGTGGCTCGGCGGGGTCGCCGGCGAGACGGCGCCTGACCCAGGCGGCTTTCTCTTGCACTGCCATATTGCTTTGACGTACTTCCGGTCTAACAAACGCCCATCGCCAGGAAGTCGAGGTGAAATCGGGATGTCGATGACAGCGGACGAACTCGCCAAGAGACAGGCCATCATCGACGCCTGCCGCCGCATGAATGCGCTCGGCATCAACCAGGGCACCTCGGGCAACATCAGCGTGCGGCACAATGGCGGCCTCCTGATCACGCCGACCAGCGTGCCCTATGATGCCATGACGCCGAACCTGATCGTCTTCATGGCGATGGACGGCTCGCATGCGCCTGATCAGAAGCCGTCCAGCGAATGGCGCTTCCATCGCGACATCCTGAAGTCGCGGGCCGACGTCAACGCCGTGGTGCATGCCCATCCGACCTATTGCACCATCCTGGCGATCATGGGCATGGAGATCCCGCCCGTGCACTACATGATCGCGGCCGCGGGCGGCGACAGCATCCGCTGTGCGCCCTATGCCACCTTCGGTACAGCGGAACTTTCCGAGCACGCGGTGCGGGCGTTGGAGGGCCGGCTTGCCTGCCTGCTCGACCACCACGGCATGATTGCGGTCGGTAAGACCCTGGACAAGGCAATGTGGCTCGCCGTCGAGGTCGAGACGCTGGCGCGGCAGTACTATGGCTGCCTCCAGATTGGGACGCCGCCGCTGCTCTCGAGCGACGAGATCGATCGGGTTCGCCAGCGCATGGACGGCTACGGAATGTCGGAAGGCTAGGACGGGCAAGCGGTGTTCGCGCGGATCAGATATTTCGTGGATCGCAAGGGGACGAACCGCACCACGGTTCGGCTGCGCGCGCTCCTGCGCAGCAACGAGTTCTACCTGATCCCGCTCGCGCTCGTGATCGGCACGCTGGCCGGTGCGGTCGTAACGCTGATGGCCGAGATCGCGCAGATTGCCCATGTGGTGATCTACGGCATTCCCGTCGACCTCCGCCTGTCCGCCAATGCGCGCGTGAACCCTTGGGCGGCGCTGACCGCTCCTGCACTCGGCGGGCTGGCGCTCGGCATCATGGAATGGTCGCGGCGGCGGATGAAGATATCGAACGCGGTCGACCCGATCGAGGCCAACGCGCTGCGCGGCGGCAATCTGTCCATGCGAGACAGTGTGGTGGTGTCGAGCCAGACGCTGATCTCGAACGGCTGTGGCGCCTCCGTCGGCCTCGAGGCCGGCTATACCCAGATCGGCTCCGGCATCGCCTCGCTGCTCGGCAAGTTCTTCAACCTTCGCCGCAACGATTTGCGCCTGATGGTGGGTTGCGGCTCTGCCGCTGCGATCGCGGCAGCGTTCGGTGCGCCGATCACTGGCGCATTCTACGCCTGCGAGCTGATCGTCGGCGTCTACTCGGTCGGCAGCGCGGCGCCGATCCTGGCAGCCTCGCTTGCGGGCGCCCTGACCGCGCAATGGCTTGGTGGCGCGCCGTACTCGATCGAAATACCGAAGGTCAGCTCGGTCGGCGTCGAGCAATATCTGGCGTTGATCGGGCTCGCACTTGTCACCAGCGGCGTCGGTATCGCCGTGATGCGCTCGTCATCGACGTTCGAGCGCCTGTTTGCCTGGCTGCCGATCTGGTTCCGCCCTGTGATCGGCGGCCTCATCGTCGGCGGCTTCGCCATCGTCACGCCGCAGGTGCTCGCAGCCGGCCACGGCGCCATGGTCCTCGATCTCTTTCACGAGATGACGATCGGCCTCGTCGCGCTGATCATTGGCCTGAAGCTGACGGCCTGTCTGATCTCGCTCGCCTCCGGCTTCCGCGGCGGTCTGTTCTTCGCCTCGCTGTTCGTCGGGAGCCTGATCGGAAAGTTCTTTGCCGCGGTGCTGTTGCTGATCAGCCCGAGTTTCGCGATCGATCCGCTCGTCGCGATGCTGACCGGCATGGCAACGCTCGGCGTCGCCATCGTCGGCGGTCCCTTGACCATGTCGTTCCTCGTGCTCGAGATGACGCGCAACGTCGACGTCACCGCGGTGGTGTTGGCCGGTTGCATCGTCACCTCGATCTGCGTCCGCTTCATGTTCGGTCATTCTTTCTCGACCTGGCGCCTGCATCTGCGCGGAGAGACCATACGGAGCGCCAACGATGTCGGCTGGCTGCGCAACCTGACCGTCGAGCGGCTGATGCGCTCCGACGTCGGCAAGGTTCCGTCGACCACAACGATTGCCGCGGTCCGTCAAGAATTCCCACTGGGATCGCGGCCCGGAATCGTCATCGTCAACAACGCGGACGAATATGTCGGCCTCGTCATGCTGCCCGACCTGTTCGCAGGCGACCTCGACACCATCGCCGACGACATCCAGGTGATCGAGCTCGCGCGCCTGATCGACATTGTGTTGATTCCGGAAATGAACGTCAAGTCGGCGATGGCGGTATTCGACGAGGCGGAGGCCGAGATGCTGGCGGTGGTCGATTCCACCGACAGCCGCAAAGTGGTCGGCTTCCTCACCGAGACCTTCGCCCGCCGCCGCTATGTCGAGGAGATCGACAAGGCCACGCGCGGCGTGCTCGGCGCACTGTCGTAGTGCGCTACTTATTCTCGCTCCCTATCGGAGGGGCCAGCACTTTTTCTATCCTTCTCATTTGAGTCGGATTATCGGGCATTCGTCCGAATGGAGAAGCGAGTTGCTCCATAGTGGAATCGATGGGACGACACTTCGATACAATCGCTCTAAGCTGGCTCTTGGAATGTCCCATCCCAGGGGCAGCGTGAGGAAGGCCGCCTCGATGACGCTTTCGGAATAGCTCCACTCGCTCGCGTCCCCCTCGGGAAATTCGCAAATCGGGTTTCTACAAAAAGACTGTGGCTTCTCTGAATCTCCCCAAGGGGCGGGCTTTGCGCCGCCCCTTGTTGCATCCGTGGGACGTGTTTCATAGCCGGCCGTTTGTTTCGCCCGTTCAACCCCTCCACAAAATATTCCACTTTACCGAAATTTGGAAATGCGGTATGTGTCGCTCATCCGGCTCATCCTTGAGGGCGATCTTGCGTCGTCACTGTCGCGAGCCGGGCTTGCGGTGGACGCGGCAGCGTTGGGCGCGAGAGGCGGTGGGCAGGGCGGATTGCTCTCCGTGATCCCGAGGCTTCGTGCTAGACGAGCGGCGCTGTCAGGTTCGTCTCGCCAGCATTCTTCCGACAACGTCGACAAGGCCGGGCAAGCGAGCCGTGCGTACTGCAAGCCTTCTCCGATATTGGCTGATAAGAACGAGCTCGCCTGAATGCGGCTGGGTCCTAATAGGCACTAGACCACTTCTCCCCTTGAAAGCAGACGTTGAACGCTCGCATGTTCTCGTCCGCCAAGGGCCCAGCTTCGGACATTCCGAGATGGCGAGATACAACTACATCAATAAAAAATCGAGGAAGTGCAAACGCTCCCGTACGAAGACAGGACGCAGATGGGCACCGTCTGTAAATTTCGGCTCGCGTGCTCCGAAAAAGGCTGAGCATGTTTCACCGTTCCCGCAAACGTCAGGAAAGACATCTAGGAGCGTCGCTCCGCTGCGCTCCGCGACGGCACGCAGATCAGCGTCATGCCGAGCATAGACCGCTCGCAAATCGGCAATTGGCACGGACGTCCCAACATTCGGATCGAAACGAATTCCGGTAACACTTCGCGTGACCATACGTTGAGGGTTTAGGCCTGTAAGAGACTGCGGCGCACCTAGCACGAGGTAGACTGTCGCATTCAGTTTCAGTTCGCGAACATAGTCTTCGAGGTTGGCATAAAAAGCACGCCTCCCTTCCTCTTCCCCATCCAGGGGAATAGACTTGCCCGCCCGTTCGATGAAGGCATTTTTCCGGGGCCAATAGTGAGGACCGAGAACGACCGTTTGCACCTTCTCTCTTTGTACCAACTCCAACAATCTGTTCGCGACCTTGGCGCAGTTTGCAAATTCATCGTGGGCGATCACACCAGGCACCAACGGACATGCCGGGCCTGTCACGAAATAAGCACGGACTGCCAACCGCCCTTCGTCTGCGAGTTGCTGTAAACGAGGGCCGTAGTGAAACATCGCACTGTTGCCAGCTAGCGCCACTGTGCGAGCGCCTTGGCCGATTTGTGCCACCATGGGATATCCGCGGGTATTATACTCAAGAACGTTCATGCCGTTCGTCGGCGCGTAGGTCACGTCGAGAGTGGCGGCGTTGATCTTTTCGAGATCGAGGCTGGCGGAAAAACGCTGCGGCACGCCACCCGTGACCCATACCGCCAAGCCACAAGCACCAAGCACGGCGACCCAGGCCGCGACAACGCGAGTGTACCGCAAACGATCAGAACTAAGGCGAACTGGGCGTTCAATGAAACGATATGTGGCCCAAGCCAACAGCAAGCTCGCGATCACAATTCCGAAGGCCATAAAAGAGGTCGGGGGCTTCCCTCGGATAACATAAGAGAAGGCGATCAGTGGCCAGTGCCAAAGGTATAGGGGATAGCTGATAAGCCCTATGGACACCGCGACGCGATTTGAAAGGATGGTTTTGTTAACAACGGCATTTGATCCGGCCAGGATGACCGCAACCGAACCCGCCACGGGCAGCAAAGCGAGCCAGCCGGGAAAGCGCATCTCCGATGCAAACAATCTCGCGGACAGCAAGATGGCTGCCATGCCAGCCAATGAAATTACATGCTTAAGGCCCACTTTGAGATTGATATCCGGGCGCCAAGCCAGCGCTGCACCGGCCAGCAGTTCCCAGAAGCGCGAGACGGGTAGGTAGAAATCGCTCGACGTGTCTGTCAGCGAGAGCGCGATATTGATCGCAAAGAAAGCCAACAGCAGCCCAACTATCAATCGCCCAATCGCAGCCTTTAGTTTGAAGGCGATCCAAAGCAGGGGCGGCCAGAGGATATAGAACTGCTCCTCAATGCCCAAAGACCAAAGATGCAGTAGCGGCTTTGAAGTAGCGGCATTGTCAAAGTATCCGCTCTCACTCCAGAGTGCGAAGTTAGACAGGAAGCTGGCCCCGAAAAAGACTTGCTTGCCGAGTTGAGCAAGCTGCGAGGGCATCAAAACGACGAAGCCGTACGCCAAGACGGCGGCGAGGCAAACAGCGAGGGCGGGAAAGATGCGCCTGATACGGCGCCCATAAAAGCTCGCTAAGGAGAAACGGTGTTGCTCGATTTCGCTAAACAGGATTTTCGAGATCAGATATCCGGAGATGACGAAAAACACGTCTACGCCGACAAAGCCGCCAGGAAGCCACGCTTCATCAGGGAACGCGTGAAAGATCACCACCGAAAGCACAGCCACCGCCCGCAATCCGTCGATATCGGGGCGATAGCTGTGGGCGAGGGTAGTTGGGGTGTTCGGTGCAGTCATTTGGCGATTTGCATGCTGATCAAGGATTTGGCCAATGTTGCGACAGCAAGCAATGAACCGACGGGTGAGCAGAACCGGTATGTCCGCTCAAAATTTTGAGCTTAATCGGGCGATATGTCGGTTTCGGGTCAAAACGCCGAGATCCCCGAGAAGACAATGCGCGTCTTCTTTGCTCCCGACAACGGATGGCGTAGCACGGCGGCGACGCCCTTTGCCTCTGCCACGGCTCGGATCGAAATGTGGATCGTGCTCGGCAATGCCCGCCTCAGCTCGCTTGAGCGAGGTCACGACGAAGCGCGGATTGGCTTCGCCTTTTGTCCACTCCGCCTTGGCGACGACGCGGCGTCTTCGGCTCCAGGTGTCGAGCGTGCTCCATTGGAAGTC
>JAEWFG010000147.1 GCA_023388935.1 Pseudomonadota bacterium | reverse complement strand
CAACCTGGCGCAAGGTCGGCGAACTCCTCGACATCTTCTCAAAGGAAGAGTGCGCAAACTACCTCAAAAACTCAGGTTATGTTTCCGTATAAACACAGCATGCTCTAGCACTTCACCCGCTTCTGCTCGCGATCGACCGCGGCTTTGACGCCGGCGGACGCGCGCGGATATTTGCGGCCGATCTCGCCGAAGGCGGCGCAGGCTGCTTCCTTCTCCTTCAGCGCGGCGAGCGACTGGCCGAGCCGCAGCAGGGCATCCGGCGCCTTGGCCGACTTGTCGTATTTGGTGGTGACGGCGAGGAAGGCTTCCGCAGAGTCGCGATATTGCTGACGCTGGAAGTAGCTCTCGCCGAGCCAGTATTGCGCGTCGCCGAGCAGCGGGTCGTTCGGATATTTATGCGCAAAATTCTTCATGGTCTGCTCGGCGAGCGCATAGTCCTTGCGCTGCATGTAGCCGATGCCGAGGTCGAACTCGTCGCGCGGCGTTGCCGAGGGCGGCAGGGTCGTCAGACCAGCGCCGCCCGCCGGCGCCGGATAGCCGGGCTGGGCCGGCGCAGGTGCTGCCTGCTGCGGATAGCGTCCGCCGACGTCGGCGAGATCGAGCGGCTCGCCGGCGCCGCGACCGCCGGGCGCACCGACCGGAGCTCCTGCCGGCATCGGCTGTTGCCCGCCGCCGAGCGCGCGCGGCGCACCCGGCGCACTCGGGCTCTGGCTTGGGTCGAATGCGTCACCGCGGCGGCGAACACCCGGCGCGCCGGGCGCCGGTGCTTCCTGAACGATCGGCGCAGGAGAAGCGATCTGGGGCTGCTCGTAATTCGGCTGCGCGGCTTGCTGCTGGCGATAGGCCGGCGCGGCTTGCGCGGGCGGCACGGCCGCGACATTGGGTTGGACCGGCGCCTGACCGGGCGCGCCTTGCGCGCCAGCCTCGAGCTGGCGGAGGCGCTCTTCGAGCTGGCGGTTGCGATATTGCAGCTCTTCGTTCTGGCCGGTGAGCTGGCGCAGCTGGCTCTCCAGCCGCTCGATCCGCATCTCGGGGTCGGCATCGTCGGACTGCGCGAACGCCGGCGAGTACAAAGAGAGCAGCGCGGCGATCGCCGCAGTGCCGGTAATGACCTTGAATTTCGATGACATCTTGCCCTGACAACGAAAGCGACGCGGCGCGCGGCGGAACCATTCACCGAGCCACACAATGAGGAAGGGAGTACGCCAAAAATGTGACTGCCACCAAGGGGTTTCCGTCACAGATCGCTGAAACGAAACCGGCGCCCGAGAGGGCGCCGGCACAATCCGTTTCTGAAGCTGAACGGCGCCTGACCGATCGTCAGGAGCTCGCGTTCAGCACCGTGACGGCGCGACGGTTCTGCGACCAGCAGGAGATGTCGTTACAGACGGCCACCGGCCGCTCCTTGCCGTAGGAGATCGTGCGCATGCGGTTCGGATCGATGCCGCGCGAGGCGAGGAACGAGCGCACCGACTGGGCGCGACGGGCGCCGAGTGCGATATTGTATTCGCGGGTGCCGCGCTCGTCGGCGTGACCTTCGATGGTGAAGCTGTAGCGCGGATAGGTCTGGAGCCACTGCGCCTGCTTCTCCAGGGTCACGATCGCCTGCGGGGTCAGATCGGTCTGGTCGCTCTCGAAGAACACGCGGTCGCCCACGTTCACCACGAAATCCTGCTGGCTGCCCGGCGTCGCCGCGTTGGCCATCGCATCCGTCGCGCCGTTCCTGTTGGCGCAAGCGCCCATCGACAACGCGACGGCAAGCACCGCGGCCAGCTTCAATCCCTGGAGGATACGCATAGGATGTTTCATTCCGGAGCCTCCACGCTCACGTTTCGTCCACTGCTGTCCGGTCTACAGGGGGTTGGTTAAGCGAACGTTCCGTCAACCTTGATGGGACGTTGCCAAAGCCGGTTAAATGCCCCCCACCGGCGAAAAGCAACCGCTATGGTTAATCCGTTGTAAATGTGGCGCGAGGGTGAAGGCAAGCCGACTTGCAGCAGAACCGGCCCATTTTGATGAAAATTCGCGCCCGCGACCAAGGAGGTCACGAAATGCCGCACTTAAAGGGAACCGATGCCGGTTAGGCCAGAGTTGCGGCGGGACCAGGAGTGAGCGGCGCTGAAACGAGCATCTGCTGGGGTGCGGCCTGGTGCTGGCCAGCGCGGTCGAACAGCATTCTCCGCTCGAAAGCACTCGAGCGCATGATGGGAAAGCGGTTCAGGACCCGTTCCCGAAGATTCCGGAAATCGGACGCCATCAAGACCACCTTCTTCGAATGCCAGCCCGGAAACGCCCGCGGCTCACTGAGGGTCTCGTGAAGAAAGACGCGGCGATAAAACGCCTGATGATCGGTACGAACCATCGCGAGTCCGGCGTCGGCACTGAAATGATCGCACGCCAGATATGCCAGGCGCAGCGTCATATAGGGAAGTTCCGGAAACCGGTGACTCTTTTCTGGATCTGCAGCAAAACGCGCCGGATCCACCAAAACTTCGCCTCGGTCGAGGCGACAATCGAGGACATCGCCGAACAATTCGGTTGTGTAGGACATCCGCCGTTCTGACGTCAGGACGTGGAGACGCAGAGAACTGCAGAGTTGTCCGTCAAGATATATCCCGAAGATCCAGGCGTTGGGCGCATCGTCATACCGATCGATGATACGCCCAGATTCTGACGGCGAGATCAGTCCGCCGTGCAGATAGGCTCTGTAGCGCATCGCGTAGACCGCGTCTCTTTCCTCGGGAGTTTCGATGAGCCGATAGTCGACGCGATCAAATAGCCCTGCCTCCCGCCCGGAGAGCGGCGCGCGCGCTTCGACCCCTGACTTCATTTGATACTCCGCCACTCCAGGCAACTTCCGCGAGTGGGCATAAACTTAACGATTCCTTAACAAAATTGCAAAGGGTTAGAAGCGTTAGGGTTAACCTTTGCGGCCGGTCGAAAGCGCGGGAGAGCCGATGCCGTCGAAAATTGACGGAGGACATGTCAGGCGATGGATCGCGATGCCGCGGCCATTCGGTCCTTGCCCACGCGATGGCCGTGCGAGGCATTGAGCAACTGGCGCACCCGCACTGCTGGTACAGGCCGGCTGAACAGGTAACCCTGGCCTTCGGTAACCGTCCCGTCGGCACTGATCAGCTCAAGCTGTTCGTTGGTCTCGATCCCCTCGACAACGACGGACATGCCGAGGTCGGCGGACAGCCGCGCCACGCCGCGCAGCAGCGTCAGCGGACGGTCGGAGTCGATGCCCTCGAGGAAGGACCGGTCGATCTTCACCTTCTGCATCGGGAAATTATGCAGGTAGCTGAGGCTCGAATAGCCGGTGCCGAAATCGTCGAGCGAGATGCGCACGCCCAGCGTATGCAGCTGCGACAGGATGTCGTGAGTGAGCTGGGTGTTGCGCAACAGTGAGGACTCCGTGATCTCGATCTGCAGGCGGTGCGCGGGCAGGCCCGAGACCTCGAGCGCGTAGCGGATTTCGCTCAGCACGTCGCGCTGATGGAACTGCTGCGGCGAGAAGTTGACGGCGACGCTGACGCTCTCCGGCCACTTCATGCATTCCATGCAGGCCCGACGCAGGATCCAGCGGCCGAGATCGACGATCAGGCCCATGTCCTCCGCGACAGGGATGATGTCGACCGGCGAGACCGTGCCGCGCACCGGATGATTCCAGCGCAGAAGCGCCTCGCAGGCGGTGATCTTGCCGGACTTCAGATTGACCAGCGGCTGGTAGAACAGTTCGAACTCCTCGTTGGCCAGCGCCTTGCGCAGGTCGAGCTCGAGGATGCGGCGGGCCTCGACGGTTGCCGCCATCTCGTCACGGAAGAAGCAGAAGGTGCCGCGACCATCGGCCTTGGCGCGATACAGCGCCATGTCCGCGTTCTTGAGCAGCGTATCGGCGCTGACCTCGTCCTCGGGTGAGGTCAGAGCGATGCCGACGCTGGCGCCGATCTCGACCAGATGATTGTCGATGCGGTAACGCTCGCTCAGCCGCTCCACGATGCGGCGGGCAAGCGCCGCGGCGTCCTCGGGCGAACTGATGCTCTGCTGGAACACGACGAACTCGTCGCCGCCGAAGCGGGCGACGAAATCCTCCGGCCGCAGCATCTCGCGCAGGCGGTTGGCGACCGCGCACAACAGCTGGTCGCCACAGGGATGGCCGAGCGTGTCGTTGACCTGCTTGAACTGGTCGAGATCGACGAAGAGCAGAGCCGACAGACGCTCCGCATGATGCGAGTTCGCCAGCAGATGCTCGATCTCGTCGCGGAAATGAACGCGATTGGGTAGCGCCGTCAGATCGTCGTAGCGGGCGAGATGGCTGATCCGGGCTTCAGCGCTCGTGCGCTCGGTGATGTCCTCCAGGAGGACGACAGCCCCTCCGTCCGTCATCGGCTGAATGGTCCAGGACAGGGTTCGTCCACGGGAAAGATCGGGATCGGCGGTCACGATCTCCTTGATCTGTGCACGCTGAATATCTTGGAGGACCTGGTTCCCGCTCTCCGCCGAAATAGAGCCAGCCTCGACGCACGCCGCGATGATATCAGGCGCGGTGACTCCCACGCGCATGAAATCACCTGGCAGATTCATCATCGCGCTGAAGCCGTGATTCATCACCGCAAGCTGTGCATCGGCGCCAAACATGCAAAGCCCGTGCGGCATGTTGTTCAGGGCCGTGTCGAATTGGCCCGCAAGCGCCGCTTCGCGTTCACGCGCCACAACGGCTCGCATGAAGATTCTGTGCAAATTGGCCGAGAGCTGCATGATGGCCAGGAGAAATGCGG
>JAEWFG010000077.1 GCA_023388935.1 Pseudomonadota bacterium | reverse complement strand
ATCTTTGCCTATATCGAGGGCTTCTACAACCAACACCGCAGACACTCGGCCATCGGCTATATCAGCCCAGTCGAGATGGAGCTAAAATCGGCTTGAACACTGTCCACTTTCTTGGGGGAAGATCAGTTACATTTCTGGATTGCTTCGCTTCGCTCGCAATGACGAGGGCAGATGCTAAGACTTCACCGCACCGGCGGTGAGCCCGCCCACCATGTAGCGGCGGAAGGCGTAGTAGACCGCGGCCGGCGGCAGCGCGTAGATGAAGCCGGTGGTCATCAACAGCTCCCAGGGCGAGTCGTCGGCGGCGAGGAAGTTGCCGAGTGCGACCGGCAGCGTGATCTCGCGGTCGTTCGAGAGCAGCAGGAACGCGTAGAGATATTCGTTCCAGGCGAGCAGCACCGCATAGGTCCCGATCGCGACCAGCGAGGGCATCATCAGCGGCAGATAGACCAGGCGGAAGATCTGCAGCGTCGTGGCGCCGTCCATCACGGCGGCCTCATCCAGCTCGACCGGCAGCTTGTCGGAGGCCTGCTTCAACACCCAGATCGCGTAGGGCGATGCAATCGTCACCATGGCCAGGATCAGCGACCAGTGATTGTTGAGCAGGCCGTAATTGGCCATGGTGCGGTACATCGGCACGGCGAGGAACGCCGCGGGGATGAAATAGGTGAAGAGCGCGAGGTTCAACACCATGCGCCCGCCCGGCACCCTCAGCCGCGAGATCGAGAACGCCGCAGCCGTGGCGATGAACAGCGTCAGCGCGCCGACGGCGGCTGCGATCAGCGTCGAGTTCCAGAACTGCACGTAGAAGTCGCGCAGGAAATAATGCTGCTGTTTGAACACGATCTCGAAGTTGTGCAGCGTCGGATGGTCCGGCCACAGCTTGCCCGAGAACGCGTCTTCCTTCGGCGAGATCGCGAACAGGAACATGTGGTAGATCGGAATCATCGTCCACAGGAAGACGGGAATGCCGATCAGCAGCAACCGCGCTTCGGTCGCGACTTCGCGCAAGGAGGGAAGCTTCATCGCGACAACCGTTTCATCATGAAGTACACGAGCGGCAGGACGAACGGCATGGCGCAGACGATGGAGGCCATCGCGAGCGAGAGCTGGTCGAGCCGAAGATAGCGGATGCCGAGCGTCGCGAGCACGTGCGTGAGGTCGGCCGGGCCGCCGCCGGTGAGCAGATAAACGCTGTTGAAGTCGCCCAGCGTCCAGATCATCGAGAGCAGCGTGCAGGTGACGTAGAGCGTCTGCATCGACGGCCAGGTGATGTAACGGAATTTCTGCCACCAGCTCGCGCCGTCGACCTCGGCGGCCTCGAACAGGTCGTGCGCGATCGCAAGGCGACCGGTGATCAGGATCAGTGTCCAGAACGGCAGCGACTTCCAGATGTGCACGCCGATCGCCATGGTCAGCGCCACGGTCGGATCGTTCAGCCAGTTCGGGCCGTCATCGCCGGTGAGGGAGAAGATGATGTGGTTGACCACGCCCCATTCGGGATTGAGCATGAAGCGCACCGACAGGATGGTCGGGATCGACGGCACCGCCCAGGGCAGGATGAAGATCACCGAGAGCCATTTGATCCAGGTACGCTGCTGCGCGAAGAAGCCGGACAGGAACAGCGCGATCAGCATCTTGATGTTGATGCCGATGACCAGGAAGATCAGCGTGTTGACCGCGGCGCGCGCAAAGATCGGGTCATTGTAGAGCTCGACATAGTTCGACGGGGCCCGCGCCAGCCACAGTCCGTAGCAGACGGGATAGACAACGAAGGCAAGGAACACGAGCAGATAGGGGGCGAGCAGCAAGATGCCCCAGACCTGCGCCGGGGTTAGCCGCGACGACAAGGGCGGTGCGGGGATTGACTGATCGCCAGAGAGCGTGATCGCCATTCTTTCGAACTCTTTGAAAGGACTTCCGGCCGCGCGAGGCGGCCGGTGTTGGCATTTCACCTCCCCCCGCCAGGAGCGGGGAGAGGGAGGGATAGAACTTAGCCTGCGACCTGCTTGATGCGGGCGATCAGTTCGTCGACGGCCTTGTCGACCGGGACCTTCTCGCTGACGACCCGGTTCATCGCCTTCGCCCACACGTTCTCGTTGTTGAGGATCGTGAACTTCCAGTTCTTGGTGAAGTCGAACGCCGCGGTGCCGCCCTTGAACTGCGCGTAGACAGCCTTGCGGTGCTTGTCAGCCTGCCAGAACGGGCTTTCCTGGCTTTCCTTCGTCACCGGGAACCAGCGGCCGAGCGCGCCCTCGATATAGGGACGGACGTTCTCTTCCTGGAGCAGGAAGCTGATGAACTGCTTGGCCTCGGGCTTGTTCTTGGCCGCGGTGAAGATCAGCCCGGTCTTGACGTCGGAGCGGTAGCGGATGGTCGAGCCATCAGGCGCCTTCGGGAAGGACGCGGTGATGATGTCCTGCTCGTAGGCCTTCTTGCCGGCGTCGCGCTGCTCCTGGGTGAGGGCCTGGTTCTGCGAGTCCTCGTACCACTTCGCCGCGATCGAGATCGTGAAGTTGTGGGTCATCACGATAGTCTTGTTGTGGAAGGCGACGTTGTTGTCCGGATCTTTCCAGGTGGTCGAGGACGGCGGGGTGCAGCCCTTGATGTAGGTGTCGGTGTAGTCCTTCAGGGCATGAATGAGACCGTCGCGCACCTTGGGATCGTCGACCAGCAGCTTGCCGTCGTCGTCGACCAGCTTGACGTGATAGGCGTCCATGAAGGTGTAGAACGACTGGAACGCATCGGTGGATTCCACGCCCATCGGCTGGCCGACGCCGTAGATGCGCTGGCCGGTGGCCTTGCGGATCCCCGGCTGCACCTTGTCGCACCAGAACGTCCAGTAGCCCGCCCAGTCGTTCGGGATGTCGCTCTGCTTGAAACCGGCCTTCTCCAGCATGTCGCCCCAGATCTGGACGTGCATGCTCTGCTGCTTCAGCGGAAAGCCGTAATAGGCCTTCTTCTTGGCGACGTCGTTATAGAGGATCGACGCATCAAGCGTGTTCTGCACGAACCGGTCCTTGATGGGCTCCATGACGTCGGACAGGTCCTCGAGCTTGCCCTCGTAGGCCCACTTGCCCTGCGCCTGCACGTCATAGGAATCGGAATAGGCGACATCGGGCACGGTGCCGGCATCGAGCGCGGCGACCGTCTTCGGAATCATGTCCTGGATCGCGTATTGCGACAATTCGACCTTGATTCCGGTCTTGGCTTCGAATTTCTTGATCGTGTCGAGCAGCGCGTCGTCTTCGGAGCGGTAGAAGCCCTTGCCCCACCAGACCGTAATCGTCTTCTGCTGCGCGAATGCGGGTGCAGCGGCTGCGAACAGCCCGGCCGCAGCGACCGCCAGTGATACTGCGCCAATAGCCTTGAATTTCACGTTTTTCTCCCTCAAGCCGCCGGCCTTTTAACCGGCCAGATAAAACACTAGCGCATGGTCGTCGACCGATCTAGCGCCATCTTGTCAGACCTAGGCCGTGGGGTGTCGCGCTATGGAGATGCTTAATGCGCGCATCGATCCAATCGCCGCATCAATTAGCCCTGATCAATTCGCGCCGATCGGCCGGTGTCGGTCGACCTGTCCTCAATTGGACTTCGCGCTCTCTTTGGCGTTCTCCGCCGTCGGCGATTCTCCCGATGCGGGACGCTTTCCACTGCCGGTGATGCGCTCGATCGCGGAGCGCACGGCATCGCCCGCCTTGCGGTCCTTCAGCATGTCGAGCAGGGGCGCGGAGGCCGGCGAGCGGCGGATCAGGCTTTCCGGATCGGGGAAGATCAGGGGATCGTCCCAGGGGCCCTGCACCACGAAAGGCAATTCGAAGCCGGACGTGGTGTTGAGGCTCGCCACGCCCTTCATGTCGTATTCGCGCGTCGGCACCGAGGCGGTGCCGGTGAGCGTGATCTTCGTCGCAGGCCCTTCGACGCGGATGTCCTCGGCGGTGGCGACCCCGTCGGCAAATTTCACCGCGATGGTGAGGTTGTCGTAAGGGGTCGATCCGTTGCGGAAATTGCCGCCACCCGACAGCGGCCGCCGCTCCAGGCGCTTGAGGAGCTGCTCGGCGTTGAAGCCCGAGATCGCGCCATTATGCCCGGTGACGGTAGCGCTGCCGTCGAGCGACTGCACGAGGCCGAACGGGCTCGAGCCGGAGGCGGCGAGGGACACGTTGATGTTGCCGCGGCCGGACAGTTTGTTGAGGCCGAACAGTTCGGAGGCGCAGGCCTGGAGGTCGACGTCGGTGAACTGGAATTGCGCCTTGATGTCGGCGACGGTGTCGGACCGCGCGATGCCGAACGAGCCCTTGGCGATGCCGCCATAGACCTGGGCCTCGCCGACCGAGAGCGCCAGCGTGCCGTTGCGCAAATTGGCGCCGATCGCGGTGCGGCCGAGCTTCGTTGGCCCCACCGTCAGCCGCGCCGCCGACAGGCGCATGTCGAGGTCGGTGGTCGACAATCCGTTCAGATCGAACAGCTGCCTGTTCCAGTCGCGCGCGCCGCTCGCGAGCAGGCGGAAGGTCGAGATATAAGGTGTGAAGTCGAGCACGTCGGCGGCAAGCGTCGCCTGGAGCGTCTGCCGGCCGTTATTGGCGTAGGTCATGACTCCCTCGGCGGCGTTGCCGTCGAGTTCGACATTGACATTGGTGAGCGCGATCGAGGCGCCCACGACATTGGCGCGCGCCTTCAGCGCGAAGCGGCCGAAACCGCCGCTGCCGGGCTGGGGCTGGCCGGTCCAGCGCAGCGCGTTGCGCAAGGACGGGCTGTCGATGGTGAGCGTGCCCTCCATCATCGGGCTGGTGCGGTTTGCGACGCTGCCGTCGAAGGCGAGCTTGAGCGGTGCGCTGGCGATCCGCGCCTTCAATCCCGAGCGGTCGCCGGAAAGGGCGGCGACGAAATCGGCGAAACTGATCGAGCCGTCGACGCGCTCGCCGCGCCAGTCGAACTGTCCGGTGGCCGCAAAGGAGCGCGAGATCGAGGGCCAGGCCAGCGACAGGTCGATGTCCTCGAACTTCTCGGTGGCGCGCGTGGCGGCATCCTCGTAATTGAGCACGCCGTCCTGGATCCTGATCTCGGAGAACGACACCTGGTTGTCGGCGCCGGGCTTCATCGTGCGCGCAATGGTCTGGATAAAGGGCGTCCAGTTGCTCTCGCCGTCCGCCTTCAGGCTGACATGGATATACGGCCGCAGCAGCGTCAGGTCGGCGATCTCGAACCGTTGCAGCAGCAGCGGCAGCAGCCGGAGGTTGGCGGTGAGCACGTCGACACGGAGCGCCGAGTCGCTGGTGCCGCCGCCCTTCAGGCCGACATCATGGAAGGAGATGTAGCTCGCCGGCAGCACCGAAATGTCGATCGCGCCGTCGACACTGAGCTCGAGGCCGGTGACGTCGCGGATCTGCGCTTCCACCGCCTTGCGCAACGCGTCGCGGTTGATGAGCCAGGAGGTCACGATCAGGGCGATCAGCGCGACACCGAGCAGCGCCGCAATCGGCGTCCCGAGGCGCTTTATTCCTTGGGCCACGGTCAATGGCATGTCCTGATCGGGTTGGTCGTTGGAGCCAGAAGGGCGGGCCGGGAAACCCGCGTGCCCACGCCCAAACCCCCGCAACTTGATGGGTTTTCTTGTCGCTTTCAAGGCCGCGGGCGGTTCTGCCCACGGCGCAGGCTGCTTCTACCACCGGGCGGCGGAGCGGAGAACCCCATATCATTGACGGCTTCGGACGATTTCGCCTAATAATCGCCGCCAATAAGGCGCGACGCCTGCAAGCCGAAGGTTCTCTGCATGAACAAGGTCTATCCCGACGCCAAGTCGGCTCTCGACGGTATTCTCAAAGACAACATGATGATTATGTCGGGCGGCTTCGGCCTCTGCGGCATCGCCGAGGAGCTGTCGGACGCGATCCGCGAGTCCGGCGTGAAGGGCCTGACGGTGGTCTCCAACAATGCCGGCGTCGACGGCATCGGCCTCAGCCGCCTTCTGGAGACCCGCCAGATCAAGAAGATGATCTCGTCCTATGTCGGCGAGAACAAGCTGTTTGCCCAGCAATTCCTCGCCGGCGAGCTGGAGCTCGAATTCAATCCGCAGGGCACTCTCGCTGAGCGCATCCGCGCAGGCGGCGCCGGTATCCCGGCCTTCTACACCAAGACCGGCGTCGGTACGTTGATCGCCGAAGGCAAGGAAGTGAAGGAATTCGACGGCGAGAAGTACCTGATGGAGCGCGGCCTGTTCGCTGACCTCGCCATCGTGCACGCCTGGAAGGGCGACACCGCCGGCAACCTCATCTACCGCAAGACCGCGCGTAACTTTAACCCGATGATGGCGACCGCCGCCAAGGTCACTGTGGCCGAGGTCGAGCATCTGGTCCCGGCCGGCGAGCTCAATCCCGACCACATCCACACGGCCGGTATTTTCGTGAAGCGCATCGTCGAGGTCGGCACGGCCAAGAAGCGCATCGAATTCCGCAACACCCGCCCGCGCACCGCCGCTTAAGCGTATCAGGAGACACACATGGCCTGGACCCGTGAACAGATGGCTGCGCGCGCCGCAAAGGAATTGCGCGACGGCTACTACGTCAATCTCGGCATCGGCATCCCGACGCTGGTCTCGAACTACATCCCCGACGGGGTCGACGTCAGCCTGCAGAGCGAGAACGGCATGCTCGGCATGGGCCCGTTCCCCTACGAGGGCGAGGAAGACGCCGATCTCATCAACGCCGGCAAGCAGACCGTGAGCGAGCTGCCGTCGACCAGCTATTTTTCGAGCGCGGATTCCTTCGGCATGATCCGCTGCGGCCACATGGATCTGTCGATCCTCGGCGCCATGCAGGTGGCCCAGAACGGCGATCTCGCCAACTGGATGATCCCCGGCAAGATGGTCAAGGGCATGGGCGGCGCGATGGATCTCGTCGCCGGCGTCAAGCGCGTCGTCGTGGTGATGGAGCATTCCGCCAAGGACGGCGCGAAACTCCTGAAAAAGTGCAGTCTGCCGCTGACTGGCGAGCGCGTGGTCGACATGGTCGTCACGGATCTCGCCGTCTTCACCATCGACAAGCACGGCGACGGCGGGATGGCCCTGATCGAGCTCGCCGACGGCGTCACGCTCGACGAGGTCAAGGCCAAGACCGAGGCCGAATTCCGCGTCGCGTTGAAGAACACGTAAGGTCGCGGGAACGAATGATCCTCAAATGGCCGGGCTTCGACCCGGCCATTTTCGTTTGAGGTGTATTTGGCTCGGCGACTTGCTTGACGTCAGGCGCTCGCTGCGCTCGCAATGACGGCGAGTAGCCCGCATGAGCGAAGCGATATGCGGGACCTTCCCGGGTGTCGCTTCGCTCACCCGGGCTACGCGGCTACACTGCGATCATTCCAACTACGACCTCGCCGCCCACACCTTTTCCCAGCGCGCCGACACACTTGCGACCCATGACGGCTCCTCGCGCACCAGGCGGAAGCCGAGATTGGCCGGCGGCACGCCTTGCGCGCAACCGCCGGCGCGGGCGTCGCGGATGAAGTCGGTGACATAGGCACGGTGCGCGCCTTCGGCGACGCGCACGCCGCAATTCACCGTTGGACGGCCGGCATTGCCGGCTTCGTCGACGCGTGAACGAACGAAGCAGGTCGAGGTCCACTCCCAGACATTGCCGGCAAGATCGGAAACGCCGTGCTCGTTCGGGCCGAACTTGCCGAACGGATAGGCCGTCGTGTCGGAGAGGTCGCGTTCGGATTCACGCTCGTAGCGGCTGATCCAGCGCTTTGCAGGATCGTCCGCGTCCACCGGCGCGCCGTCATCCCTGAATCTGGAGCCGGCCGCAAAGGCCCATTCCGCGTCGCTCGGCAGGCGGTAGTGGTGACCGGTCTTGCGCGACAGCCAGCCGGCATAGGCCTCGGCATCGTGCCAGCTGACCTGCACGACGGGGCGATCGAGCGCAATCGCGACGCCGCGATCGAGCGCGCGGCAGGCGCCGTCCTGTACGCAAAGCTGGTAGTCGGCAGAGGAGACCTGCTCGCGCATGATGTGAAGGGGTTTCGTGAACCGCATCGCGCGCAGCGGCACTTCCGCCTGCTGCCCGGCGCGCGTGAAGTCGCCGGCCTCGCGATAGGAGAGATTGCCCGGCGCGATTTTGACGATCGCCGGCTCGATCGCCGTGCCCTGGACCGCCATGCCCGAGACCAGTGGTGCAACGGCAATCGGTCCTGCGAGCCCCGCAGCGCAGGCGAGTAGCAGTTTCAGTTTGAATGCGATCAACATGGTCATTCCCCAAAAGAAGTAGGGGCCGGTGGTGGCCGGCCCCTTGTCGCGTCTAGTTGGTGACGGGAGCCGGTACCTCCGCTGGCGCTTTCACCTGGGTCATCAGGTCGTCGTTCCATTTGCCTTCGACCTTGAAGTGCGCGGTGGCGCCGAGATCTGCGGCCTCGATCAGGTTATGCGTGACATAGGCGTAGATGCCGGGCTGCAGGAACTTGTACATCGCAGCTCCCGCCGAGCCGCCGCGGATGAACCAGGTCTCGAGACCCGTCTCAGGCGCGTTGGAGAACTTGCCAGTCTCCCAGACATAGTCGCCATGGCCGCCGATCAGATGCGGACGGCTGTCGCGATTGGCCTGCGAATGCACGATCAGCACGTTCTCGCCCACCTTGGCCGTCAGTGCGTTCTTGCCGGTGAGCGCGCCGACCTTGCCGTTGAACACGACGTGGGAGGGGATCAGCTTCTTCATCACCTCTTCGGTGTCGGTGAAGGCTTCGCCCGGCGAGTCGTAGGACTTGAAATTGCCCTTCTCGTCGCGCGGCACGTACATGTCCTGCTCGCCGATATAGTAGACCTTGTCATATTTCAGCGCGTGACCCTTGCCGTCGTTGAGGCCGTCGCGCGGCAGCACCATCACGGCGCCGTTCATGCCCGAGACGACATGCCAGGGAATCATGGGCCCGCCCGGCGCGCAGTGATAGACGAACACGCCGGTCCGCGTTGCCTTCCAGCGCAGCACGACCTGTTCGCCGGGATTGACCAGCGTGAGCTCGGCGCCGCCGAGCGCGCCGGTCGCGGAGTGGAAGTCGATATTGTGCGGCATGGTGTTGGTCGCGGGATTGACCAGCGTCACCTCGACATAGTCGCCTTCATGCACGACCATCAGCGGGCCTGGCATCGAGCCGTTGAAGGTCATGGCCTGGAAGGTGGTGCCCTTGTCGTCGATGACGACCTTCTTTTCTTCAATGGTGAGCGTGAACTCCATGATCTTGGGACCCTGCGTCGTGGCCTGCTCATGCGCGTGCACGAAGGGTGGGGCGACCAGCTCGATCTTCTGCCGCGGCAGCTTGAGATCGTTGGCAGCGAAAGCGGGTGTCGCCAGCATCAGGGCGGTCGCGGCGGCGCTGATCAATGCGGCTCTGCGGGTGAACATCGGAAGCATCCTTCATGTGAAAGCGTTTTGATGACGGATGCAGTGTGCGCCGATCCCGGCAAGAGTGTTTGCGCTGCAACAAGCTTTTGCCGGATTCGCGTCCGGAAAAATCCTTAAGAGATTGCCGAAGATAGATTCGACGATGCGAACGACATGACCGCACGTCGCGCGACGTCAGTCGCGACAGCGGCAAATCGTTCGCATGTTCAGCTGCGTTGAATTGTAGATGCGTGGATGCGTCGACTAGAGCAGCTGGATCGCAATCCAGGCCGTGCCCCAGACCGCAAGTACCAGCGCGGCGAACGCGGTGGCTATGATCGCCAGGACGCGCACGATATAGCCGACGCCAGCGGTGGGCGCGGCAGGGACGGGACGAAAATCGTCAAAGCGCGGGATATGGCCGCGAACGCCGGTAAGCCAGAGAACGAGATCGAGCGCGAACGACGCCATGGCCTAGCTCCAAGGGGCAATGACAAGGGGCTATGATTGAACGTCACCATGCGCCCGATCCGCCGCTCAGACTTTGAGCAAGCGCAATGTTGCCGGCGCGAAAACGGGTAATCCAATGCCATCCGGAATTTGCCGCAGCCCTGCACGGCAGCGATTTACGAATGGGTAAGACATGAGGATTGATCTCGCAGCGAGCTATGGCGAAGAACGTCTGCCGCGCTACACGAGCTATCCGACCGCGCCGCACTTCTCGCCGGCGATCGGCGCCGACACTTACGCCCGATGGCTGGCCGAGCTTCCCTCGGGAGCCAGTGCGTCACTTTATCTGCACGTGCCGTTCTGCCGCGAGATGTGCTGGTATTGCGGCTGCCATACCCAGATCGTCCGTCGCGACGGGCTGATCGCGGCCTATCAGCGGACGCTGCGCAGCGAGATCGCGCAGGTCGCCGAAACCATCGGTCGACGCATCAAGGTGGAGCATATCCATTTCGGCGGCGGCACGCCGACGATCATGGCGCCGGAGGCCTTTGCCGAGTTGATGGCGGCGATGCGCCACGCATTCTTCGTGCTGCCGTCGGCCGAGATCGCGGTCGAGATCGATCCGCGAACACTGACCGCCGACATGGTCGAGGCCATGCGGCTCTCCGGCGTCAACCGCGCGAGCCTCGGGGTGCAGAGCTTCGATCCCGTCGTGCAGCGCGCGATCAATCGCGTGCAGAGCTTCGAACAGACTGCTTCCGTGGTCGATATGCTACAGCGCGCTGACATCAGGGGGATCAATTTCGACCTGATCTACGGGCTGCCGCACCAGACCGTCGCTTCGTGCCTTGATACCGTGCGGCGTTCGCTCGAGCTCGCGCCGGCCCGATTCTCGGTGTTTGGCTATGCGCATGTGCCGACCTTCAAGAAGCACCAGCGCATGATCGACGAAAACCATCTGCCCGACGGCCTTGCGCGTCACGACCAGGCCTGCGCGATCGCCGATGCGCTGAAGGCGGCTGGCTACGTGCAGATCGGGCTCGACCATTTCGCGCGTCCCGACGATGCCATGGCCGTGGCCTTCGAGGATCGGAGATTGCGGCGTAATTTCCAGGGCTATACCACCGACAGAGGCGAGGTCCTACTCGGCTTCGGCGCAAGCGCGATCGGCCGTCTGCCGCAAGGCTATGTCCAGAACGAGGTGCAGATCGCCCCCTATTCGCAGAGCATCGCCGCCGGCCGTCTTGCCATCGCGAAGGGCTATGGCCTCACCGATGACGATCGCCTGCGCGCCGACATCATCGAGCGTATCATGTGCGAATTCAGCGCCGATCTCGGCGATATCTGCGCGCGCCATGGCGCAGAGGCGGAGACGATGCTGAAGTCGGCGTCGCGCCTGAAGCCGCTGATCTCGGACGGTGTCGTTAGGCTGGACGGCGACCGCCTCGCGGTCGCGAACGACTCGCGCTTCCTGGTCCGCAGCGTCGCCGCCGCCTTCGATGCGCACCTCGACACGGCGAAGCAGCTGCACAGCCGCGCGGTTTGAAGTCTCTCCTCCTGTCATTCCGGGGCGCGCCTCTTGGCGCGAGCCCGGAATCCATTGTTCCACGTCATCCGCAGCACGATGGATTCCGGGTTCACGCTTCGCGTGCCCCGGAATGACGACATTGCTTGCGCTTCGACAAAGAAAGCGGCCCGGGCTCCGCTATCGTCATTTCGGAAGGGAGTTACCCATGCCTTTCCGATCCGATGATCTGGTCGATGACATCATGCGTACGGCGCCGCACACGATCCGCGTGTTCCTCGCCTTCAGGATGGCCTGCGTCGGCTGTCCGATCGCAACCTTCCACACAGTGGAAGACGCCTGCCATGAGCATGGCATCGATCGCGACAAATTCCTCGCCGCGCTCGGCGACTGCGTGCCGGCGTGAGGCGGGTTGGAGTTCGCGCGGGGCGCGCGCGGATTCACCAGGTGAGGGCGAGCTTTCGGCGTAAGCGGAAGCGCCCCTCACCCCTATTTCACGGGCAGAAGTAACGCGGCTAGAGCTGCCCTCACGCCGGGCCGCTGTCCGCCGTTCGCTCCGCCAGCATTACGATCCCGTGCGGATTGCGCAGGATGATGCGCTGGCGGCCGCTCTCGACGAGGCCCTGCTGTTCCCAGCCACTGAGGATGCGGCTCACGGTGTGCAGCGTGGTCCCGGTCATCTGCGCGATGTCCTGGCGGCTGATCGGGAAGTCGATCTCGATGCCGTGATCGAGTTTCTTGCCGGATTGTTTGGCGAGCCGCAGCAGCGCGTGCGCGACGCGCTGCTCGACCTGCTGGGTCGATATCTCCAGGATACGGGTGTGGCTTTCCTGGAGCCGCGCGCCGACGGTCTGGAGCGTGTTGGCGGCAATCGTCGGAAACCGCTCGATCAGCCGCGGCCAGGCCGAGGTCGGCCAGATCAGCACGACACTGTCGTCGACCGCCGTCGCGGTCGCCGGGTAGTACGCGGCTCCGATCGCCATCGCGAGCCCGAACGTCTCGCCGGGGGCGACATATCGTACCACGATCTGCTCGCCGGTCGGCGTGGACTTGGCCGCGCGCACGTGGCCGTGCAGCAGCAGGAAAAAGGACTGCGCATCCGCGCCCTGCTCGAAAATGGCGCTGTTCTTGGGATAGCGCGCCGAGCGGGCCTCGCGCAGGATCTCGTCGAGGTCCTCCGGTTTGACACCCCCAAACAGCGGCAAATGCGCAACCAGCGATGTGTCGACCTTGGCCATTCTGCCTCCTTGGCGCTCGGAGAGTGATGGCATCTGTAATCGTCCGATAGTTTGCGATAGCGCAAAACGGGCCGGCCGGGCGGCAGTATTTTTCCAGACAACGGTCCGAATTCACAGGAGTTGCCCCCATGGCTGGCGCCCGATCCCGTAATCCGCAGGGCTGGCCGCTGTTTGCGCACAGCTTTCGGCCCTTCTTCCTCCTGGCCGCGATCCAGGCGGGGCTGTCGATTCTGGCCTGGTTGCCGATATTCTATGGCAAACTGTCGGTGAGTTCTGCCTTCGCGCCGCGCGACTGGCACGTCCACGAAATGCTCTATGGTTTCCTGCCCGCGGTGATCACGGGGTTCCTGTTCACGGCGATCCCGAACTGGACCGGGCGGCTGCCGATCCAGGGCGTCTCATTGGGGGTGCTGGTGGTGGTCTGGCTGGCAGGACGCGTTGCCGTGACGCTGTCGGCGGATATCGGCTGGGCGTTTGCGCTTGTCGTCGATGCCGCCTTCCTGACCCTGGTCGTCGCCGCCGCGGCGCGCGAGATCATCGCGGGCGGCAATTGGCGCAACCTGCCCGTGGTGGTCCTGGTGCTCGTTCTGCTCGCTGGCAACGTCGCCTTTCATCTCGAAGCGCACTTCGAAGGCGCGGCCGATGTCAGCATCCGCGTCGGCATCGGCGTGGTCGTGCTGCTGATCTCGCTGATCGGCGGCCGCATCATCCCGAGCTTCACCCGCAACTGGCTGGTCAAGTTCAATCCCGGCCGCCTGCCGGCGCCGTTCGGGCGCTTTGACGGCGCGGTGATCGGATGCAGCGCAATTGCGCTGATCTCCTGGATCGTGGCGCCGCTGAGCATGATCACCGGTGTGGTGATGGCGCTTGTCGGCGTCCTGCACCTGGTGCGGCTTGCGCGCTGGGCCGGTGACCGTACCTCGCGCGAGCGGCTGCTCCTGATCCTGCATGTCGGCTACGTCTTCGTTCCGCTCGGCTTCATCCTGCATGCCTTGGCCGTCTTCGGCGCGCTGCCGCCGAGCGCGGGCATTCATGCCTGGATGGCGGGCGCGGCCGGAACCATGACGCTTGCGGTCATGACGCGTGCGAGCCTCGGTCATACCGGACAAACGCTGACGGCCTCGCCCGCGACCCAAGGGATCTATGTCGCGATCATCGTCGCCGCGCTGGCGCGGATTGCTGCCGTGGCGCTGCCTGCGCATAGCGATGCGCTGCTGCACATTGCGGCCTGCGGCTGGGTCGTCGCGTTCCTTGGCTTTGCCATCGCGTTCGGACCCTTGCTCGCCGGCAGCCGCCGCCGCGCGCTCGCCATCATGGGCGTGCCTGCCCCGGCACGCTGAGCTCAGGCTGAAGCCGCCGAAGGCGGCGTGGTTGGCTCGGCCAGAGACCGGTCGTCCCGTTGTCATTCGGGAATGGTGCAGCCGAGGCCGCCGCGGAACCAGTGGGCGATCGCGCTCTGCACCCCGCTTCTGCCAGCTATTCCCGTAGATGTCCCGAAATGCAAAGTTTCTGTCCCAATCCGTCAAATGCTGGAACCGGGCGGATTGTACATAAGGAAAACCGAAGCGCCGGCGCGAATGCCGCGCTGGCGACGGCGCAGCAGGGCATTAGGCCCCGCCGTCTCGGATCATTTGAACAAGACATTGCTGGACGGGGATTATGCCTGGGAACATGCGTTCCAAGGGTGAGGTATTCGTCATCGACGCCGACGCTGCCTCCCGCGAACAACTTTCAACGGTGCTTCAACAGGGCGCCTATGACGTGATCTGCTTTGCCGACGGCGCATCGCTGTTGTCGGAAGCGAAGGCGCGGATGCCGGCCTGTGTGCTGCTGGAGATGCCGCCGGATAACTCCGGGCTCGATATGCTGAGGCGGCTGCGCGAGGAAAACTGCGTGGCGCCGATCCTGGTGACCTCGGCAAACGGCAGCATCGCCATGGCGGTCGACGCGATCAAGAGCGGCGCGACCGACTTCATTGAAAAGCCGCTCCGCACCTACGACATCGTCGACCGCATCGATGCCGCCATCGACCAGTTCGCGCAGCCCGGTTCGAACAGGCAGCGCTGGCTGCCCGGCTGCGAACCCCTGACCACGCGCGAAGCCGACGTGCTCGAGCATCTCGCCACCGGCCTCACCAACAAGGAGATCGCCCGGCTCATGCATCTGAGCGCACGGACGGTCGAAGGCTATCGCGCCGGCATCCTGAGGAAGGCTGGCGCCCGCAACGTGACCGATCTGCTCCGCCGCATCTTCGGCCAGGGCTCGCCCGCCCAAGTCTAAAGCATCATCCGGGGCCGAAGGGCCGCGTTAGCGCAAAGTGCGCAGCGGTTTTCCCTCGCGACAAACGCGAAACGCCCCCAACCCTCTCCCCGTAAGAACGGGGAGAGGGGGAGGAGAGAGCCGGAGCCTCACTTCGCCTTCAGGAAATCGGCGACTTCGAGCAGCATGAATTCGTCGTCGTCGGCCTTGTTGGGATCGCGGCTCGACGAGAACGGCAGATTGTTGTCGTTGCCGACGATGATGTGGGTCTCGTCGACGCGATCGACGTTCTCGATGGTGAAGAACGGGAAGGTGTAGACGCCGTCATTGAGCGGCTTGCGCGCTTTCTTGTCGGGATCCCTAATCTTCATCAGGTCGATATAGCCGATCTTGCGCACGGGCTTGCCGACATTGGCGTCGGTGAGCTCGATCTTGTAGACGCGCTTGAACTTCGCGAGATCGGGAAAGCAGCTCTCGCCGCGGGTGCCCTGCGGGCAGCCCTTGTCGGCCGTGCCTTCGCCGTTGTCGCGCTCGATGATGAGGCCGCTGGTCGGGTCGATCATGTTGAAATCGCCGATGGCGTTGCCGTTCTGCTCGAACACATACTGCCAGTAGCGGCCGGTGAACTTCTCCGCGGCAACGTCGAATTCGAGGATGCGGGAGGCTTCCTTGCCGTCGACCTTCTCCCAGTCCTTCTTGTCGGCATCCCACAGCGGACCCTCGAGCAGGCCGTAGAGGAACTTGCCGTCCTTGGACGACGCAAAGCCCTCATAGCCCTTGGAGCGGCGGAGATTGACGTTGGTATAGGTCGCGCCCGGGGCGCCCGGGGTCGCCACCGCCCAGTGATCGGGCGAGCGCACCGGCTTGCCGTCGGCGACGGTCTCGAACATGCCGAGGATCTTGCCGGTCTTGTCCGCCTTGAGGATGTAGGGCCCGAATTCCTCGCCGATCCAGAAAGTGTCGCCGATGATCTGGAAGCCTTCGAGATCGAAATCGGAACCGGTGAGATAACGCTTGGCCGTGTCCTCGTGCACGATGCGGAAGGGGACCTTCTTGTCGGGATCGTGCAGGAAGATCGTCTCAAGCCGCTCGATCTTGCCGTTGGCCCAATCCATCTTGTAGCGGTTCAGGTACAGCATCGAGTCCATCGAATTGGCGCGCGCGCCCATGCCGTTGTCGGTGATGACCCAGAAGGTGCCGTCGGGCATGGTCTTGATGCCGGAATGGCCCTGCAGCGGCTGGCCCTGGAACGGCAGCGACAGGCCGGTCGGGCGCTCATAGGACTTGCCCATCACGGTGCCGAGCGCGTCCACGCGCTTGCCGGTGGTGTACTTGCCCGAGGTCTTGAGGTCGGCGGGTGCGTCGGCCGGCGCGTCGATGAAGGTGGCGGCCGGCATCACCACATGGCCGGCGAGCTTGGCCGGGAATTCGCCTTCGGTCTGTGCAAGCGCCGGGCTCGCGGTGAGAATGATCGTTGCAACGGAGGCAAGAAAAGTCGCGCGCATGTGCGTCTCCTGTTAGCGGACGCACGCCTTATGCGGTCAGCCTGTTGCAGTTTTGTGAAACCGGGCCAAACGCCGCAGCCGGGCCGGTTACTCCTTGACCGCGCCGGTCAGCGACGACACGTAGTAATCCACAAACAGCGAGTAGAAGATTGCAACCGGCAGCGAGCCGAGCAGCGATCCCGCCATCAGCGCGCCCCACTGATAGACGTCACCGGTGACGAGCTCTGTCAGGATCGCGACCGGCACGGTCTTGTTCGCGCCGCTCTGGATGAAGGCGAGCGCATAGATGAACTCGTTCCAGGACAGCGTGAAGGAGAAGATGCCGGCCGAGATCAGGCCGGGCACCGCGAGCGGCAGCGTGATCCGGCGCAGGATCTGCAGCCGCGTCGCGCCGTCGACCAGCGCGCATTCCTCGAGTTCGTAGGGGATCGACTTGAAATAGCCGATCAGCAGCCAGGTGCAGAACGGCACCAGGAAGGTCGGATAGACCAGGATCAGCGCCATCGGGCTGTCGAACAGGCCGAACTGCACCACGACGGTGGCGAGCGGAATGAACAGGATCGAGGGCGGAACGAGATAGGCCATATATATGCCGAGGCCGACATAGGGGCTGCCGCGGAAGCGCAGGCGTTCGATCGCGTAGGCGGCGAGCGTGCTGGCGAGCAGCGACAGCGTCGTCGATCCGACCGCCACCAGCATCGTCGTCCACAGCCAGCGCGGATAGGCGGTGTCGAACAGCAGGTGCTTGACGTGCGCCAGCGTCGGCGAGGAGATCCAGAACGGATTGTGCTCCTTGAAGTTCATCAGCTCCGCGTTCGGCTTGAACGACGTGATCGCCATCCAGTAGAACGGGAACAGCAGAATGATCACGAAGCAAGCGAGCGGCAGGTAGATCATCATCAGCCGCCGCAACCCGGAATCCCAGGCCATGGTGTCGGGCACCGCCTTCGCGACGGCGGCAGGTTGGGTGACGGTATCAGTCATTGCTCTCTCCCTGCTGCCATTTGCGGCGCGCCAGGCCGAAATATGAGAACACCGTCGCGAACACCAGGAACGGGATCATCGACACCGCGATGGCTGCACCTTCGCCGAGTTCGCCGCCGGCAATGCCGCGCTGGAAGGCCAGCGTGGCGAGCAGGTGGGTCGAGTTGACGGGGCCGCCACGGGTGATGGCGTAGACCAGCTGGAAGTCGGTGAAGGTGAAGATGATCGAGAAAGTCATGACGATGGCGAGGATCGGCATCATCATCGGGAAGGTGATGTAGCGGAAGCGCTGCCAGGCACTGGCGCCGTCGAGCATCGCGGCCTCGTAGAGCGAGGGCGATATGGTTTGCAGGCCGGCCAGCAGCGAGATCGCGACAAAGGGAATGCCGCGCCAGATGTTGGCGGCGATCAGCGAGAAGCGCGCCGGCCAGGGCGAGCCGAGAAAGTCGATATTGTCGGTGCGCCAGTGCAGCACATCGACCAGCAAATAGGAGATGATCGAGAATTGCGGATCGTAGATCCACCAGAAGGCGAGTGCCGAGAGCACCGTTGGCACGATCCAGGGCAGCAGCACGATGGCGCGCAAGAGGCTCTTGAATGGAAAATGATTGTTGAGCAACAGCGCAAGCCAGAAGCCGAGCGCGAACTTCCCGAAGGTCGCGATCGCCGTGTAGACCACGCTGTAGAACACCGCGTTCCACCACAGCGGATCGGTGAGCAGATACTGGAAATTCTCGAAGCCTACGAAGACGCCGTTTCCGCCGATCGTGGTGTCGGTGAATGCGAGCCAGATGCCGAGGCCGAGCGGATAGGTCAGGAACACCGCGAGCAGCCCGATCGCTGGTGCGAGGCACATCACGATCAGGAACGGCTTGTAGTCGAACAGGCGTACCAGCCAGGACGGCTGCCGCTGCGCCAGGGCGGGGGAGGAGAGTGTCGTCACGGACATCAGGGCGTTGTCCCGTCTGTGAGAGTCACCACGCCGTCATTGCGAGGAGCTCGCGACAAAATTGCGTAGCAATTTTGCGCTGAAGCGACGAAGCAATCCAGCAATCGCGGAGACAGGCTGGATTGCTTCGCTGCGCTCGCAATGACGGCCGCGCTATCGGCCGCTACTTCTGCCGGCGGAAGTACCGCTTGCAGCGCTGCTCGGCTTCTGCGGCCGCGGCTTCCGGCGTGGCAGCGCCGGTCGCAACGGACGCGAACATCTGGATCAGCACGTAGTCGGCGCTGACGGCGCCGGTCGCCGTCGAGATTGGCCCCGCATAGCCGTCATAATAGGTGCTGTTCATGGTGTCCTTGAACAGCTTCACCTTGGGGTCTTGCGACCACACGGCGGCCTCGGCATAGGCGGCCAGCGGCTGGGACCAGTAGCCGGAGTTGGCGTTGAGCCACGGCTCGTACTGGTCCTTTTCCAGCATGTATTGCAGGAAGGCCTTTGCGGCGTTGGGGTATTGGCTATGCTTGAACACCATGGCGTTCAGCGTCAGGCCCGCCATCGGAGAGACCTTGGCCAGGCCCTTCGGCAGCAATTGATGCTCGCTGTCGTCGGCGATCGCCTTGGTCGCCGGATCGTTCTTCAGCGAGAAATACAGCGAGACGCCGTTGGCGGTCAGCGCGATCTCCTGCGCGGAGTAGGCGCGGTTGTTGCTGACGTCGTTCCACGACGTCGTGCCGGCGATGAAGGTCGGGTAGAGCTGCTTGACCCAGTTTAGCGCGGCGATCGTCTGCTTGCTGTTGATGGTGACGTTGCCCTCTTCATCGAGCAGGGCCGCGTTGTGCGACCACAACGCCCAGCTCGCGAAGCCGTTGCCGTCGCCCTTGGCGTTGCCGAGCGCGAAGCCGGCCGGTTTGCCGGACTTGTGAAGCTTCTGGCAAAGGTCGAGGATTCCGGCATGGTCTTCCGGAACCTTGTCGAAGCCGACCGATTGCAGGATCGATTTGCGGTAGATCAGGGGACCAGCGGTGGCGCCGAACGGCAGTCCGATCCAGGCGTTGCTCTTGTTCTTCTTGCCGTAACGCTGCGCGAGCGGCAGCCAGCCGCCATAACGCTTGCCGACGTAGTCGGCCACGTCAGTCAGCTCGATGAGCTTGTCGATATAGATGTGCGGGGCATCGGAGAAGCCGATGATGATGTCGGGGCCGGCGCCGGAATTGGCGGTCACCGCGGTCTGCTGGTTGATGTCCTCCCAGCCGACGAAATCGACTTTGATCTCGACGCCGGTCTCCTTGGTGAACTTGGCCGCATTGGCGCGGAACACGTCTTCGTCGGCCTGGACGAAGCGAACCGGCCGCAGCATGCGCAGGGATGCGCCCTTCTCGATCGGCAGTTTCGGGGCGGGGACGTCCGCGGCCTTGATCGCGGATTGGGCGTTCGCCGGAGCACCGGTTGCTGCGATCGTCGCAGCGGACAGGCCCAGCACCAAGGCATCACGACGTGTGATGTCGTTCCTCATCAGTTCCTCCCTATATATGTTTCCCTTCCCGGCGTTGATCGCCGGTGAAGGGTCGTTCCGGTTTTTGGCGCGTTTTGCGCCAACCCGCCTTAGCTGTTCGGCCCGCGATCCATGCTGACGGGCTGCCAGCGGCGGAGCGCGGTGCTTTGCAGCACCGACGGATTGACACAGCTTACCGGCCACATGCCCTGAAGCACCAGTGACAATTCGTAGCCCACACGGCGCTTGCGCGCCTCGTCAAACCGTGCCGAGGCGGAGGCGACATGGGCGGTCAGAGTCACGTTCTCCATGCCGAGAATGGGATTGTTGTGCGAGGGCGGCTCCTTCTCCAGCACGTCGAGCGCGGCATGCGCGATCCAGCCCTCCTGCAGCGCCTTGATCAGGCTCTCCTCGTCCACGGTGGCGCCGCGACCGGTGTTGATGAAGACCGAGCCTTTCTTCATCTGCCGGAAGTGCTTCTCGGTCAGCATGTGATGCACTTCGGGCCGGGCCGGCGCGTGCATCGAAACGAAGTCCGACTGCGACAGCACCTCGTTCAGTGTCGCCGGGATCACGCCATGGTCGTACATCAGCGTTTCCTGGATGAAGGGATCGTAGGCCATCATGCGCAGGCCGAAGGGCGCCGCGCGCTTCGCAACCGCACGCGCGACGCGGCCGAACGAGATGAAGCCGAGCGTCTGGCCCATCAGCCGCGGAATCTTCGACAGCGCCGGCCGGCCCTCGGCCCAGCGTCCACTGCGCACTATCTTGTCCTGCTCGACCAGGCGGCGGAAGCCCGCGAGCAGCAGCATCATGGCATGGTCGGCAACCTCCTCGATGAAGGTGTCGGGGATGTTGGTGACGGGAATGCCGCGGGCGGTGGCGGCCTTCACGTCGACACTGTCGACGCCGACCGAGCCGAGCGTGATCACCTTGCAGTTCTCCAGCGCGTCGATGATCGACTTGGTGATCGGGATGCCCTTGGCATAGATGGCGTCGGCGGACTTTGCGGCGGCGATGAACCCGGCCTCGTCGGCGGGCGCCTCGACGATCTCGGCGTCGATCGGATCGAGCGCCTCGCGCTCGTAGGAATAGTCGCTGCCCGCGACCGTGAAGCTCGCGCCCTTCGGCGTCACCACCCTGTATTTCGCCATGTCGTGCTCCCGATTTGGTTTGTCGGTTCTTGTTGTGAGCCAGCCCTTACGGGCGGGCGCTTGTGTCTTTTACGCGAAATCGATGCGATCGCGTACAATTCCCGGTTGTCGGATGCGATGCCGCGCCGCGTCCGGGACATGAGACTGTCCCTACTGCTTCTCGATCCCCGCGTCCCGGATCAGTCGTTCCCACAGCACCAGCTGCTCGTTCACAAATGTGCCGAGTTCCTCCGGCGTGCCGGAGAAGGCGTCCATGCCGAGGGTGGCGAGCTGCGCCTTCATCTCCGGCTTCTCGACGATCTTCCTGATCTCGGCGTTGAGTCGCGTCACGATCTCCTTCGGCATGCCGGCCGGGCCGAAATAGCCCTGCCAGGAGGAGATGTCGAAGTCCGGTACGCCGGCTTCCTGCATCGATGGCAGGTCCGGCACCAGCGGCGAGCGGTCCTTGGTGGTGACGGCGAGCGCGCGTAGCGCATTGCCGTTGACGTGGGGAAGGCCGGTCAGGATGTCCACGAACATCATCGAGACGCGACCGCCCATGACGTCGTTGAGCGCGGGCGGCGAGCTCTTGTAGGGCACGTGCAGGAGATCGAGCACGGCATTGCGCGCAAAGGTCGCACCCGACACGATCGCCGAGGACGAGCCCGAGGCGTAGCTCAGCTTGCCCGGATTGGCCTTGCCATAGGCGACGAGCTCGCCGACGGTTTTGGCCGGCACCTCCGGGTGGATCACCAGCATGAAGGGCAAATCGCCGGTGCGTGCGATCGGGGTGAAATCCTTCACCGGATCGTAGGTCAGGCTCTTGAGCAGATAGGGATTGGCCGAGTGCGTGGTGTTGGTCGTCACCAGCAGCGTGTAGCCGTCGGGCGCGGCGCGCGCGACATAGGTCGCGGCGATCATGCCATTGGCGCCCGCCTTGTTCTCGATCACGATGCCGACGCCGAGCGCCTGCGACAGATGCTGCGAGATCAGCCGCGTGGTGGTGTCGGTGCCGCTGCCTGCCGCGAACGGCAGCACCAGCGTGATGTTGCGGCTGGGATAAGTGTCGGCTTGAGCAGTGGTCGCGGCGGCGAGACACAGCGCGGCAGTGCCGATGGCGCGCAGGTTTCGGATTAACGCTGACAGCATGTTTGGACGTTCCCCTCTTTTTTCGTTGGTGAGGAACGTAGCTTTTCACAGAGCAAAGAGTAAAGGCGCGTCTTCGCTCGATCTCGTGCCCCGGGCGCAGCGCAGCACGTAGTGATGCGCTGCTGAACCGGGGCCCATGCTGCGACAAACTGGGTCCCGGCTCAGCGTCGCGTCATTGCATGCCGCGCCGCGTCCGGGACACGAGAGGGAGCGCGCAACGCCCGCCGTACGGAATTACTTCACCGCCGAGCCCTGGCGTGAGGCGATCACGACGCCGGCGAGCACCAGCGCGTAGCCGATCAGGTGAAACGGCTGGAGCTTTTCGCCCAGCAGCAGGATCGCCATCGCCGAGCCGAACACCGGCACCAGATGGAAGAACGGTGCGGCCCGGTTCGGGCCGATCAGCGCCACGCCGCGGTTGAAGAAGAGATAGGCGAGCGTCGAGGGGAAGATCAGGATGTAGCCGAGTGTCGCCAGCGTCATCGTATCGAATTGCAGGACGCGGCCGCTCCAGGCCTCCCAGATCGCCGTGGGCACCAGCATCATCGCGCCGCAGCAGGTGGTGAAGGAGAGGAAGGAGAGCTGATGGACCTTCGGCCGGCGCGGGATCACGGCGGAGTAGATCCCGAATGCCACCAGCGAGAGGGCAAACATGATGTCGCCCTTGTTGAACGAGATGGTTGCGAGTGCGGCGAGATCACCGTGCAGGATGATGACCAGCACGCCCGCAAGCGAGATCGCGATGCCGGCGAGCTGCGCACCCGTCAGCCGCACGCCGAACAGGGCAAGCGACCACAGCGCCACGAACAGCGGTCCGGCCGACTGGATCAGCAGCGCGTTCAGCGCCTCCGTGTATTGCAGCGCCCAGTACGAGATCGCGTTGTTGAAGGCGAAGCCGACCAGCGACAGGAACAGCATCAACGGCAGGCTCTTGCGCAAGCTCGGCCAGTCACGCTTCAGGTGCGGCCATGAGAACGGCAGCAGGATCAGGAACACGCCGAACCAGCGGATCGTGGTCACCGTCAGCGGCGGCACATGCGCGCCGACATGGCGTGCGAGCACGATGTTGCCGGCCCAGAACAGCGAGCTCAGGCTCAACAGCAGGTAAGGTTGATTATTGAGCCAACTGGCGGGAGTCGAGGCCGGTGGCGCGGGCGAAGTCATCGTCATTGGCGTCACATACGACCTTGCGCCGAATTCCTGTCGTGACACAAGTCATGCCGCCGCAATGCTACAATGCAGACATGACCCGAGGAGGTGCCATTGGCGGTCAATATGTTGAACATCGAGGGCCTGGAGCGGCTCGATTCGAAGTCGCCAGTGGTGATGCTGAACCTGATGCGTTTCCACGAACGCTCGCGCGACGGCGACGGGTCCGGCTGGGACGCTTATCTTCGTTACAGCGCGATCACGGTGCCCATGATCAGGGCACGCGGCGGCACGCTGCTCTGGACCGGCAACGCCAAGGCGGTCGCGCTCGGCCCGCACGATGGCAACGACTGGGATTTCGTCGCGCTGGTCTACTATCCCACGGTCGCGGCCTTCCTCGACATGATGACGTCGGAAGCCTACGAGACCCAGGCCGATCCGCATCGGGTCAACGGCTGCGCCGAACACGTGATCATCGCGACGAGCGAGGCCTACAGCAAGTTCAAGACGAGCTGACGTCTAGCATTCAGTCACGCGGCGGAGCGATCTTTCCCTCTCCCCTTGCGGGAGAGGGTGGCTCGCCGCGTAGCGGCGAGACGGGTGAGGGGTCTCTTTCCACGAGCCCTATAGGTGGTCAGCAGAAGCGTCAGCGTTTCCGCTGTGTTCGTTTGCGGCTGAGCCGTTTAGCGTTTGCCGCCACCTTCCTTCGGTATTGCTCAACAATCTTGTCGCCGGATGCGCCAGCCATCAGGCTTGTACCGGCCTTCGCCGCCGCAA
>JAEWFG010000058.1 GCA_023388935.1 Pseudomonadota bacterium | reverse complement strand
TGAAAGAGCTCCACCCGGCTGTGGCTATGGATTCCGGGCTCGCGACTTCGTCGCGCCCCGGAATGACGGCTGATAGCGAAACGCAATGAGGCCCACTCGGCCACTGACCGACATGGCTAATGAACCCTCAAAAAATTCGCTCATTTACGGTCGATTAAGCTTTCGGGTTTATGACCAAAGCTGTCCTCGTTTGGACACCGAGTGGCTCCTGTCCACTCTGTTTGACGCCTCCCTGTTATCAACTTTCAAAGCCGCCGGGTCTCCGGCGGCTCTTTTTTGCTTTGCGTCGCTCCGGTTGAACTCCGAGGAAAAGACCCGCGGAAACCATATCCGCGCTTGCCGCTGGACTCCGCGTCCCGCCCGCGCAATGATTTGTTCATCATAAGCCGGCGCCAAAGCCGGACGGGTAAATAGTTGCGTAAGGGGCGTTAACCATGGAACGTTTGCAAGCCGATGGCGCGCTCGTTCAACTCAGCGAGCGGTTCACGAATTCTGCGGCGTTCGGCGCCCTGTTCCGCGAGGGCATGGACCTCGTCGAAGAAACCGCCGCCTATCTCGACGGCGCCGGCCGCACCGAGGCCAAGGCGCTCGATCGTACCGTCAGCCTCACTTATGCGACCGAGAGCATGCGTCTCACTACCCGCCTGATGCAGCTCGCTTCGTGGCTGCTGCTGCATCGCGCGGTGAAGGAAGGCGAGATGACGCTGAGCCAGGCCAGCCGCGAGAAGACCAAGGTCAAGCTGACCGCCGCCGATCCGGGTGCCGCCGACACCATCGAGAAGCTGCCCGCGCAGTTGCAGGAACTGATACATCGTTCGATGAGCCTGCAGACCCGCGTGCGCCGCCTCGACACCACCATTCACACCCCGCCCGCCGACGTCGCCGCGATCGGCAATCCGCTGGTGCCGCACCTCAACGCGCTGAAGGCTGCGTTCGAGCGGTAAGGTCAATCCGCGCACTTTCCGCGCACTTGATGTTGAACCGTCACCCTGAGGTGCCCCGCGAAGCGGGCCTCGAAGGGCGACGGCCCGGCTGTGGCCGTTCATCCTTCGAGGCTCCCCATGCAACGTGTCGCGTCGCATGGCTCGCGCCTCAGGATGACGGAGCTGCAAGCGGGGACACTCCAAAACAAAAACGCCCCTGGTTCCCCCAGGGGCGTTTTTCGTTCCGAGCCTTATGGCCGGATCAATCCTTCTTGAGGAAGCCCGAGAACTTCTTCTGGAAGCGCGAGACGCGGCCGCCGCGATCCAGGATCTGCTGGGAACCGCCGGTCCAGGCCGGGTGCGACTTCGGGTCGATGTCGAGGTGCAGCTTGTCGCCTTCCTTGCCCCAGGTCGAGCGGGTCAGGTACTCGGTTCCGTCGGTCATCACGACCGTAATGGTATGATAATTCGGATGAATTTCGGCTTTCATGGCAATTCGCCGGCGCCCGGCGCCTCTCGCTTGAGTGACTATCGATGACGGATTTGGGCGGCTCTATACCCCACGGGCCCCCCTAAAACAAGCCATTGCCGGAACAAGGAGAACCGGGCGGACACCTACGTTACATCCCGGATTTGCCACTCCCCCTTCGCCGGCTTATGTGGGGCTAACTTGTCTCCTTGGGTCCGATCTCATGAGCGCTGTCGAACGGCTTGACGACCAGTACCGCGGCACCGGCCACAACGCCCCCGCGGAGGCCCCGTCGATCGAGGCCGAACTGATCGAACAGCCTGCGAAGGGCCGCGCGAAGTTGCGTCCGCTGCTGGCGCTCGCGCCCTATGTGGCCCGCTACCGCGGCCGCGCGGCGCTCGCCTTCGTCGCGTTGACGGTTGCGGCGCTGACGACGCTGCTGGTGCCGATCGCGGTGCGGCGGATGATCGATTTCGGCCTGACGCCGGAAGGCATCGCGCTGATCAACAGCTATTTCTCGGTGATGATCGCGGTCGTCGCCGTGCTCGCGCTCGCGAGTGCCGCGCGCTACTACCTCGTGATGACGATCGGCGAGCGCATCGTCGCCGATTTGCGGCGCGACGTGTTTGCGCATCTGCTGTCGCTCTCGCCGGCCTTCTTCGATTCCGCGCGCAGCGGCGAGCTGGTGTCGCGCCTTACCGCCGACACGACGCAAATCAAATCCGCCGTCGGCGCCTCCGTGTCGATCGCGCTGCGCAATCTGATGATGTTCTTCGGCGCCGCGGCCATGATGGTGATCACCAGCCCGCGCCTGTCCGGCTTCGTACTGCTCGCCATTCCCCTGATCGTGCTGCCCTTGGTTGCGTTCGGGCGCTGGGTGCGGCGGCTGTCGCGCAATGCGCAGGACACGCTGGCCGAGGCCTCGGCCTATGCGGGCGAGCTGGTCGGCGCGATCCGCACAGTGCAGGCCTATACCAGCGAAGGGCTCGCCGAGAAGCGCTTTGTCGGCGAGGTCGAGCACGCCTACGAGGCCGCGCGCACCTCGACTCAGGCGCGTGCGGTGCTCACCGCCATCATCATCTTCATCGTGTTCGCAAGCGTGGTCGCGATCCTCTGGATCGGCTCGCATGACGTGCTGACCGGTGCCATCTCGGCAGGCCGGCTCGGCCAGTTCGTGCTCTATGCGGCCTTTGCGGCCGCAGGCCTCGGCCAGCTCAGCGAGGTCTGGGGCGAGGTCTCGGCGGCATCCGGCGCCGCTGAACGCCTGTTCGAGATTCTGCATGTGCAGCCGGAGATCACTGCGCCGGCTTCCCCGCGTGCGCTCCCTGTGCCGGCACGCGGCGAGGTCGGCTTCGATCAGGTCAGCTTCGCCTATCCCGCGCGTCCTGACGTCAACGTGCTCGACGCGGTGTCGTTCACCGTGCGTCCAGGCGAGAAGGTCGCGATCGTCGGTCCGTCCGGCGCCGGCAAGAGCACGATCTTTCATCTGCTGCTGCGCTTCTACGATCCGCGGGGCGGCGCGATCTCGCTCGACGGCGTGCCGGTCAAATCCGCCGATCCGCGCGATTTCCGTTCCCGGATTGCGCTGGTGCCGCAGGAATCGAATGTGTTCGCCGCGAGCGCCCGCGAGAACATCCGCTTCGGTCGTCCCGATGCGACCGACGCCGAAGTCGAGCGCGCCGCCGATCTCGCGCATGCCGCCGAGTTCATCCGCCGCCTGCCCGAGGGTTTCGAGACCCCGCTCGGCGAGCGCGGCGTGACGCTTTCCGGCGGCCAGCGCCAGCGCATCGCGATCGCACGCGCGATTTTGCGTGACGCGCCGCTGCTTCTGCTCGATGAAGCGACTTCCGCGCTCGATGCCGAGAGCGAGACGCTGGTGCAGACCGCGCTCGAGGAGCTGATGAGCCATCGCACCACGCTGGTGATCGCGCATCGGCTCGCAACCGTGCTGTCCTGCGACCGCATCCTGGTGATGGATCAGGGCAAAATCGTCGAGCAGGGCACGCATGCCGAGCTCGTCGCCGCGAACGGACTTTATGCCAGGCTGGCGAGGCTGCAGTTCGAGGGGGCGTGAGGATTGCGTCGCTCTCGGTGCGCCGCGAAGCCTGTGGCGCGATCACGTCGTCCTCGATATCATTTTGCTATCGCCAAATGAGCAATTCGGTGATTCGACAAACTTGCTTGGCGAGACGGGTACAGCGTCAGCTACCGTGGCCCTTCATGTTGCCGAACGCGACTTATTGGCACCGTTGATATTGAGTACGGCTCCCATCACGGCCAGTCCAAACCATCTTATCTTCCGATACAGCCAGCTGAACAGTAGCTTTCCATTTTTCGCCAGCATTGGAGCACGTGGTTGCAATGCTCCAGACCGATCCTGCCCGTCTTATGTTCGAGAATTCGCAAACGCCACCTGCCGATGAAGCCGCCCGGCGCGAATTGATGAAGAGGTCTGGCTCGGAACTATCGCAAGTTGATTCAGACCAAGAGCCGACGAAGGTTTGTTCAATTCGTAAGATTGGTCCCGAGGCGAGCAGTTCTTGTGTCTTCAAGTCCCACTTGTCATCTAGAGCGAGATTGTTGGTTGCTTTGAAGTCTCTCAGCGCTGATCTGGAAAATGAATCCCAGCCCTTTGTTGGACCCCGCAAGAAGCCAAGCTCTCTCAAGCGCGACTGAATCAAAAGGACGTTTTGTGGATCACTCAGATCAAAAGCCTGTACGGAGGTGTCAGGTGCCGTATTGTTTGTGGGTGAATTGAACTGTGAGGACTGTTGGTTCGAATCGATAGGCAAGCTTGGCTTTTGGAGCGCAGGACCCTTCGCGACAACCTTCGGAGGCGGTTCCGTATCGTTGCGGCCCATCTGTGGAGGTCGCGAAGGTTGTACGTCATTCACTATCGCATTCGAGCGAGAGTTCGCTAGTTTGACGCGGATATCTCCCTGAAGAAAGCATGCTTGGATGAATGCCAGAAACATGAAGAATGAAAGAACCACGATAGTCGGCCAGCGACTCGCAGTCTTGATGTAGGTGATCGATGTCGGTATTTCGACCAGAGTGCGTTTCAGGGCGTCGATCACCCGACAGAGCGGATCGGCCGCTTGAGCTGCAGATATGTGCAGCTTGCAGTTCAAGCCTCCTGCCGAACGGAACATCAATTCCCCGTAGAGGCAGATGGGTAGTTGTGCGTTATTGATGAAGCGACGATCGGGACCACCAGATTTATTCACGTAACGCCACGTGTGGTCAACAACTGTGGTGTCTGGCGGTAGACGCTCCTCCTCGATAAATCTCACGACGTTGCTTGAGAGCTCTAATTCTGCGTAGCTAACTGACGCTATCTCGCCCCTCACCACAAGTAGTGCTGCGTCCGGCAGCAGATAAAGTTGATCAGATCTGACGCGGAAGGTCGGAAAGACCGCTTTTCCTCGGAGACAATCAGGTTTGCCAAAACGAAGCGAGGTGGCCTTACGCTTGTTTAGACCCGTTGCGCCCGCGTTGCGCTTCCAGTCGGTCGTCCGACCTTCGGCCTCAACGATCCAGACCGCCATGCACTTCGTCAGCTCGGTGAACGCAACTGACAGCGCCTCAGAGATGCGCCCTGTCAAACCTTCAGGATCAAACGTAACCTTCACGGAGCGGCGATAGCGGTCCAAGAAAATCGTTATGGGGACGAACACTGTCGCAAATAGCGCAGTCAGCCCCATCCACCTTTGCTGTTCTGTTTGCATTGCAGCCGCAACAAACAACAAGAGGCAGAGTATTAAAACTGCCGGAGCAAGTTGGATACGCCGGCTGGCTGCATTCAGAATGGGCGCGAGCTGGCTAGTTGAGAAAGCATTTATTTGCGTGGCGCCCGCATTTTGGACGACCCTTAGCGGTCCAAATTGGTAGCGTGCGTCGGGGGGATCGCTCGGTGCCGAAGGCAGAGCAACCTTGTTATCGGGCTCGCTGCGCGCGTACGGTCTATACTTGGTCCAAGACAGGCCCGTCCCTGGAATTCCAGCCGTTACACGCGTCCCTTTCGGGCCGATATTATAGTGAAAACCTCGTCCGCCGAGCGACACCGAAGTGCCGCGGCCGCTTAGATTTATCCTCACGCCTGGCAATAGTTTAAACGAACGCCGGAATCGAAACCCCATTGGCTACCCCCAATCCGCCAGATATTGGTAGCAGCGCGATGGTTCTGCAAGCAAAAGTCGAGAATCGGAGCGCTTCTAGCTGCTCCCAGCGTCACGACAGAATTGGCGAGACGCTCGCGCAGTTTGTCGCACGTCGCAGCGGATGGCACGGATGGTGTCCTTTGACGAGCAGCTTGGCTCCGCCCGTGGCAGGCGCTTGGCAGGATCACGCACGCTAGGCTTGTGGTTGAGAACGGGCTTTATGCCAGGTTGGCGAGGTTGCGGTTCGAGGGGGCGTGAGGCACCGGCGCCGCGCTTGCGGCGCCTCGGCCCCTTCAGCACGCTTGATCGCCTTCAATTTGAAGGTCGTCGGAAACTGGCGGGTCTTTGCTTCTTTCTGCCGCAGGTCATCCTCGAAATGAGCCGTCACAGAACTAACGTGTCTCATTCAAGGGTGCAGTCCAGCACTGTCACCGTAGTTCGGTTAGTTATTCAGCTCGATCGGTAACTTCTCAAAGTTCTTGAAGGGCGTCGGAGATATCTGGAACGTGCCGTAGAATGGATATTCCTGCAGGGCAATGATCCCGAGCGCGGCCACGGCTGCGACCGAGAAGACCATGAGCGCGGCGAGGAACGCTCGTAACCGTTCGATATGCACCAGGGCGATGGCCAACTGGGTTATCAGGCCTAAAATCAGGACAGTCAGCCACTTCAGTTCGTTGGTGTGGTCTGAGTTCAATGTGAGCCGCTCATTTCGCGCGCTTCCCACGTGAACAGTGGCTGCGAGCAACGCAGCGTGAACGGCTTGCCCGGCCTGCGCCGCGATGGCGGGATCGCTGACCTTCTGCAACAACGCGTCGTAGATCTCCCGCGTGGGCGCAGACCGCACCTCATTCTCCATGGCTGGCCATTCATCCGATACCACGGATGCCGCGTACGCTTTGACTGTCGCCCTGATCGCGCGCATGTCAGAGATCGAGGCCACGCTGAGCGTATAAATATTCCGCAGTTCACTCACCTCAGTCCGAACTACACGGTAGGCTTGGCGGCTCCGCTCGCTGACATCGTTGGCAAGGAAGCCGGTCAACAAGGCGAACAGGACCGCCACAGCATTGAAGAAAGGAGCAACGACGCCTTGGAGCGATTGTATCGGCCTCTTCAGCGGCGACGCGAAAACGATCGCCGCCAGAAGAAGCGCAGCGCCTCCATAGAGAAGTGCCAAGGTTGCGAAAAGACTGGGGGCGGAAAGGTCGAGCCAGGCTCTGATCATTGTGTTTGCCGTTGTTCTTGCGTCGGGTGCGCCCACCCGGAGTAGTCATAAATCACCACGTCGTTAAAAAACGCTGTGCAGCCCTGTTTAGATTACGGTGACGGGGGACCAAATTTCATTCGCCATCCACGCTTGGCAGACAGCGTCAATTCAGTGCACTGTCACCGTAATTCATTGCGCCGAGAATTGATTGCACTTCAGGTGCTTACACCCCATCACCGCCAACTGCGGCGCTACTTTGCATGGGGTTGTTTTCGACATTTTGGTCGGGAGGCGTGTCTTATGGCTTCCATTCCATCTTCAGCACCGGCCGGCCGGAGGTCGGGTTCAAGTCGTCCCCCGCATGGGCAAAGCCGTTGCGCTCGTAGAAGCGGATGGCGCGGGAATTGTCCCTGTTGACGAGCAGCGTGATGCCTGATGGTGAGAGGCGCTTGGCTTCGTCGACCAGCAGGCGTGCGGCGTCCGAGCCCCAATGATCCGGGTCGACCACCAGCTGGTCGAGATAGCCTTCGCAGTCGATCGTGACGAAGCCGATCAGGGCGCCGTCCTGTTCGGCGACGACGATCGAGGCCTTCGGCACCAGATCCTTGCGCCAGCGCTCGCGCCACCACTCCAGCCGTGCAGCGAAGTCGATCTGCGGATAGGCCTGTTGCCAGGTGCGATGCCAGAGGTCGATCGCGGCCGCTTCGTCCTCGGGGCGGTAGGGGCGGAGGTGGAGGGCGCTCACTAACGCTCCGTCAGCTTCAGCTCGATGCGGCGGTTGCGCTTGAAAGCGTCCTCGGTGTTGGCGGTGTCGAGCGGCTGGAATTCGCCGAAACCGGCGGCGACGAGGCGCTGGGCGGGTACGCCGAGCGAGATCAGGTACTGCACCACCGAGATCGCGCGCGCCGCGGACAGGTCCCAGTTCGACTTGAAGTTCGGGCCGGTGACCGGGCGCACGTCGGTATGACCGTCGACGCGCAGGACCCAGGGGATATCGGCGGGGATCTTCTTGTCGAGCTCGATCAGCGCGTTCGCCACGGTGTCGAGCTCGGTGCGCCCTTCGGGCAGCAAGGTTGCCTGGCCGGTGTCGAAGAACACTTCGGACTGGAACACGAAGCGGTCGCCGACCACGCGGATGTCGGGCCGGTTGCCGAGAATGGTGCGCAGGCGGCCGAAAAATTCCGAGCGGTAGCGCGACAATTCCTGCACGCGCTGTGCCAATGCCACATTCAGGCGCGCGCCGAGATCGGCAATCCGATTTTGCGATTCCTTGTCGCGCTTCTCGGAGGCGTCGAGCGCCTCTTCCAGCGCCGCCAATTGCCGTCGCAGCGCGCTGATCTGCTGGTTCAGCACCTCGATCTGCGCCAGCGCCCGTGCCGAGACCGCCTTTTCCGAGTCCAGCGCCTTGCCGAGCTCGGCGTTCTTTCCTTGCGCGTCGTTGCCGGCATTGGCGAGGCCCTCATAGAGGCCCTTCATACGGTCGCGCTCGGACTCAGCCGAGGCGAGGCCGGCCCTCAGTTGCGACACTTGGTCGTCGAGGCTGAGCTTGCCGAGCTTTTCCAGCGACAGCAGCTCGTTGAGCTGCGCGATCTTGGCGTTGAGCTGCTCCAGCGCCTTGTCCTTGCCGGTGACCTCCTGCGACAGGAAGAACTGCACGACGAGGAATACCGACAGCAGGAAAACGATCGACAGCACCAGCGTCGACAGCGCGTCGACGAAGCCGGGCCAGTAGTTGAAAGGGCCGTCGCTGCGGCGGCCGCGGGCCAGAGCCATGACGTAGGTCTCCACTCTCGTGTCCCGGACGCGGTGCAGCGCCTTGGCGCTGCTCCGCAGAGCCGGGACCCATGTCTAACATATAAGGTCCTGGGCCCCGGCTCAGCGACGCACCGCTTCGCGCTGCATCGCGTCCGGGGCACGATAACTTCGTTCTGTCCTCAGCTCTTTTCCGGCTGGCGGGCGAGGCGCTCCAACAGGCGCCGGATCTCGCGGTTCTGCTCGCCCTGGCCGTCGGCCCATTCGCGGATCATCTGCTGTTCGGTTCGCATGTGCGAGACCAGCGCCTGGATCGCTTCGGCAAGGCTTGCCATCGCCGCCGTGGTGCCGCGGCTGGCGCTGCCTTCCTCGAGCACGGACCGCAGCCGTTCGACCGCGGCCTGAAGCTCGCCGCTGGCAACCCCGCCGCCACCGGAGGCCGCAACGGCAACCTCGCCGCTGCCATATTCGCGCACCGTGGTGGCGAGCCAGTCTTCGAGGTCGGTGTAGAAGCGGTTCTGCGCCTGGCTCGATTGCAGGTCGAGGAAGCCGAGGATCAGCGAGCCGGCGAGGCCGAACAGCGAGCTGGAGAACGAGATGCCCATGCCGCCGAGCGGGGCGGCAAGGCCCTCTTTCAACGTGTCGAACAGGGCGCCGGCATCGCCGCCGACCTTGAGGCCGTCGATCACCTTGCCGACGGAGCCGACCGTCTCGATCAGGCCCCAGAAGGTGCCGAGCAGGCCGAGGAAGACGAGCAGGCCGGTCATGTAGCGGGAGATGTCGCGGGCCTCGTCGAGCCGGGTCGCGATCGAATCGAGCAAATGCCGCATGGTGGTCTGGGTGATCGACATCCGCCCGAAGCGCTCGCCGCCGAGGATCGCCGCCATCGGCGCCAGCAGCTTTGGGTGCCGGGCCGGCGCCAAGCCGGGATCGGCGACGCGGAAATTGTTGACCCAGGAGACCTCGGGGTAGAGCCGGATGACCTGGCGGAAGGCCAGCACGATGCCGATGAACAGGACCGCCCCGATCAGGGTGTTGAGGCCGGGATTGGCGAAGAAGGCCAGGATGATTTGCTTGTAGAGCACCACGCCCACCAAGCTGCAGAGCACCAGGAAGACCAGCATCCGCACCAGGAAGACGCTGGGCGAGGACAGCTTTGTGTACTCGATATCCATTTTGGAGCGGGGCGAAGTGCCTGGCGGCATGGTCGATTTCATCCGTTACGAAAAGCCTGGTTGCTCCCGCACTATGGCACAGCGCCCGCCCAAAAAAAGCGCCGGATGTGCGGATTTCGGCGCTGGGCTTGTGGATGCAGCGCCGGCGCTGGTTCTTCCTCGCGACCGCAGGCTTGTTCGGCTACGCCGATGGAACCGAATGGGTGTGAGCCAGTACCGGATGAAGGCCGCGAAGTGATTGCGATGTTCCGTCGCAGCTCGCCGCGTTGGAACCCGATTCACAATCCAGTGAGTCCCAAAAAGTGTCCCGAACTCAGCGCGATAGGCCGTGTGGCATTGAGCCGCTCGCGGGATGCGTTGCGTCGCAGCAAGTCCATTTTATTTTGACGGCATTAGCAGCGCGGAATTGCCAAACACAGGCCAGCGCGCAGCGTGATCCTGGTTCAACATATTTTAGGATATCCCCACTTCATGTCAGGACTTCTCGCGCGATCGGCATGCGTTGCAATGATGCTCGTGGCCTTTGCGCCGCTGCTCGCGGGCTGCGACGAATCGAGCTCCGCCGTTACCGCCGCCCAGCCCGCCGATCCTGATGTCAGCATCGTCACCGTGAAGCCGCAGCCGCTCGCCGTGGTGCGCGAACTGCCGGGCCGCATTGCGCCGACGCGCGTCTCCGACGTGCGGCCGCGTGTCTCCGGCATCGTGGTCGAGCGCCTGTTTCGCCAGGGCAGCGAGGTGAGGGCGGACGACGCGCTCTACCGCATCGATCCGCGTCCGTTCGAGGTCGAGGTGATGGCCAACGAGGCGGCGCTCGCCAAGGCCGAGGCAGCGTTGCTGCAGGCCAGGCAGCAGGCTCACCGCATCGCGACGCTCACGAGCCAGCGCGCCGCGCCCGAGGCCGAGAACGAGAAGGCGGTGGCGGCCGAACGCCAGGCCCACGCCGAGGTCGAGGGACGCAAGGCCGACCTCGCGCGCGCCAGGCTCAATCTCGACTACGCCACCGTGCGCGCGCCGATCGACGGCGTCGTCGGTGCTGCCCTGGTCAGCGAGGGCGCGCTCGCAGTCCAGAACGAGACCAATCTCGCCACCATCCAGCAGCTTGATCCGATCTACGCCGACTTCACCCAGTCGGTAACCGAGCTCAACCAGCTTCGCCGCGCCTTCGAGAGCGGCGATCTCGAGCGCATCGCGCCCGATGCCGCCAAGGTTCACCTCGTACTCGACGATAACACCGTCTATTCGCTCGACGGCAAGCTGTTGTTCTCCGACGCCAAGGTCGATGCCAATACCGGCCAGGTGACGCTGCGCGGTGAGTTCCGCAATCCGAAGCGCGAGCTTCTGCCGGGCATGTATGTCCGCGTCCGCATCGATCAGGGCCTCGACTCCGACGCGATCGCGGTGCCGCAGCAGGCGATCCAGCGCAACGGCGGCGGTGGCAGCGAGGTGTTCGTCGTCAAGGACGACAACCGCGTCGCGGTGCAGCCCGTGCGCACCGGTTCGGTGCAGGACGGCGTCTGGTTCGTCACCGAAGGCCTGAAGGCCGGCGACAAGGTCGTGGTCGAAGGTTTCCAGAAGTTTGCGGCCGGCGACAAGGTCAAGCCGCAATCCTGGTCCGAGGCCGAGGCGAGCGCGGACAACCGGCACGCCCAGCGAGACACGCGGTAAGACGCCATGCCGGGCTTCTTCATCGACAGGCCGATCTTCGCTTGGGTCGTCGCGCTTTTCATCTGCTTGATCGGCGCGATCGCAGTCCCGCTGCTGCCGATCGCGCAATATCCGATCATCGCGCCGCCTTCGATCTCGATATCGACCAGCTATCCCGGCGCCTCGCCCGAAAACCTCTACAACAGCGTCACGCGCCTGATCGAGGAGGAGCTCAACGGTGCCGCCGGCATTCTCAATTTCGAATCGACCAGCGACTCGCTCGGCCAGGTCGAGATAACAGCCAATTTCGTGCCCGGCACCGATACCGGCGCTGCTTCGGTCGAGGTGCAGAACCGCATCAAGCGCGTCGAAGCGCGCCTGCCGCGCGCGGTGATCCAGCAGGGCATCTTGGTCGAAGAGGCTTCCAGCGCGGTGCTCCAGATCATCACGCTGAACTCGACCGACGGCAGCCTCGACGAAGTCGGCCTTGGCGACTTCATGATCCGCAACGTGCTCGGCGAAATCCGCCGAATCCCCGGCGTCGGCCGTGCCACGCTGTATTCGACCGAGCGCAGCTTGCGCGTCTGGGTCGATCCGGCGAAACTCGTCGGTTATGGGCTGACGGCAGATGACGTCAACAAGGCGATCGCGGCACAGAACGCGCAGGTCGCCTCGGGCAGCATCGGCGCTGAGCCGTCGACCGCGACCCAGCGCACCTCGGCGCTGGTGCTGGTCAAGGGCCAGCTCTCTTCCCCGGATGAATTCGGCGCCATCATCCTGCGCGCCAACGCGGACGGTTCGACCGTGCGCTTACGCGACGTCGCGCGCGTCGAGGTCGGCGGCCTCAACTACCAGTTCAACACGCGCCTCGACGGCAAGCCGACCGCCGGCCTCTCCGTGCTGATGTCGCCGACCGGCAACGCGCTGGCGACCGCAAGTGCGGTCGAAGAGAAGATGAAAGAGCTGTCGCGCTTCTTCCCGGCCAACATCTCCTACGAGATTCCCTACAACATCACGCCGGTGATCGAGGCCTCGATCAAGAAAGTGCTGTCGACGCTGGTCGAAGCCGTGGTGCTGGTGTTCGTGGTGATGTTCTTGTTCTTGCAGAACATCCGCTACACCATCATTCCGACCATCGTCGTGCCGGTGGCGCTGCTGGGTGCCTGTACCACGCTGCTGCTCGCCGGCTACTCCATCAACATGCTGTCGATGTTCGGCATGGTGCTCGCGGTCGGCATCCTCGTCGACGACGCCATCGTCGTGGTCGAGAACGTCGAGCGTATCATGGCCGAGGAGGGCCTGCCGCCGAAGGAAGCGGCGCGAAAAGCCATGTCGCAGATCACCGGCGCCATCATCGGCATCACGCTGGTGCTGATGGCGGTGTTCGTGCCGATGGCTTTCTTCCCGGGTTCGGTCGGCATCATCTACCGCCAGTTCTCCGTCACCATGGTGGCCGCGATCGGCTTCTCCGCCTTCCTGGCGCTGTCGCTGACGCCGGCACTGTGCGCGACGCTGCTAAAGCCCGTCGCCGCCGGCCACGGGCACGCGAAGAAGGGCGTGTTCGGCTGGTTCAATCGCATGCTCGAAGGCGGCAAGGAGGGCTATTCCCGCACCGTCGGCTTCTCGCTCAAACGTACGGGCCGGTTGATGCTGGTCTATGTCGCGCTCTTGGCCGGCCTGTCCTGGGCCTTCATCAACCTGCCCGGCGGCTTCCTGCCGGTCGACGACCAGGGCTTCGTCACCACCGACGTGCAGACGCCGTCGGATTCGTCCTACGCCCGTACCGAGTCCGTGATCGAGAAGGTGGAAAAATATCTGGCGCAGCGGCCGGGCGTCGACAACGTCACCTTCCTCACCGGCTTCAGCTTCTCCGGCCAGGGCATGAACACCGCGCAGGCCTTCGTCACCTTGAAGGACTGGTCGGAGCGCGGGCCGAAGGATTCGGCTGCTGCGATCGTCGCCGACATCAACCGGGATTTGTCGTCTTCAATCCGCGACGCAAAGATCTCCGCACTGCAGCCGCCACCGATCGACAATCTCGGCAACTCCTCCGGCTTCTCGTTCCGCCTCCAGGATCGCGGCCAGAAGGGCTATCCGGCCCTGATGCGCGCCGCCGAGCAGCTGATCGCGGAGGCCAATGCGAGCCCGGTGCTGCAGAAGGTCTATGTCGAAGGCCTGCCCGAGGCCGGCGTGGTCAACCTCGTGATCGACCGCGAGAAGGCCGGCGCCTTCGGCGTCGCCTTCGAGGACATCAACAACACGATCTCGACCAATCTCGGCTCGAACTATATCAACGACTTCCCGAACCGCGGCCGCACGCAGCGCGTCGTGGTGCAGGCCGATGCCCGCGACCGGATGCGGACCGAGGACATCCTCAATTACAACGTCAAGAACAGCCGCGGCCAGCTCGTGCCGTTCTCCTCCTTCGCGACCGTCGAATGGGCGCGCGGCCCGACCCAGATCACCGGTTTCAACTACTATCCGGCGGTGCGTATCTCGGGCGAAGCAAAGCCCGGCTTCACCTCGGGTGACGCCATCGCCGAGATGGAGAAGCTTGCGGGCCGGTTGCCGCGCGGTTTCGGCTATGAATGGACCGGACAGTCGCTCCAGGAAAAGCTCTCGGGCTCGCAGGCGCCGTTCCTGCTGGCACTGTCGGTGTTCGTCGTGTTCCTGTGTCTGGCCGCGCTCTACGAGAGCTGGACCATTCCGCTCGCGGTGCTGCTCACCGTGCCGCTCGGTATCGTCGGCGCGGTGATCGCGGCGATGCTGCGGGGACTGCCCAACGACGTCTATTTCACCGTCGGGCTGATCACCATCATCGGGCTTGCGGCGAAGGACGCTATCCTGATCATCGAATTCGCCAAGGATTTGCGGAAGGAAGGCAAGCCGCTGGTGGAAGCCACCATCGAGGCCTGCCGTCTGCGCTTCCGCCCGATCCTGATGACGGGCCTTGCCTTCATCTGCGGCGTGCTGCCGATGGCCATCGCTCACGGCGCCGGCGGAGCCAGTCAGCAATCGCTCGGCACCGTCGTGATGGGTGGCATGATCGCGGTCGTTATTCTTGCGCTGCTGATGGTGCCGGTGTTCTTCGTCTCGGTGCAGCGCGTGCTGGCAGGGGACCGGGAGCCGAACGCCGCGAAGGAAGCAGAGGCCTACGGGCCGCCGGCGCCGGTGAAGCTTTAGGCAAAAACTGTCATGCCCCGCGCAGGCGGGGCATCCAGTACGCCGCGGCTTCTCCGTTTTCCACGAACGTGTCTGGAATACTGGATCATCCGCTTTCGCGGATGATGACAGCGGAGTGTAGGGCTTACGCCGGCTTCCGCAGAATCTTTACCAGCTCTCCGTGCACGAACTCGTTGCCGCACACGACGTGGCCGGTGAGCAGCGGGTCACCCGGCGTCGCGATGTCGCTCACCGTTCCACCCGCTTCGCGCACCATGATCATGCCGGCGGCGATGTCCCAGGACTGGAGATTGCGTTCCCAATAGCCGTCGAGACGGCCGGCGGCGACGAAGGCGAGGTCGAGGGAGGCGGCGCCGAAACGGCGCAGGCCCGCGACGCGATCCTGGATCGCGGCCATCTCGCGGCGGAACTCCTCGTGGTCGCCGCGGCCGATATGGGGCAGGCCGCAGGCCACCACGCAGTCGTTGAGCTGGCGGCGGCCAGCCACCCGCAAGCGCTGGTCGTTGAGGAAGGCGCCCTTGCCGCGCTCGGCGATGTAGAGCTCGTCATTGGCGGGGTTGTAGATCACGCCCGCGATCACGGTGCCTTCACGCGCCAGCCCGATCGAGATCGCGAATTGCGGAATGCCGTGCAGGAAGTTGGTGGTGCCGTCGAGCGGATCGACGATCCAGGTGTGGCTCTTGTCGGAACCCTCGCGGGTGCCGCCTTCTTCGCCGATGAAGCCGTAGCCGGGTCGGGCCTTGGCGAGGTCCTGGTAGAGGATCTCCTCGGCGCGCTTGTCGGCGAGCGAGACGAAATTCGCCGGTCCCTTCAGCGAGACCTGGAGATGCTCGATCTCGCCGAGATCGCGCTTGAGGCTACGTCCGGCGCGGCGCGCGGCTTTGACCATGACGTTGATAGTAGCGGAATACAGCATGGGCTCTGGTCTTGATCGGGGGAAATGGCGCGAATTCGCGCCCGTTTGAAGGATTGGGTGCCCTGCGAGGGCACCAACGTCAAGTCATTTGGTCCCGAGCCATTTCTTGGCGGCGGCCTCCGCCTTGGCCCGGTCCTCGGCCGGCAGGTCGGACAATTGCTTGTCGAGCTCGGGATCGCCCTTGCCGGCGGTCTTGGCCACCAGGTGCCATTTGAACCCCTCGACCTTGTCCACGGATGCGCCCATCCCGTTGATCAGCACCCAGGCCAGCCGGTTCTGCGCGATCGCGCTGCCCTGGCGGGAGGCCTTGCGCAGCAACGCGACGGCCGCTGGCTGGTTCTTCGGCGTGCCGGTGCCGTTGAACATGGCAATGGCATATTCGACCTCGGCATCGACATTGTCGGCCAGCGAGGCGGCCTGGAGCAGCCGCACCGACCGTTCCGCGTCCTTCGGCACGCCGGTGCCCTCTTTGTAGAAGGTCGCGAGCGCGTATTGGGCCTCGGGCAGGCCGGCGTCCGCCGCCTGGCGCAGCAGTTCGGCGGAGCGCTTGACGTCCTGCGGCAGGGTCTGGCCGTCCAGATAGAGCAAAGCGAGGTTGTAGGCCGCCTTGGGCTCGCCGAGCTTGGCGGCGGAGGCCATCAGCTTGACCGCCTCGCCCTTGTCGACCGGGCCGCCGCGGCCCGACATGCGTAGCATGGCGAGCGCGAACATCGCCTCGCGATCGCCGGCATCGGAGGCGCGCTTGTACCATTCGAGCGCTTTGGCGTAATCGCGGCGGATGCCCATGGCGTTGGAGTAGAGCTCGCCCAGCATGGTCATGGCCTTGACGTCGCCGGTCTTGGCCCGGGCTGCGGCGAGATCGAACGCGGTCTTGTACTGGCCGCGCTGATAGGCGCCGAACACCAGGTCGACGTTGGGATCGTCAGTCGATGGCGCGGGGATCACGGTCGCAGCCGGCGCCGGGGTGGGCTTGGGGGATGCGGAAGGCTTCGGTGCGGGCGTGGCCTCCTTCTTCTTGGTGATCGTATGCGGTGCGACCTTTGGCTTTTCCTTTTCCTTGGCCTTCTCGGCCGACGGGCTCGGTGTCGTGGCCGGCGGCGTGATCTGGAGCTGCGCGGCCGCGGGCGCCGTCAGCAGCAGCGTGGCCAGGATGGTGATGTGCGGGAGCTTCATGTCTGGCGCTAGCCGTGCTCCCGGCCCGCGGACGCAGTCGCATGGGCCTTCTTGATCGCAGCGTCCGCGTCGATCAGCGCGGCCTTGGGTCCGCGCGGATCAGCCCAGATGAACTCGCCGACCAGCACGAAATCGGCGCCGCTGGCGGCGAAGTCGTGGGCTTCTTCGAGCGAGATGGCAAAGCCGACGCAGGGCGGTTCGAACAGCTCCGCCCACCAGTCCAGCCGCTCGGCAATGGCCGGCGCCGATGGCCGCTGTCCCTTTGCATCGGGCTCGCCGAACAGCACGTAGTCGGCGCCCATCTCGCCTGCGCTCATGGAATCGTGGCGCGTGGCGAGGGAGCCGACGCCGGCGATGCGATCGGGCTTGAGCGAGGGGGTTGCCTCTTCCAGCGCGGCGAGGCCCGCAAGATGCGCGCCGTCTGCACCGCCGCGTGCGACCAGTTCGGCATGGCCGTCGATGAGCAGCGCGGCGCCCGCTTTCTGGATCGGTTGCGCCAGGGTCTTGATGCGCGAGATCATGGTGCGCTGGTCGGTCTCCTTCAACCGCAGCAGCACGGCTGCGACATCGGCAGAGGCGAGCAGGCCCGGTAGCTCGGCGGCGAGCGTAGCGGGATCATCGACAACAGGCGTCGCGAGATAAAGGCGCGGCGCCGGGCGCGGCGGAGGCGATTTGTTCGACAAGATCTAGGCTGCCTTCTTTTCCAGGCTGCTTTGCCATTCACCTTTGGAGGCGAGACCATTCATTCGTGCGCGATGGCTGAACGCGCTCTGCCCGGCTGCGACATTCTCGGCCTTGCCTGACCAGGCCTTCTGCGGCGCGGCCTGCAACGCGCGGCCGTAGGAGAAGGTCAGGCCCCAGGGCAGCGGACCGAGCTTGTGCATGGCGTTGAGATGGGCGGTTGCCTCCTCGTCGGACTGGCCGCCGGAGAGAAAAGCGATACCGGGCACCGCCGCCGGCACGCAGCCCTTCAGCAGTCGCATCGTCTTCTCCGCGACTTCCTCGACGGAGGCCTGCTTTGCGCACTTCTTGCCCGATATCGCCATGTTCGGCTTCAGCACCATGCCTTCGAGCGCGACGCGCTGCTTGCGCAATTCCTGGAACGTCTTGTTGAGCACGCGGCTCGTCACCTCATAGCAGCGGTCGATGTCGTGATCGCCGTCCATCAGCACTTCCGGCTCGACGATCGGCACGATCTGCGCGGACTGGCACAGCGCGGCATAGCGTGCCAGCGCGTGGGCGTTGACGCTGATCGCGGTCATCGAGGGAATGCTCCGGCCGTCAGTGCCGCTTCCGATGTCGATCACCGCGCGCCATTTGGCGAAGCGCGCGCCGCGCTCGTAATATTTCTTCAGCCGCTCTGCGAGCTTGTCTAACCCGACGGTGACGAGCTCGCCCGGACACATCGGCAGGGCCTGCGTGCCTTCGTCGACCTTGATGCCGGGAATGGCGCCGCTGTCCTCGATCAGCTTCACCAGCGGCGTGCCGTCTTTCGCGTCCTGCCAGATCGTCTCGTCGTAGAGGATCACGCCGGAGATATACTGGCTCATGGCTTGCTTCGAGCGGAACAGCATCTCGCGATAGTCGCGGCGGTTCGTTTCCGTCGATTCGACGCCGATCGCGTCAAAACGCTTCTTGATGGTGCCGGAGGATTCGTCGGCGGCAAGGATGCCCTTGCCGGGGGCGACCATGGCGGTCGCGATCCTGTTGAGCTCAGTCAGATTCATCGAGAGGTCCTCCCAAAACGATTCTGCCCTTGCCTGTGAAAATAGACCGTTATCGGGCAATTGCCGAGTTAACGTTCGTCGCAGGGAAAATCCATTCTCTGTCATTCCGGGATGCGCCGAAAGGCGCAGGCCCGGAATCCATAACCCCAGGCTGTGGTTATGGATTCCGGGCCCACGCGGAGCCTGTCATCGGGCCGCGCATTCGCGCGGACCCGTTGGCGTGTCCCATTGCGCACTTGCGCAATGGGAATGACGGGAGGAGGGCCTGAGACCTTACGCCAACGCGCGATCGCTACGCGACGCGGGGGTCGAGCTCGCCCTTGGCGTAGCGCTTGGCCATTTCGGCGGTGGTCAGGACGCGCTTGATCTTGGAGGCCTGGCCCGCGGTGTTGAACTCCTGGAGCCGCTGCTTGCACAGCTTGGTCATCGCTTCCATCGCCGGCTTCAGGTACTTGCGCGGATCGAACTCTTCCGGGCTGTCCTTCAGAACCTTCCGGATCTGACCGGTCATCGCCATGCGGTTGTCGGTGTCGATGTTGATCTTGCGTACGCCGTTCTTGATGCCGCGCTGGATCTCGGCGACCGGCACGCCCCAGGTCGGCTTCATCTTGCCGCCATAGGCGTTGATGATGTCCTGGAGGTCCTGCGGCACCGACGACGAACCATGCATCACCAGATGCGTGTTCGGCAGCTTGCGGTGGATCTCCTCGATCACGTTCATGGCGAGGATGTCGCCGTCCGGCTTGCGGGTGAATTTGTAGGCGCCGTGGGAGGTACCCATCGCGATCGCGAGCGCATCGACCTTGGTCTCCTGGACGAATTTCACGGCTTCGTCCGGGTTGGTCAGGAGCTGGTCGTGCGACAGCTTGCCTTCGGCGCCGTGGCCGTCTTCCTTGTCGCCCATGCCGGTCTCGAGCGAACCCAGCACGCCGAGCTCGCCCTCGACCGAGATGCCGCCGAGATGAGCCATGTCGGTCACGGTCTTGGTGACGCCGACATTGTAGCCCCAGTCGCCGGGGGTCTTGCCGTCGGCCTTCAGCGAGCCGTCCATCATCACCGAGGTGAAGCCGGCCTGGAT
>JAEWFG010000032.1 GCA_023388935.1 Pseudomonadota bacterium | reverse complement strand
TCGAGCGCCTCAACGGCGAGATCAAGCGGCGGACCGAGGTGGTCGGCATCTTCCCCAACGAAGATGCCATCGTGCGACTGATAGGCGCGATCCTGCTCGAGCAGAACGATGAATGGGCCGTCCAGCGTGCACGCTACATGACACTCACTTGAAGGTATCTGGCGGACGGCATTTCAGCATCGACAGCAAGTACGCACACAAGCCGGCAAAGAAGAGAGACGCGATCATGAAAATCGTGAGGTCGCTGAACTGAAGGGCGCTCAGATCCGCCCATGAATGTACGTACGTCACCATATAGATGACCGCCGTAATCAACGTGGAGGGGATCAACGCCATAAAGAAGATGACCAGGTCGCGTTCGTTTTCTTCGTCTGATTCCCGGCCTGGCAGTTCGTGATTCATCACCACCTCCTGCTCTGCCCAAACCCACCAACTCCATATCCAGTATAACGCAGCGGACGTCGCACAGATCGCCGACACGATGAACGCCACGAACAGGGTGTGCTCAACCGGCTGAGCAGGAATCCAGCTGGGCAGATTGATTGGCGAGGGTACGTATCCTTGATGCCGAATCCAAAGTGATATGCCCAAAGCTAACCAGGCTAAACCGCTGCTCCACCGCGCCACCCGCAGGAAGCCGACCCGCCAAGCCGCACGTTTGTCTATGAAGTCCGAGTCCTTAGGAAGCTTATGTGTCCACGGGCTCCCGGCCGTCTCGGCGCACACCCGCGCAACACGAAGCACAAAACCGTCCCGATTGTCCCAGTAGGCGGTGTGGTCTGCGAATAGGGAGTGCAGATTCCAGATCCGTTTGGAGTCATGTTCGCCCTCGACAGTCCTCGTGGGTCCGTTTGGCACTAGGTCGGCTGACGCGTAAAGATCGATCCAGCGACGAAGACCAACCGGCCTACTCACGGGCGCTTGTACGATTTTTCTCCCTTCAGATGAGAGGATGAACTTAATCGACCCAAACAAGGAGAACAGCGCAACCATCAGCCAACCAACGCTACCAAACGGAAGGACGTCATGAAATAAGAACGCGCTCGCTAAAAGAATGACGATCTGAACAGCGGCCAGTGCGATGATCAAATATTTGTCTTTCCATGAGTCGTCGCCGTCCTCTTCATTCTTATCCAGTTCTTGCTTCGACAATTGGGCTTCAAGTGGAGACGAGCCCACATGACGCCACAAGGAGAGCAAGTATTGGATGATAAAAAACAAGATCACGAACACGCCGGCCCATAAAATGTCCTTGACCGATTGCCGCCAGTACAGCCAGAGCAATAACCCGGCCGTTCCTAAAATTGCCCACACCGCGCTACGGACCGGGTTTCTCTCCATTGTTGGCATTCTGTCCGCCAGGACTTTCTGGCTTGCAAGTTGGTTCGTACCCGCACCAAAGGTAATCAGCGCGTCAGGGACAAGCCGCCGAACTGCCTCTTTCTCAATTTTTGCCTCGAACGGCTCGAAGGCGCCCAAGGCATCGAGCACCACAGCTGCTCCTTGGGAGTGTGCAATTACGACAGTCTGCTCGCAGACCGGTTTGAGCCGTTTTAGACCATCGAGAATGCATTCCCGCATGAGTCCGGCCCGAATGGGGCTCTCGACGAAGGCGAAGCTATCGCCGACTGTTGCGGTAAGCTTCGACTGAAGTGAGAGAACCAGATTGCGGATCTGGGGGACGGGTGCCAGCCCCAATAACAGTGTCAATCCGAGTAATGTGATCAACGCTGGCGTGAGTGCTAACGCAACGATGAGCAGGAAAACTGCCTGTACGCGGGGCGCTACAGCGATGATAAAGCGGCGAATTGCCCTAGCGAGTGCGGTGCTCGCCTGATACCAAGGACGTTTTAGCTGGCTATTTGATGCCGGCTTGGACGCTTGCGAGTTCCTGGTCGCGCGGCCAACAGCCTGCCAATACCGTCCTCCGAAATGCGTCACGATAGACCATGGCAACGCCCTCACGCTCCATGACAGAAGCTCCCGGTAGCTCGGAGCAGGAAACGCACCCGCCCACAAGCCTTCACGGAGCAGCCATCGCTCGGTGTGGTCACCCGCGCTAAGCCGCACCACCGCCTCAAAGCGACCATTTTCCGAAGAACCACCGCAGAGACCGGCACGCTCCGTAGACACCAACACCCCTTCAGCAGCTATGCTACGTCTTTCCGCGAGCATGGATGGAGGCGGCGTTGGGTGATCTCCTCCGTTGGCGTCCGTTGAGCGAGTTGCGCGTGCAATTGTCTTTAAAAGTACGTCACCCCAATGGACCAGCGTATCTCCCCCAGCGCGGGGCGTCCCGATTCCGTGAACAAGCAAAACACCCAGCTGAAATTCGCGAGCGTCTGGGCTCAGCTCGATTTCCTGAAATTCGGCTTCCGGCGCACCGTGAAGCTGCGCGGACTTGCCGGGTAGCTTCTCAACCGATTTACCGTCAGTTTCGACGCGTCGGCTCATTGCCTCCTCCGAGGCTCGGTAGAAGGCATCATAGCTGCTCAAAGTGGCACGCGGAAGGAGACTGAGTTGTGCCTAGGCAGTGAACCCAGACGGCTTGTCAAAGTCCGCTGTGCTCCCGATAGCCGACTTCTTGTTGCATAGCAGCGAGCGACGCGAAGGGCCAATTCCAGACTCATGCACCGCAGCAGATAGAAGTCCTGGCCTCCTACCTCGTCGATGGGCAAAGCGGCGATGTTGCAGGCGAGTGCGAAGAGGCGCTGCGGCCGACCGGAAACCGCGCCGCGCCAGTCTGGATTCCCGCGATGGTTGGAGTAAGGTTACACTGCCTGCGCAGAGAAATTGCAAAACGACATCCGGGAGGAAGTGATGCTCGACACCACCCTTAGCGCGCGCGTCCAGGTTTTCCTCGACAAGTTTGACGCCGCGCTTGCGGCGGGCGATCTCGACGCCGCCGTAGGAATGTTCGCTCCGGAATGCTACTGGCGCGACCTCGTTGCCTTCACCTGGAACATCAAGACCATGGAAGGCCGCGATCAGGTCCGCGACATGCTCGCGCATTGCCTCGCGCATGTGAAGCCGCGCAACTGGAAGATCGCCGAGGGTGAAACGCCGACCGAGGCCGGCGGCGTGACCGAGTCTTGGATCACGTTCGAGACCGAGGTCGCGCGTGGATATGGACTCATCCGGTTGCAGAACGGCCAGATCTGGACGCTCTTGACAACGATGGTCGAACTCAAGGGCCATGAGGAAAAGGCCGGCTTCAGCCGACCGCTCGGCGCCAGGCACGGCGTCAATCCCGGCGCCAAGACCTGGAAGGAGCTGCGTGACGAGGAAGTCGAGCAACTCGGATTCAAGACCCAGCCCTACGTGCTCGTCATCGGCGGCGGACAGGGCGGCATTGCGCTCGGGGCGCGGCTGCGCCAGCTTGGAGTGCCCACGATCATCGTCGAAAAGAACGCGCGCCCCGGCGATTCCTGGCGCAACCGCTACAAGTCGCTCTGCCTGCACGACCCCGTCTGGTACGATCACCTGCCCTACATCGATTTCCCCAAGAACTGGCCTGTGTTCTCGCCCAAAGACAAGATCGGCGATTGGCTGGAAATGTACGCCAAGGTCATGGAGCTGAACTACTGGACGAACACCGTGGCCAAACGCGCCAGTTGGGACGACACCAAGAAGGAGTGGACCGTCATTGTCGAACGCGATGGCAAGGAGATCACGTTGCGGCCCAAGCAGCTTGTGTTCGCGACCGGCATGTCGGCCAAGCCCAACATGCCGAAGATCAAAGGCATGGAAACGTTCAAGGGCGAGCAACACCATTCCTCACGCCATCCCGGCTCCGGCGGCTATAAAGGCAAGAAGGTGGTGGTGATCGGCTCGAACAATTCGGCCCACGACATCTGCGCTGCGCTGTACGAGGCCGGCGTCGACGTAACGATGGTACAGCGCTCGACGACGCACATTGTGCGCTCGGATTCACTGATGGCGACCCTCGGTGATCTTTATTCCGAACGTGCCGTCCGCAGCGGCACGACCACGGCCAAAGCCGATCTGATCTTCGCTTCACTGCCCTACCGGATATTGAGTCAGTTTCAGAAACCGGTCTACGACAAGATCCGCCAGGATGACGCCGCTTTCTATGCCGGTCTGGAGAAAGCCGGCTTTAGGCTCGACTTCGGTGATGACGATTCCGGATTGTTCATGAAATATCTACGCCGTGGCTCGGGCTATTACATCGACGTCGGCGCTTCACAGCTTATCATTGACGGCAAAATTAAACTGTTCGCCGGACAGGTAGAGGAAGTCACGCCCAACGGCGTCAGGCTCGACAACGGCCAGCAATTGCCAGCGGACGTGATCGTCTATGCCACCGGCTACAGCTCGATGAACGGCTTTGTCGCCGATCTTGTGACTCCGGAGATGGCCGACAAAGTCGGCAAGGTCTGGGGCCTCGGCTCGAATACGACAAAGGACCCCGGGCCATGGGAAGGTGAGCAGCGTAACATGTGGAAGCCGACGCAGCAGGAAGGCCTATGGTTCCACGGAGGCAATCTGCATCAGTCGCGACATTATTCGCAATTCTTGTCCCTGCAGTTGAAGGCACGCTACGAGAGCATCCCGACGCCGGTCTACGGCCTGCAGACTGTCCATCACAAGGCCTGAAATTGCCGAGTGCACACCGGGCTCGCAATCCGCGAGCCCGGTGCTATTTGCGGGTCTCCGCATCCGAGAGCGCGATGTCCGCCTTGCCTCGCTGAGCCGACATCGCTGACTTGATCCGTCATGTCGGAAAGGGGCCATTTTCCGGACTCAAGCATCGCAGCAAATCGCGCCCAATTCGATCACCTCGTCGGCGCGGTGCAAGTTTAAATTCATTCAGGCAATCCCGCTTTGCGGAGCCCCTCAATCAGCACCTTCGCGTTTGCTTGCCCACCGCGAGCGATCCACGAAGATATTGTAAAGCCTCCCGCGATCCGCAATACAGACTTAGCATCCGGTCGGTTTGTGCCACAACCACGAACGGTCGGTGCTGCCCCATCAATACGCCGCACGTACAAGAGAGGCCGATGCGAGGTCACGCGTTCAGGCAACCTAGCGGGCGCACGGCTACCATAGCCTCAGCAAGCCGCGCCTATGGGACGCGGGACAGGCGCCGACCCCGGTTGACGCTAGTTCTGCGACGAACAAACTCATCAGATTACGCAAAACTCGCATAGCCTTCTCGCAGAATTACTCGCCGGCGAGTTTGCCGGCGGCGACAGCCTCAGTTTGGCGTCGCAGGAGGAGAGTCGGCGCAGTTGATCATTCCTGTCATGTAATTGTCATGGATGGTCGCAAAGGTTCACCTAACTATGACGTTCCCGGTGTTGCCGTTGCGAGTATCCCTCTCGACCTTTAAGGGTAAATCGCCAACGCAATGCGGGTTTGTTGTGTCGGTGCGTGATAGTAGAGCCGGTCCGCAATGTTGCTCTGCGGTCGGTCTCGATCGTTCGCTTCGGTTCGTGGGGCCCGGCGACCGTTGAAGCGCCATAGACGTTGTTCAGTGGATGTAACGCGTGACCATCAGTAAGTGCGAACTTGTCGTTTCAGCCCCCGAGACGCCCGCCCCGCTCGCACGCTCGGGAGCGGCCGCACTGGACCCGCCGCGACATCAGGGCACATCGCGTCGGGTGCCGCGCTGTGGCGTCGGCTGGATTGCGATTCTTGCTGCGACCCTCGTTGGCGCGGCGATGGCGCTCGGGAATGAAGTCACCCCGCCGTTGGCTCCCGTCAAATTCAATATCCCGGCACAGTCGCTGGTTGATGCGCTTCAGGTCTACAGCTTGCAGACTGGAGTTCAGGTCATGTTCGAGACGGCCTCGGCGGCCGGCTATCGCTCCGCACGCGTGGCCGGAGAGTTTATGCCGGAGGTGGCACTGAGGTTGCTGCTCGCCGATACCGATTTGAGAATTCGCTACAGTCGTACCCGTGCCGTCACATTGGCTCCGGCATCGGCGCCGGATCCTGACGAACCGCCAGGGCATCCTTTGGCCTCAGCCGATCTGTCCCTTGATCGGTTGAGCGTCAGCGGTGGGGCCGAGTCCGGCGATCGTGGACGGATGGGCGAATATATCGGCGTCGTGCAGGCCGACATTCAAAAAGCCCTGAAGAAGGTTGCCAAAACGCGTCCCGGCGACTATCGGGTCGCTGTCAGGCTATGGGTCGGTCCGTCGCGGACGGTTCAGCGAGCCGAACTTGATGGGTCGACGGGTGATCGTGATCGCGACGTCTCGATTGCGAGTGCGCTGCAGGGCTTGGTGTTGAGTCAACCTGCGCCCGCCAATACGCCGCAGCCAATCCGGTTTATGATCGCCATTCGCGCGCTCTAAGAGTTGGTTTATTGTATGCCGGACCCGATCTCGCAGCCTCTCTCCTTGGACGAAGATCCGCGGCCGATCGATTGGGATGCGGCGGCGCCCATGTTGGACTTGCGGTGGTTTGTCGGTGCCGCGCTGTTGATGCCGTTGCTTCTGGCGGCGGGCGTCTATTGGCTGCATCAGGTTCCTGCCGGTCCGGGCCCGCACGTGTCGGGCGAAGTCGTCGAGGTCCGGCTATTGACCGTGGTCGAACAGGCCCAGCATCCGCAGGAGGAGCCCATACGGCCGAACGTGGTGATGACGGCGCTGCAGCCCGAGCGAGTGACCGAAGACCCGCGCCGCGCCATCCCTGAAGATGCCGTTGCCGCCCTTACGGCCGAGCCGATCCAATCGTCGACGCCGAGCAGCACTCCCGCGAACGCACCATTGGCTCTTACGCGGCCAAATCTCAAGGCTTCGGCGTTCCAGAGAGCCTTGTTGACTCATATCGCGCGGTACCGGCATTACCCGGAGCAGGCCCGCAGCGATCGGGTGCAAGGGACCGTTCAGTTGGTGTTCGCTATGCGGCGGGACGGGATGGTCACAGACGTTTGGATCAAAGGCAGCTCCGGACACAAGAACCTCGATGCCGCGGCAGTCGATACCATCCGTAAGGCGCAGCCCTTGCCAAGCATTCCTGCTGAACTGCCAGACGTCCTCAACGTCGCGATCCCGGTCGGCTTTGACTTGCCATGACGTGCACAATGGCCTTGCTGTCATGGCAAGGAGAATTCGAGCCGTGTGAAGAGGATCATCTCATCACTGTCACGCCGTTGTCATTTGCGGCCATTAAGCAGCAGGCGGCTGCGTTATCCGAAGACACGGAAGACGTCGTCTGGGGGCGTTGTTAGTGTCGGATTCAAACCGGAAATCGTTACGTGAGTCCCTGTCAGGTGACTACGAGGGGCTTGCAAATCGCTTGGCCAGGTGTCTGGGCTCGGCGGATCTCGCACGGGAAGCCCTTCACGAGACATTCTTGCGTATCGAACGCGTCTCGGAAGCCGTGACAGTCCGCAGTCCTGCCGATTATCTTTTCCGGACGGCCATCAATGTAGCAAAGGATCGCCGCAAGATTGATGCCCATTTTCTGAATCCTGCAGAGATCGCGGCGATTACAGATGTCCAGGATGACAGTCCCGATCCCTCCGCGATTGCTGGCGCGCGCCTTGAACTCAAGGCGCTCGATACTGCCTTGACTGAATTGCCCCCGCGCAGGCGCGAGGTATTCGTCGCCGCTCATCTCGAGCAATTGCCCCATAAGGAAATTGCTGCCAGATTTGGTATCAACGTGCGCACGGTTGAGTTCGATCTGCAGCACGCGATGGAGCATCTTAGCGCTCGGCTTGGGCGCGCCGTCATTCGGCGATTTGGTCCCCGCTCAAAGGCGAGGCCGGCGGACTAGCAAGTCGGCCTTTCCGCAATCCGTAGCCAAGATGGCGCAACGGCGAGTGAGGCAGGTAAAAAAACGCCCGTCCAGCAATATTCCGATTCAGTCTCGGCCCCGGTCAGTCGTCTGTAAATGAGAGCCTTGGTGCGGAAGTCTCGCCGCCGCCGGGCAGTACCTCAGGGTTAAAAGCTTGGAAAATGCCTGCCCGTGGTATATTCGATACGGTTTGGGGGCACGTGAATCGTCTCTAGAATAGTTTGTGCCGTTGTCGCAGCGCTGTCGATTTCAAGGCGGCGACACCAACGAAGCGATTGGGTCTTGACCGCACCAGACAATATCCCCGGGGAATTGCCCCCCTCGCTGCGAGATGCCCTCGCATGGGTGATCCGTTTGCACTCCGGAGCCGCGACCTCGAAGGACGCCGAGGCCTTAGCACAATGGCGAACGACGTGTCCGGAGCATGAAGACGCCTTTCGCGACGCAGTCAGGCTGTGGCGAACCTTCGGCGAGGGCACGCGAACACTTGTGGCTCAGCAAGAGGCTGATCGCTCGCAGCTCTCCGGCTTGCGCGCTGCCCGGAAGATTATCCTCAGCCGGCGCGGACTTCTCGGAGGGGCGCTCGCAGCCTCCGTCGCTGCCGGATATTCTGTCGTCCATCCCCCGCTGGGCATATGGCCGTCGCTCCAAGAATTGTCGGCAGATCATCGCACGACAAAAGGCCAGCGACGCGATATCGCCTTGTCTGACGGTGTCTCGCTGAAGCTCAATACCCAAACCAGCGTTGCGGTTCGCTCAACCGCGAGCCAACCACGCATTGAAATTATTTCCGGTGAAGCGGCAATCGTCGCAAGCCGTGCTGGAAGCGCGCCACTGGTTGTGGAGGCTGCGGACGGACGGATCACCGCGCAGGGTGCATCGTTCAATGTGCGCTGTCTGGACAGCGTCGTCTCCGTGTCCTGCCTTGACGGCGCGGTCGATATTGCGTGGAGCGGTCAAAGCGTGCGTGTCAGCAAAGACCAGCAGGTCACTTATTCGGCGGCCGACGGTTTGGCCAGTCCGTCAACTGTTGACCGCGCGCAGGCTGTCGCGTGGCTGGACGGCCTTTTGATTGTCCGTGACTGGCCGCTGAGCCGTGTCGTAGACGAGATCAACCGTTACCGGCCCGGCAAGATCGTAGTCATGGACTCCCGACTCGGGCGCCGCATGCTCACCGGCACCTTCCATCTCGATCATCTGGATGATTTTATCGACCAGGCCCACGGACTTTTCGGCGCGACCGTGCGCTCGTTGCCTGGCGGGATTGTCGTTCTGACCTAAGCCCTCCTTTCTTTTCTGAAACCGTGATCCACGATTTGCCACACGGCTTGATGACGCCGGACCTTGGCAAAACGGCATATCCGCGGTCGGAATCTGCCTGAATCCTGCCGGGCAGACCAGTTTAAACTTTTTTCATTTTTTGATTCAGTCTCGGGGGGCCTCAACCGTCTTCTGTACTCAAGGGGCGTGATCGTGGCGTTTCTGCCGCGATGGCGTGCATTGTTTCAGGAGTCGAGCGGGGCGTTCGTGAAAAGTCGAAGTTGGTATGAGCATCGCGGGCCTGTGTCCGCGTGCGGGGCATTGCTTTGCCTGAAGACGGCGGGGGTGGTGCTGGCGGTGAGTGCTGTCGCGTCGGCGCCGGCGTTGGCGGCAAAGCAGACGCGATCGCAGAATGCGTCCGCTGCAACTGGGGCGGCATCGAGGGATGCTGCGAACGCAGTGCAATCGGTGTCCGCTTCCGATGCGAAGAAGGACGGCGCTGCACCGGTGGAAAATCCTGCGTCGACGCAACGTTTCGACATTTACGATTTCGCCGTGCGCGGTGCGGACAAGCTGCCGCAGATCGACATTGAGGAGGCCATTTATCCGTTTCTGGGGCCGAACAAGAGTGCCGAGGATGTCGAGAAGGCGCGGGCGACGCTGGAGAAGGCCTATCACGACAAGGGCTTTCAGACTGTCAGCGTCTCTGTTCCGGAGCAGAACGCGCAGAGCAAGGTGATTGCTTTGCAGGTGACGGAGCTGAAGGTCGGTCGGCTGCGGGTGAAGAATGCCCGCTATTTCGATCTCGACAAGATCAAGGACCGGGCGGGCTCTCTGAAAGAGGGCACGGTCCCGAACTTCAACGACGTCACCAAGGATATCGTCGGGCTCAATCAATGGCCCGACCGCCGGGTGACGCCGGCGATGCGCGCGGGCGTTGCGCCCGGCACCGTGGATGTTGATCTGAACGTCGAGGACACCGCGCCGATTCACGGCACCCTTGAATACAACAACCGGAAATCGCCGAGCACCAGCGAAACGCGGCTCAATGCCACGGTGCACTACGACAACCTGTGGCAGCTCGGTCATTCGCTGAGTTTCACCTATCAGGTGGCGCCGGAGCGGCCTGCGGATGCCGAGGTGTTCTCCGGCTCGTATCTGGCGCGCGTGCCGAACGTCGACTGGCTCAATGTTCTTGTGTACGGCGTGAAGTCGAGCAGCAACGTCGCCAGCGTCGGCGGCACCAACATCATCGGCCCCGGTCAGATCTTAGGCGGCCGCGCGGTGATGACGCTGCCGGCATTGCCGAGCTTCTTCCACACGCTGTCGGTCGGGCTCGACTACAAGCATTTCGACCAGACCGTGCGGCTTGGCAGCGACGGGTTCTCATCGCCGGTCACTTACTATCCGATGGTAGCCAGCTACGGCGCGACCTTCCAGGGCGACAAGTTCACCACGCAGTTCAACGCGTCGGTGACCTCCAATCTCGGCACGCTGGGCAGCAGCACGGCCGACTTCGACATCAAGCGGTTCCACGCCTCGCCGAGCTTCACGCACTTCAATGCCGACGTCGCGCACACCCAGGAACTGGGCGAGGGCTTCCAGCTCTGGGGCAAGGTGCAGGGCCAGGTCGCCGACGGTCCGCTGGTGTCCTCCGAGCAGTTCAGCATTGGCGGTCTCGACACCGTGCGCGGGTATCTCGAATCCGAAGTGCTCGGTGACAGCGGCGTCGTCGGCAATATCGAACTGCGCAGTCCCAATGTCGGCCAGTTGTTGCAGAGCCAAATCAAGGACGAGACCGGGCAGGGACCGGCGCGCTTCACGACCTTCAACGACTGGCGGTTCTTTGCCTTCGCCGACGCCGGGCGGGCGAGCGTGCTGCATCCGTTGCTGGAGCAGCAATCGCAATTCGACGTCTGGAGTTACGGCGTCGGCACCCGCTTCAAGGTCTTCAACACCATGAACGGCATGCTGGCCTACTCGGTGCCGATGATTAGCCAGACATACACGCAGGCGCGCGATCCGCGCTTCAATTTCCGGATCTGGGGTGAGTTCTGATGACGATGGGGATAAGTGATATGCGCGCGCGCAAATCGGGTGTTCGGCGGGCCGCCGCAAGGATCTTGACGGCCGCCTTGTTCGGGTCTGTCGCGGTGCTGACGCTGTTGCCGTCACCGGCGAAGGCGTGGTGGAACGACGACTGGTCGCTGCGCAAGAAGATCACGATCGACGCCAGTGCCTCGGGCGCGAACATCACCGATCCGATCGGCACCGTGCCGGTCCTGATCCGGTTGCATGCGGGCAATTTCCGGTTTGCCTCGGCCAAGGATGACGGCAGCGATCTGCGCTTTGTCGCGGGTGACGACAAGACCCCGCTCAAGCATCACATCGAGAAGTACGACGCGCTGCTCGCCGAAGCGCTGGTCTGGGTGTCGGTGCCGAACGTGCAGGCCGGCGCCAAGACCGAGATCTGGCTGTACTCCGGCAACAAGAAGGCGGCCCCGACCAGCGATGCAAAGGCAACGTATGACGCCGACACGCTGCTGGTCTATCACTTCAACGAGCGCGGCACGCCCGCGCTGGATTCGTCGGTATGGGCCAACAACGCACAGAGCGTGGCCCAGCCGGCCGATGGGGCGATCATCGGCACGGGTCTGCGGTTGTCGGGGACCGCACCGCTGACGCTGCCGGCGTGGTCGTCTCTCGGTCTGGCCAGCAATGCATCGTTCACCTGGTCGGCCTGGATCAAGCCGGCGGCGCTGCAGCCCAATGCTGCGCTGTATAGCCGCCGCGACAGTGCGACGGGCAACGGCCTGGTGATCGGTCTCGACAATGGCGCGCCGTTCGTCGAGGTGACCAATGCGGGGACGGTTCAGCGCAGCGGCGCGGGGGCTCCGATTGCGGCGGGTACCTGGCACGATCTGGTCGTGGTCGCGGGCAACGGTCAACTCACGCTGTTCCTCGATGGCGCGCCCTATGCGTCGGCGGCGGTCGCGCTGCCGGCCTTGAACACAATTGCGCTGATCGGCGGTGACACGGCAACCTCCGGTGCCACCGCCGTGGCAACGCCGTCCGCACCTGCACAGCCTGACGTTTCCTCTGTGCCGGCTGCGGACGGCGGCGCGACGGCTGCGGCGGACGGTGCTTCGCCGGATGCAGCGGCGCCCGTTGCCGTGGCTGCGATGGCGGGCTTCGTCGGTGACATCGACGAGCTTCACATCGACAAGATCGCGCGGCCTGCGGGCTTCATCAAGTTCGCCGCGATCGGGCAGGGACCGGATACCGCCAAGCTGATCGCCTTCAGTGTCGATGAGGAGACCGCCAGCTGGCTGTCGGGCTATTTCGCGGTGATCCTCAAATCGGTCACGCTCGACGGCTGGGTGGTGATCGGAATCCTCGTCATCCTCGCGGCGCTGAGCTGGGTCGTGATGTATGACCGCGCCACCTACATGAACAGGCAGGCGAAGGCCAACGATCGCTTCATGAAGAGTTTCCGTGAGGTCGCCTCCGATCTCACAATGCTCGACCGCGGCGACGCCGGCGAGGCGTCGACCCTGGGCGGCCGGCTCACCGAGAGCGATGCCGCGATGATGCGGTCGTCGTCGCTCTACCGCATCTATCACATCGGGGCCCTCGAGATCCGCCATCGCTTTGCGCAGAACGGCAAGCGTGCCCCGGTGCTGACGGGGACCTCGATCGCCGCCATCCGTGCCGCGCTCGACAGCGGCGTGGTCAAGGAGATGCAGAAGCTCAACCGGCTGATGGTGGTGCTGACGATTGCGATCTCCGGCGGACCGTTTCTCGGCCTGCTCGGCACCGTGGTCGGCGTCATGATCACCTTCGCGGCGATCGCGGCGTCGGGCGACGTCAACGTCAATGCGATCGCCCCGGGCATCGCGGCGGCGCTGGTCGCCACCGTCGCCGGCCTCGGCGTCGCGATCCCGGCGCTGTTTGGCTACAACTATCTGATCTCGCGCATCAAGGAACTGACCAACGACATCCAGGTGTTCGTCGATGAGTTCGTGACCAAGATGGCGGAGCTCTACGACGCCGACCGGGTTGGTCGGTCCGATCACAGCATCGCGGCGGAGTAACGGCGATGCAGGTCCAGAGCGATTCAAAGCCGTACGACGACATCAACATCACCCCGATGCTGGATCTCGCCTACGTCCTGCTGGTGATCTTCATCATCATGACGACGGCGACGGTGCAGGGCCAGAAAGTCAACCTGCCGAAGGCGTCGGCCGCGCCGAGCCTGGCGACGCAGACCACCAAGGCGATCACGGTGGCCAATGACGGCAAGATCTTCCTCGACACCATTCCGGTGACGCTGCCCGAGCTTGAGCAGCGCCTGGTGCAGCAGAAGGCGTTGACGCCGGAATTCCCGGTGGTGCTGCGCGGCGACTCGGCCGCGCAATACCAGAACGTCATGGACGTGCTCGACCTGCTCGGCCGCATCGGTCTCAATCAGGTCGGACTTGCGACCAAACCCCTCGTGAAGTGACGGAGGCGACAATGCGGCTCGCAGCCACGCACACGCATAATATGGCCGAACCGGCGACACCCATCGGCGGATTGTTGCTGCGCATGCGTGCGTGGTTCGCCGGAGGCGCGGCGACGTGCAGCGCTGCGCCAGGCGAGCCACATGACGCCGCCCGGGACGAGGTCGTGCGGGACGAGGTCGTGTGGCACCAAAATCCGTTCGCTTCGATGCAGAATGGCAATCCGCAGACGGCCATTCTGCTGCCGTTCCCGATCCGCGGCGAGGCGCTGCTGGTCAGGCTCGCTGAATTGTTGCGACAGCGCGTTGCCGGGCGCACGCCGTGGCACAATTCGTTCGTGCTGACGATGTCGCGTACGCCGCGCTCGCGCCTGACGATCGACCACGCCACTTATGTGGAATTCGATCCGCGCCGCGCGACCTATTGCGTGGTGGTGGAGGCCGCGCCTGACACCACGATTACTGTCGATACCACGGACTTCGATACCGCTGTGAAGTTCGTGACGCAGTACGTCGTCGACCGGCTGTCTGATGCGGCCACCGTGGAGATCGCGTCGTGAGCTGGCTCGCCACAATCAAGGATCGAACGGTACGGCGCACGGCTGCCGCAGACGGCAGCGCGCGCAAATCGTATCTGCGTTACGGCGCGGCGCTGGCGGTCATCGCCGTGCTGATGGGCGGCGCGATCTATGTCCTGGTCGGGCATGACGACATCCCGCCGCCGCGGCAGGTGCGTGAGTTGACGATTGTCAACGTGGTGCCGCCACCGCCGCCACCTCCGCCGCCGCCGCAAAAGATGCCCGAGCAGAAAATGATCGAGCAGCCGAAGATGGCGGAGCCGGAATTCAAGGAAGACAAGCCGCTCGAGAAACCGAAAGATGAGCCGGTCAACGACGCCAAGAACAGCGAGCCGCCGGGTCCGCTGTCGCTCGACGCCAAGGCGACAGGGCCGGGCGATCTGTTCAATCTCGGCGGGAAGCCGGGCGGCAGTCCCTATGGCGGTGGTGGCGGCGGCAGCCGGTTCGGCTGGTACGCCTCGATCGTGCAGTCGCAGATCGAGGCCGCCCTGCGCGGCAATGCGAGAACCCGCAACGCGGTGATGCAGATACGAGTCCGGCTGTGGGCCGACGGCTCGGGCCGCGTCAGCCGGGTCGAACTGTCGTCGACCGGCGACGCCGAACTCGACGCGATCATTCGTAACGACGTGCTGGGCTCGCTGATGCTGCGTGAGCCGCCCCCGAAGGACATGCCGATGCCGATGGTCGCCCGCGTGACCGCGCGCCGGCCGAGCTGAGACGATGAGACCGTTTGCAATGAGTTCAACGAACACGATGCGAGTAAAGGACTGGGGACTGATGTTCGACCTGACTTCAAATGCGCGCCGGCGCACAATTCCATTGGCGGCGTCGCTGTGCGCGCTGCTCTGCGCCGTTCCGGCCCTGGCCCAGAGCGCGGACGAGCCGGCGCCGGCCGCGAAAAAGAGCGACGCGAAGAAGCCCGCGGTCTCGCAAAACAAGCCGACCTCGCCGAATACGACCGTCAACCTCCTCAATCTGATGGTCAAGCGCAAGCTGCTCAGCCAGGACGAAGCCGATGGGCTGATCAAGCAGGCCGAGGACGAGTCTTATGTCTCGCGCCAGGCCGCCAAGGATGCCACCGCCAAGGCCGACGAGGCTGCGAAGGCCGCAACAGCCGCGTCTGCGGCCGCCAATCCGCCCGGAACCAAGCACGTCACCTATGTGCCGGAGATCGTCAAACGCCAGTTACGTGAAGAAATTAAACAAGAGGTGATGGCGAAGGCGCAAAAAGAGAATTGGGCGTCTCCGGGCGCCTATCCGGAATGGGCGCAGCGTATCCATTTTTACGGCGACATGCGCGCGCGCTATCAGGGCAGTTTCTTTCCGACCGGCAACGATCCCGTCGGCGCGACGAATTTCACCGCGATCAACAACGGCTCGCCGTTCGACCAGAGCGATGCCAATCCGTATTGGGGGCCGACCTTCAACACAGCGCAGAACCGCGAGCAGTTCCGGTTCCGGGCGCGGCTTGGCATGGACGCGGATCTGACCAACGGCTTCAGCGCGGGCCTGCGCATCGCCACCGGCGAGAACAATTCGCCGGTGTCCACCAACCAGACCTTCGGCGCCAATGGTGGCAACTTCTCCAAATACGCGCTGTGGCTTGATCGCGCCTTTGTGAAATATGCGCCGTGGGATGATCTGGCGGTGTCGGTCGGCCGCTTCGACAACCCGTTCTGGTCGCCAACCGATCTCGTCTGGTACAGGGATCTCGGCTTCGACGGCGTCGCGCTGCAGGCCAAGCATGAAGTCTTCGAAGGCTTCACGCCGTTTGCCGTCGCCGGCGCGTTCCCGATCTACAACACCGATCTGAACGCCGGCATCTATCTTGGCCAGGGCATCAACCCGGGTGATCCGAATGCCGGCTTGCCGAGCAAGTTTGCCAGCAACGACAAATGGCTGTTCGGAGGCCAGGCCGGCTTCGGCTACCGGTTCAGTCCGGAACACGCGTTCCGCTTCGGCGTGGCCTATTACGACTTCACCAACGTCCAGGGTCAGCTCTCCAGCCCCTGCACGGTGCGCACCGCGTCCGATGTCTGCGACACCGACATCCGGCGGCCGCTGTTCGCCCAGAAGGGCAATACCTATACCGAACTGCGGAACATCATCGGCGATGTCCAGAATGGTTTCGGAGCCGCCAACCAGTACCAGTATTTCGGGTTGGCCAGCCAGTTTCGCCCCGTGGTCGCCAGCGCCCAGCTCGATCTCGGCTACTTCCATCCGGCGCATATCGTGCTCGACGGCGAATATGTCGTGAACACCGCGTTCAACCGCGATCTCCTGATCCAGACCGCGGTCAACAACAAGGCGGCGAAGGTGAACGGCGCCGGCGGACTTTTCGACGGCGGCAACCAGGGCTGGATGGGCCGGGTCACGGTCGGCAACAAGGAGATTCGGCAACTGTGGGACTGGAACGTGCATGCCGGTTACAAATATCTGGAATCGGATGCGACGATCGACGCCTTCGCTGACAGCGACTTCGGGCTCGGCGGCACCAACCTCAAGGGCTACTTCCTCGGCGGCAATGTCGGTCTGAGCGATAACGTTTGGGCGTCCTTGCGCTGGATGAGCGCCACCAATGTCTCCGGTTCGCCCTATGCCGTCGACGTCCTGCAAGTCGACCTCAACGCGAAGTTCTGATCATGACGCCACGCATCATCAGTCCCGCCGTGTGTTGCGCGGTGTTCGTCTCGCTGTCTGCGACATTCTTGTCGAACGGCGCCGGGGCCGCCGACACCGAGATCGATCGCCTGCGCGAGGCGCTGCGCAGCGCCACCGTGCAGACCCGCCAGCTCGAGGACCAGCGCACGGCGCTGCAGGCCAAGGTCGCCGAAGCCGATCGCGAAAAGGCGGCGGCGAAAGCCCAGGTCGACGCCGCCAAGGCCGAGGTCCGCGACGTCAAGAAGCAGCATCGCGAAGCGGTCGAGGAGTTCAACAAGCGCCTCGCAGAACGCGACGAGACGCTGGAGAAGTGGAAGGCCGCCTATGAAGAGGCCGCCACTGTGGCGCGAACCAAGGATGCGGAGCGCGCCAAGTTCGAAGGCCAGGCCAATGCCTACAAGGCCAGCGTCAAAAGCTGCGTGGCCAAGAACGAGAAGATGTTCAAGGCCGGCAACGAGCTTCTGCACGACCACAAGGCCATCACCATCGGCGACACCATCGTGGCGCAGGAACCGGTGTTGGGACTGCGCCGCGTCGAAATCCAGAACGGCATCCAGACGACGCGCGACAAGTTTCTTGATCAGAGAGAGACAATGACCAGAAAGATCAGTATTTGCGCGAAAGCATCGACTGCTCTTGCCGCCATGATGATCCCGCTTTTGTCTCTGCCGGTCGGTGCACTCGCGCAAACGCCAACACCTCCACGCGCGGCTCAGGCGCCTGTCCGGCCAAAACCTGTCCCGCAGGCGGCCGCTCCCCAGGCCGCTTCCGTAGCGCCCTCGGCGACCCAGGGGATGACTGCCGGCAAACCGGCGCCGGGCGACGACGTTGTCGCGCGCGTCGGCAATGCCAATGTCTCGGCGGATGACATCCGCGCCTACGTCGCAGCTCTGGGCCCACGTGAACAGGCCGCATTGGCGCAGGATCCTGCGCTGCTCAGCCAGGCCGTGCGCTTGCTGCTCGCCAACCGTCTCGTGCTGCAGGACGTGTTCGCCAAGAAGTGGGATCAGCAACCGGGCGTAACAGCGCAGCTCGATCGTGTGCGTGAAAGTGCCCTCGTTGAACTCTATCTCCAGTCCGTGTCGACACCGCCTGCCGGATTCCCCAGCGACGAGGAACTGCAGAAAGTCTATGAGGCCAATCGCGCCGCCTTGTTGATGCCGCGCCAGTTCCAGCTCGCGCAAATCTTCGTCGCCGCGCCGAAGGAGGCCGACAATGCGGCCGACGACAAGGCGAAGAAAAGCCTCGACGAGATCGTGCGCAAGCTGAAGACGCCCGGCGCGGACTTTGCCGCGATCGCCAATGACAACGACGCCAGAAACGGCGGCGATCTCGGCTGGCTTGCAGAGCCCCAGATCCGCCCCGAGATCCGCACCCAGGTGATGGGGCTTGCCAAGAACGCCGTCTCCGAACCGATCCGGCTCGATGACGGCTGGCACATTCTGAAATTGATCGACACCAAGGCGGCCTACACCCGCACGCTGCCCGAGGTGCGCGAGCAACTGGTGCAACAGTTGCGCGCCGAGCGCGCCAAGCAGTTGCGGCAGGCCTACATCGCCGAACTGCTCAGGCAGCATCCGCCGGTGCTCAACGAACTCGCGCTGTCGAACCTGTTCGGCGCACGATCGTCAACGGCAAGGTAGATGTTCCAGGCCGATGTCGCCGTCGAACCGACGATCGCGTTCCGCGGAGACGATCCAACCATCACGAGTCCGATCATCCGTTCACCCGCCACTTCCGATCTATCCCCCACGGAGCCCGTCATGTCCGACACCATCATCACCCATCTGACCCTCGACAACCTGCGCGATGTTCTTCAGCAGGCTGGGTACCGTGTCGAGACCGCGACGGATCCGATCGCCAATGTTGCGTATCTGCGATCCGCGACCAGCGGTCTTGCGTTCGACATCCGGCCTGGCAACCGTTTGGTCGACGACAGCGGAAATTTTATCGATGTTGCCTTCACCGCCGTGCTGCAGGTGCAAGGCGAATTGCCGCTCGACATCGTCAACCGCTGGAACGCGACGCGCCGCTTCGCCCGCCTGCAACTCAGCCAACCGTTCCTGGCGCTGTCGCTCGATATTTCGGTCGCGGGCGGCGTCACGCCAAACCATCTGCGCGCCCAGGTCGAGATCTGGGATCATCTGGTGCAGCAACTGATCGCTTACCTGCGCGAGGAACTGTCCAGGCTGACGCCTGCGAATGCCGCAAAGCCGCCCGTCACGGCTGACGGCCATGCGCCGCTGTCTCCGGAGACGGTGCCGACCGGTGACGCGACGATCGTCGCGACAAGCTGATCGCCGCAAACCAAACCGACCGCCTCCATCCGTTCATCCGCTGTCCGAAAGAACACGTCATGGCCGCCGCAATCGTCAAAGCCCCTCGTTCGCGCCGCTCTCGCCAACACCCAGAACAGGTGACGTGGACCGTGCCGGTGATGTCGCGGCGCATGCCGCGTCAGATGCTATTGGCGGGAACCAGCGTGCTTGCGTTGGTGCTCGGCGCGCCAAGCGCCCACGCGATCAAAATCGGCAGCGGCAGCGGCGCTGTTGTGGGAGCGCCGAACGTCGCATCGGACGCGGCGCTTGCCGCTGCCCAGCAGGCGCAGCAGGCGGCGCAGAACGCGGCGCAGTCGATGACGCGCGCCACGCGTGCGTTGCAGTCGCTGCAATCGGTGCAGGCCGCCGCGCGCGCCGCGGCACAGGCGAGCCAGAAATCGGCTACCCTTCCCGTAAACGTGCCGAACGGTCTCGGGGCCGGCGCGCTCGATCCCGATGCCGCCAAGGGCTGGATCGGCGCGAGCGCTCCGACGCAGGCTGCCGGGACCAATAACGTTACGATCCAGCAGACTACGGCTCAGGCGATCCTCAACTGGAAAACCTTCAACGTTGGGGCACAAACGCAACTGCGTTTCGATCAGCAGGGTAACGCCAGCTGGGTGGCGCTCAACCGTGTTGACGCCAGCATGGGGCCCAGCCAGATCCTCGGCAATATCAAGGCCGACGGCACCGTGCTGGTCATCAACCAGAGCGGCATTATCTTCGGCGGCGCCAGCCAGATCAATGTTGGCTCGTTGATCGCATCGACCGCTGGCATTACCGATGACCAGTTCAAAACGTACGGAATCTACTCCCGCCCGTTTGGTGTTCAGTATGAGTTGGCCTTCTCGGGCGCGGGCGATAACGGAACAGGATCGGCCAAGGGTAAGATCATCGTCGAGCGCGGTGCGGAGATCGCGGCAAACGCGCCTGCATCTGTAACAGATGGCGGCGGCACCGTGTTGCTTATGGGCACCGAGGTGACCAATGCCGGTTCGATCACAACGCCCATGGGGCAGGCCGTCTTGGCCGCCGGCCACGATTTTATTCTCCGCAAGGGATACGGTACCGACAGCAATCAGTCATCGACGACCCGAGGACTTGAGATCGCCGTTGGCTCGGCTCTCGTTATCACCGGCTCGGGCACGACGCTGAACCCAAGCACGGGCGGCGGCGTTGTAACGAATACCGGCTTGATCTTCTCCCAGCAGGGCGACGTTACGCTTGCCGGTCGCACCATCAATCAGGATGGTATTTTGCTGTCGACGACGTCAGTCAATCAGCGCGGCACAATTCATTTGCTGAACTCCAAGACGGACACCAGCAGCAGCATCAATCTGACCGAAAACAGCATCATGGCCATTTTGCCAGAGCTGGATTCAGGGGATACGGCGCTCAACACCCAGCGGGACGCCCTTGTTGCTGACTCGGAGATTCAGAACTCGACCCGGCCGACGAACATCAGGTTCGACAATATCAGCACGCTTGCGGATCGGGAGGACCAGTCGCGTATTGACCTCGTGTCGGGCGGGCAGGTGACGTTCCGAAACAATTCGCTCACCATGGCCCAGGGCGGCCAGGTGGCTGTGAGCGCCGTCAAGCGTGTGTTTGTCGAAGATGGTGCGACCATTGACGTTTCCGGCGTGCGCGATGTCGCGCTGGCTATGGCTTCCAACCAGATCGAAGTAAATATCCAGGGCAACGAACTGCGTGACTCCGCGGCAAACCGCGATAGCGGCAAGCTGATGAACAGCAACGTCTGGGTTGACCTTCGAGATCTTGTCCTGGTCCCTGCTGCCGACGGTGTCTATGCTTCGGATCGCTACTATACGGGTGGTGGCCTGCTCGAAGTGTCGGGTTATGTTGGCAACACGTCGCACTCCATTGGTGAATGGGCTGCGGTGGGTGGCACGGTGAGCCTGCTCGCCAACGAAGTGATTGCCCAGCAAGGCGCGACATTTAACCTCTCGGGCGGCTCGCTCGCCTACTCGGGCGGTTATTTGAAACAGTCATCTCTGCTCGGCAGCGACGGCCGGGTCTACAATGTCAATAATGCTCCCGCCAATCTGACCTACCAGGCTGTCTCGGACGGCTTTGTTGTCAATCACTCGCGTGCGGGCGTGGTTGAGGTCTATAACAACGCCGTCGGCGGCTACAAGAACGTGCGCTGGGAGGATGGCTACACGGTCGGTCGCGATGCCGGCCGGCTTAACATTGCAGCGCCGACAAGTATTTTCGAAGCAGACATTCTTGCTGGTGTCGTCAACGGCGAACGACAGACAAACAAGCGCGCATCGGGCGCTGTCGACGGATACAAGCAGACACAGAATACGGTTGCGCAGGCAGGAACTCTCGCACTTGGGCAATACAGCGGGGCGAGGGGGCTCGTCCAGCTGTTCACCTCGACTGTTAAGGTCGGTGATATTGCAGACGTTACGAGTGGCATGGGCGCCACGTCGAGCGTCGGCGGGCGTAGCAGCACGGCTTATTTTGATGCCGACCGGCTCAATGGATTCGAACTTGGTGGTCTCGAGCTGGGCGCACGGGGCAATATCAGCGTCGATGCTCCGATTACGGTGACAAGCGGCGGCAGCGTTGTGCTGACCGGTTCAAATATCGCGATCAACGCTGATATCACTGCGCGGTCCGGCTCCGTTGTTGCGACAAACATTTTCGTTCCGGGCGGCGACACGTTGCTGACCGAAGTGTTGAAGACCGGCGGCACCGGTAGCGTGAAGGTTGCTTCCGGCGCGGCGATTGACGTTCGCGGCAACTGGGTTAACGAGCTGGTCGATGGCGCGCAGCCAGCCGGCCTGGCTTACGTTGACGCTGGATCGGTAACGCTCAAATCGAGCGGCAATGCTACGCTTCAGGCAGGGGCTGTGATTGATGCCTCATCCGGAGCCGCCATCACTACCAACGGCAAGTTCAAGGGTGGTAAGGGGGGCAGCGTCTCGTTGCTGGCAGGCGTGCGTGCAGACCCCACCGCATTGCTTGCGCTTGATGGTGAAGTCCGTGGCTATGGCGTAAATGGTGGCGGCACGCTCTCGCTCACCTCGCAGTCGGCTATCGTTATCGCGGACCATGCAAGCCGCACGGCAAGCACGTTGACGCTTGACGCCGCGTTGTTCGGGACAGGCTTCTCCAAATATGTCGTGAACGGCTATAACGGGCTGTCAGTCGCGGCCGGAACGACCGTCAATGTTACGATGCCGGTGTACCGGCAGGCGGAGCAGAGCTATTCGGTGGCGACCGGAAATGACCCATCGCTCGGGCTGGAGTTGTGGACCCCGCCGCTCTACGTTCCCGACAATTTCGCGCGCCAGATTACGCAGCGTGGCGGCGCAAGCCTTACCCTGCAGGCCCGACGTGAACTTCCGACCGAAACTGATCAAATCAACACAGCCGTCAACATTGGGCACGGCGCGACGATCAATGTCGATCCGCGACAGTCGATCACCATCGAGAGCGCCGGCCAGGTCAATGTTCATGGTACGTTAAATGCCTTCGCGGGCAACGTCGCCATCCGGGGCGACGTATCTGGGATCACATCGAACTCGGTCAACGCTGGTAACAACTGGGCGATCACTCTTGGCTCCGATTCGCATATTGACGTCGCCGCACGGGCGGTGACGGCTCAAAACGCGGCTGGCGAACAGTTCGGTTTCGTCGATAATGGCGGCAGCATTGTCATCGGCGGAACGATCAGCAAAGACGCGGCGCGCGCTGCTGATAGCTCCAATCTATTCGTTGTTATTGAGCAAGGTGCTGTGCTCGACGCCTCGGGTGCGCAAGCAACCCTTGACCTTTTTGATCGTGGAGCAACGACCGTCGCGAGTAACGGCGGTTCTATCTCGATTGTTTCCCGTGACGGCTTGTACCTGTCAGGCTCGATGATGGCGAAGGCTGGCGGCGCCGGCGCCGCAGGCGGACGTCTCTCCATCGGGCTGGAGACAGGCGTCTACAGTTACAACACCGCCGCGGACGCGGTGATGAACGCGCGCGAACTTACGATCGTGCAGGACGCTCCGTCTGATCCTCGTCCAGCCGCAGGAAATATGATCTACGGACATTCCCGGCTTGGCGCGAACCAGATCATGGCTGGCGGGTTCGACAATCTCGAACTGTTGAGCGCCGGCACAATTTCGTTCGCGGGCGACGTGGATCTGCATGTCGGCCAGAGCATGTCGTTCTTCGCGGGAGCCATTGCACAGTCGACGCTGGCGCCCACGAATATCAATGTGAATCTGGCTGCGCCTTATGTTCTCATCTCCGGGCTCGGAGACCGTCTGTCGACGTCGACAACGCTCAGCACCGACATTCAAACGTTCGATCCGGTTCCCACGGTCGCCGGTTCGCTGTCGATCCATACCGACCTGATTGATACGCGCAACACCTTCAAGTTCGGTATCAAGGGCTCGGTGACGGCGAAAGGTGGTAAGGCAATTGCCTTCGAGCGGGGAGGCTTCGGTGAAGTCGCTCTGACGTCGTCCGGTGATTTCCGTCTGATCCAGTCATCAGTTTCCACTTCCAGGATCAACAATATTCTGAGCTCGCCCGGTACGTTGCGTATCGCGTCGGCGCAAATGTATCCTTTGACGAATGTCAGCGCGACCGTTCAGGCCGGCCACATTATAACGGAGCGAACGACGTCTGAGCTTCCGGCCGTACCCTATTCGGCCTTTGGTTCGCTCATCCTGTCGTCTCCCATTCTTGACGTCGGCGGTGTCGTTCGCGCTCCGATGGGGACGCTGAAGATTGGTGATACCAACCCCACAAAAGGGGTGGGCACCGACCGGCTCAACATTCTGGCTGGAAGCTATCTTTCGGTCAGCGCCGATGGTCTGATCATGCCCTATGGCGGCACGGTCGACGGGCTGACCTATAACTACAACGGTGTTTCGCTGGCGACCACGCTGCTTGGCCTCAATCCGATGTCAGCCAATCTCACGCTGCTCGGTTCGAACATTTCGGTCGATCAGGGCGCCACAATCGATATTCGCGGCGGCGGCACCTTGACCGGCGAAGGCTTCACGACAGGCCGTGGCGGTTCGGTCAACGTCCTGACGGCGCCATTGGTGGCGCTCAACCCGTCGTTCACCTTCAGCAAGTCGAGCAACCTTGTCTACGCCATCGTGCCGGGCTCGCAGGCGATTGCGCCGGTTGCAACGGACGCCAAGAATCCGGCGATCGGTCAGCAGATCTACCTCGACGGCACCACGCCGGGATTGCCCGCGGGCGTCTATACGCTGATGCCAGCGACCTATGCCCTGTTGCCAGGCGCATTCCGTATCGAGATTTCGAACACGCCTGATCCGCGCGGCCTGATCGGGACCGGACCGACCGGAACCGGTTCATATATTGCGGCCGGCCGTTTGGGCGTTGCGAATACCGGGATTGTCGAGAGCCTGGCGCGCCAGGTGATCCTGACTTCGGGCAAAACGGTCCGTAGCTATTCGCAGTTCAACGAAATGGGTTATGCGGACTTCGCGTTGGCTCAGGCGAATATTCTCGGGGTGCCGCGCCTTCGCCTGCTTCAGGATGCAGGCCAGCTTGGCATCAGCTTCCGAAACGCACTGAACGTCACGACCGCGCTGAGCTTTAACGGTACGCTTCTCGACGCGCCGGTTGGCGATGGATGGGGCAGCACCGTTACGGTTCTCGCCAGTGGTGACACAGAGATCGTATCGGCTGCAACGGGTGCGACGGCGGGCTTCGTCGGCACGTCGATTACGGATGAAACGCTTGCCCGTCTCCATGCGACCCGCCTCATTATCGGCGGCACCGAGACGATCGGCTCCGATAGCCGCAGCGTATACGGCCAGGCGGCGAACTATGTTTATTACAACGGCTCGTCGAGCAACATCATCGTCCGGTCCGGCGCAGTTTTGTCCGCGCAGAGCGTCACGCTCGTCACCAACAATATGGATGGCGGCATAACCATTGAGCAGGGCGGCCAGATCAACACGCTGGGCCGGGGCTGGAACGGCCCGGACTCCCGCGACGGATTCGTCTATTCGCCCGGCCGAAACAGCGTCCTGACCGTATCGAACGGCTCGGTTGTCATGCTGCCGCCCGCGCCGCCGCCGGCTATGCAGACCAGCAGGCTCGGCCCAGGCAAGATCCTGATCGGGACGTGCACCGTGACATGTTCGGGTACGACGGGACTCTACTCGGAAGGCACCATTGTCGCTGCGACGGACAATACCTTCGTTCTCGACAATGCCGTTCGGTACGGAACGCGGATGCTGTCGCTGGCTGTCGGTTCGGTGAATATCGGCACCGATGCCAGCCTTGCCGCGGCGCAGACTGCAGGAGTCCTTCCGACGGGGCTGAATATCAGCCAGACCATTCTCGACCGTCTGATGCTCGGCGACAAGTCGGCCGGCATTCCGGCGATGGAAGCGTTTTCGCTGACCGCGCGCGACGCTTTCAACCTGTTCGGAACGGTGACGCTCGATACGTTCGATCCGACCACCGGCAAGTCCAATCTCAGCCAGCTCATTCTGACCGCACCGGCGATGTATGGGTACGGCAACAGCACTGATGTCGCGACGATCCGGACGTCCCATCTTGTCTGGGCCGGTGCGACCACGCCGGCGCCGGCGGTAGCGACGGGCGGACCTGGCACGGGCACGGGTACGCTGACCCTGGATGCCAACCAGATCGAGCTCGGCTTCGATCCGCGCACGGTCGTCAATAACGACATCGTCCTGAGCCGCTCCGTGCTCGGATTTGCAAACGTCAATCTGAACGCCAGCGATCGTGTGACGTCGAACCACGCAGGTGATCTGTCGATCTATCAAAGCCGCGGGGCTTATGTGGATGGCGTTGGATTCACCTATTCCGGCGGCAATCTCAACATCAACACGCCGCTGCTGACGACGGGCAAGGGCTCGATCCTCGCCATCACGGCGGGTGGTGCAGTCGCGGTGCATGGCACCGGCGTCGTTTCCGATCCAACCGCACAGTATGGCGGCACGCTGACGCTGAACGGCGACAGCATCCTAGTCGATGGCACGGTGGTGCTGCCGAGCGGCAAGCTGACGCTCAACGCCACCAATGATGTCATTCTGACGGATCTGGCGCAGATCGATCTCAGCGGCCGGGCGATCCAGTTCAACGATGTGACCCAGTATAGCTGGGGCGGCGACCTGATCCTCAAATCGACCAGGGGCAATATCCGTCAGGCCGCCGGTTCGCAGGTCAACCTGTCGGCTGAATTCAACAACGCCGGTTCGGTCTCCGCGACGGCGCTCGGTCCGGCGGCAGGGGTCGTCGACCTGCGCGGGTCGTTCAACGGCGCATCCTCCGGCAGCTATGATGCAGGCGGCACGATCGTGCCTTACCGCAACGGCGTGATCTCGGTTGCCGCGCAAACTCTCGGTGATCCTGCTCAACTGAGCAGTCAGTTTGCCAGCCTGAACGATCGGCTGAATGCCGGACAGATGTTCGGCGGCCGGTCGTTCCAGTTCAAGCAGGGCGATCTGATTATCGGTGACGGCCTCAAGGCGCGCGAGATCAACGTGTCGGTTGATGGCGGTCAGCTGACGGTCAATGGAAAAGTCGATGCCAGCGGAGCGCAGGTCGGTACGATCCGGCTCGCCGGCATGAACGGTCTCACGCTTGCAGGCACGGCGATGCTCGATGCGCATGGCGAAATCCTGCGCGTCGACAGCTACGGCAAGATCATCGACAGTTCGAACCGCGCGACGGTTGAACTGTCGTCGGGCAACGGCCTGCTGACGCTCGGCGACGGACTGCGGATCGACCTGCGCCACGGCACCTCGGCGACCGTCGGCACCGGCAAGGGGCAGAATGACGGCGTTGCCCGCGGCACGATCGAACTGAATGCGCCGCGTATCGGCGGCATCACCGGCGGCGATGTCAATATCGACGCACACGGAGCGCTCAACATCCAGGGCGCGATGTCGATCGCGGTGAACGCGGTCTGGCAATATTCCGGCGCTGCGGTGCCCGATGGCACGGAGACCAGGCCGGACACCGGCGCCTACAAGGTCATCGATCAGGCCTGGATGAATATGCGCAATCTTGAGAACGATGCGTTCATCAACAACGCATTGCTCAATGGCAACCTGATGAACACCAAGCTTGCCGGATTGCGAGCTTATACCAATGCGTTCCATCTGCGGCCGGCGGTCGAGGTGGCGACGACCGGCGATCTAGTCGTCGATGGCGATCTCGATCTGTCGGGCTTCCGTTACAATAGCGTCAATCCGAACTTCCTGCGAACGGGCGAGGCGGGTTCGGGTGAAGTCGGTCGTCTGAACGTGCGCGCTGGCGGCGACCTCAGCGTCTACGGCAGCATCAATGATGGCTTTACAACGCCTCCGGCAACGCTGGACGATAACGGCTGGGTGCTGCAGTCTGGTATAGTTGCGTTCGGTGCCCGGCTGATTGTCCCGCACATGGGCGTCACGCTGGCCACGGGCACCACCTTTGTTGGTGGCGTCACGCTGAACTACGACGTCAATGTCGCGGCGATGACGGTCAATGCAGGAACGCTGCTGCCGGTTCAGGCAGTGCTGTCCAAGATCGTGGTTCTGCCGGCGGGTACGGTTCTGAGCGCAGCCGTTCGTAATTCGGATAACAGCGTTGCCTATGCCGCGGGCACGCGACTGACGGCCGCAACGACATTGACCGCGGGAATGAAGCTCGATGCCGGAACGATGATCAACATCGCTCTGCCGCTGCAATCGCTGATCTGGCCGAAGAATGTGGCGTTGCCGCATATCGACCTGACCACGCTGTCGTCGGCCAACAACGACATCGTCAAGCTCGCTGTTAATACGGCCTTGCCATCCGGCGCGTTCATTCCGTCGGGCACCAGTGTGGTGCTGCCGGGTGGTGCGAAGCAGGTCAATCTGCGGCCGGGAGCGGCGGGCCGCAACTGGGCTCTGGCCCAGATGTTGCCGGAAGGTTCGCAATCCTGGTCGCTGCGCATGGTCGCCGGTGCCGATCTGGGAGCGGCAGATAGCCGGCTGACCAATCCGAATGCGGTCAAGGGAAGTATTCGCCTGTCGGATATGCACTACGGGCTTCTCGGTACCGCAGTATCGAGCTACGCCAATTCGACTTTGACGCAACAAGCTATTGACGATCTTTCTGAACTCGATCCGACCATGGCTGTGGGTGATCCTGCTGCTAACATTGCAGCGGCCTTCGACATGACATCGGATGATTTTTGTCTTATGAACACGGCTTGGTGTTCATCGCCATCCTCCACGTGGAGCTACGCGCTCGGGCGTCCGATGTTCAGCGTCCTGCGCACGGGCGCCGGCGATCTGGATCTCGTCAGCGCGCGCGATTTCAGCATGGAAACGCTGTATGGCGTTTACACGGCCGGCACCTCGTCGGGCAGCCTGGCCGCGGACACCGCTGCCGGCTTTAATCAGCCGCTCGGCAACAGCATGCAAAACAAGTCCATTCTGATAACCGACTACTTTGAGTATCAGAAGTACGTCGACGGCAGCTCAACGAGCACCTACCGCGCCTGGTATCCGGAACACGGCGGAAACCTGACGGTTGCGGTTGGTGGCAACCTGATGGGTGATGTTCAGCAGTATGGTTCGGTCGGAAGCGCTGCCCCTGACACCTGGCTGTGGCGTCAGGGGTCTGGCAGCGCGCCAATCGATACCAAGGTCCCGACAGCCTGGTGGATCAACTTCGGCACCTATTCGGGGATTGACTCGAACGCCCAGATGTTTGGCTTCACCGGGTTCGGTACGCTTGGTGGCGGCAACATCGACATGCGCGTCGGCGGCGATGCCGGCATGATCTCGCGGCAAGGTGTCAATTCCAACACCAGCCTGGCGAGTCAGGGGCTTGTTGTTGCGATCGGCTCAACCGGTCGCGTCGTGGGCAACGACATCGTCATGACCGGCGGTGGCGATATGGATATTCGAATCGGAGGCGGCCTGAATGCTCTTCGATCTGCGCGCGCCATGCTCGAAAGCACCGTGACGTCGGAACAGACTTATTCGATCGCCAGTCTCAACGGCGCGCTGGTCAATTTGCGCGGATCGGTGTCGCTGGCGTCGGGGGCTATTGGCGGTATCGACTTCCTGACCGGGAAATCGATCCCGATGCATGATCCGACCGATACCCGTGCGTATAACCCGTTCGATGCGACGTCATCCTATGCGACGGGCGGACTCGTACTGGTGCCGGGCGACGCCACCTTCAATCTGTCGACGCGTGGCGATCTTGTCCTCGGCGCTGTGTCCGATGTCACCCGTACACAAGCGCTGAACCTGTTCCCGATTTCCATCGGCGGCGTGCCTGTGAAGGAAGGCATGTCGGCGGGCTTCACCCTGTGGACAGACAAGACGGCTATTCACCTGTTCTCCGCTGGCGGAAATCTGACGCCGATAACGGCGCCTTCAGAATTTGACGGCAATGGAAATCCGCCCCGCAATTTCTATTACCCGACCGACGGCGCATACATGTATCCGTCCATCCTGACCGCGGTGGCTGGCTCGGGCAGTATTTTCTACGGTCCCGCAGCGGGCAAGATGTACTACTCCCCCACGCCGGACCGGCCCTTGCTGGTGGATCCGTTGATGCTCGCGCCTGGGGCGAACGCATCGCTGCAAATGCTTGCCGCGGATTCGATTTATGCTGGCGGCTACATGATCTCGCCAACAAGCGTTTCGCAGGACAAGATCGCGACCCCGTTCAATCCGGCCTGGGTCAACGGGCGTCAGGAGTTGGTCGATCGCAAGTTCAACTACCCGACGAACCAGTACAACATGCGGACGCAACTCTTCTACTCGCCGCTCAGCCCGACGATGTACTATCCATATTTCGCGTTTGGCTTGCCGACGTCGGATGGTGTTTCGGTTGGCAACACGGCGAGTCCGGACCGGTTCTACGCCCGTGACGGGGACATCATTGGTCTCCGCACCGGCGCCGTCTTCACCTACAATTCCACCAGTGTCTTCGCGGGACAGACGACCTACGTAGGCGGTGGAAATGTCTGGGTGATGGCGGGACGTGACATCGTCAACAGCGGGACCAGACCCGGCGTGGGGGCGCCGTTGGGCTATACGCTTCAGAGCACCGGCGGAACGGCTGATGGCAATCTGTTCGTTCATGCGCATGAGGACGATGTTTCAGTCGTCAGCGCCGGACGCGATATTCTCGACAGCTCGTTCCAGGTGGCCGGGCCGGGTTCGCTCGTCATCACCGCTGGCCGCAATATCTACATGGAAGACAAGGCTTCGGTGACGTCGCGCGGCGCAGTCATCTCGGGCGACAGCCGGCCGGGCGCGAGCGTCACCATGCTGGCGGGCACTGGTTCAGCAGGTCCTGATTACGCCAAGCTCGCGGATCTCTATCTCGATCCGGCGAACCAGTTGCCTGAAGGCTCGCCGCTGGCGGGATCGGGCAAGGTCGTCAAAACCTACGAGAACGAACTTCTCGAATGGATGAAGAAGCGGTTCGGTTTCAGCGGCACCACGGATGCGGCGCGCACGGCGTTTGCGGCTCTGCCAGCGGAGCAGCAGCAGGTGTTCCTGCGCAGCATCTACTTCGCTGAGCTTCGCGAAGCGGGTCGTGAGTATAATGATGCAGCGAGCCCGCGTCACGGCTCCTACCTGCGTGGCCGCGATGTGATCGCAACGCTGTTCCCGGATACGGATGCGACGGGCGATATCACCATATTCGGCGGCTCGGGCGTGCGGACCAATTTCGGCGGCGATATCCAGATGCTCGCTCCGCACGGCAAGATCGTGCTCGGCGTCGATGGTAAGTCGCCGCCCGGTACCGCGGGCGTGATGACGCAGGGGCAGGGCAATATCCAGCTCTACTCGCAAGGCAGCATCCTGCTCGGCCTGTCGCGCGTCATGACGACATTCGGCGGCGACATCCTGGCCTGGTCGGCTGAGGGTGACATCAACGCCGGTCGTGGCGCCAAGACGACCGTGCTGTACACGCCGCCACGTCGCACCTACGACATGTTCGGTCGGGTCACGATCGCGCCGCAGGTGCCGTCGTCGGGTGCGGGTATTGCGACCCTGAACCCGATCCCGTCCATCGCACCAGGTTCGATCGACCTGATCGCGCCGCTAGGCACGATCGACGCGGGTGAAGCGGGCATTCGCGTATCCGGCAACATCAACCTCGCGGCTCTGCAAGTTGTCAACGCATCCAACATCCAGGTGCAGGGAACCTCGACCGGTATCGCATCAGTACAGGGGCCGCCGGTTGCTGCATTGACGACGGCGTCGAACGTTGCGGGAGCCGGGCAGCAGACTGAATTGCCCACGCAGTCCAACAACAACGGTCAGGCGTCGATCATCATGGTCGAGTTCTTGGGCTTCGGGGGCTCGCAGGGTAGCGATGAAGATGAGCGACGCCGAGGTCAGCAATAATATGCGCAAGGGTGACACGGCGTGGTGGCAACGGCTGGTCTGGTCGCTCGGCGCGGCCACCGGCTTGCTATCCGGGGCCGCGGCAGCAGGATCATCGCCAGCTGCCGCACAGGGTGGTGAATACCGCGCTGCTGCGGCAGCGCCAGCCGCCTGGCAGGACTTCGCGCGGCTGCTGCAAAGCCGTTTTCAGCAGCGGCTGGCCGCCGATGACAAGGACGCCCGTTCCTTTCAGGACTACCTGGCCAAACTGGATGGCGATAAAGCAAATCTGGCGGTTGTGGTGCGAAGCTGGATTGCGCCGGACGGCAAGGTGGCGCGGGTCGAGTTTAACGGCCTCGACGACGACGCGGCCGTCAGCCTGAGGGCGCTTCTCGTTGAGACCGAAGTGAGCGCGCCACCCGCAGGGATGCTCCAGCCGTTGCATTTGCGTCTGTCCCTGCGTCCGAAAGAACAGCCGGAGCAGGGCGGATAGATGCGGAACGGTCGATGCCTGTCGCGATCGTCCCCCCCGCGACACAGATGGCGCTCGGCTCTCGTGCCAGCGCTCGCCCTCGCGGCGGGCGCTTTTTCGTCGATACCTGCTCGCGCTGAACCGAAGCCGCTCCCGGCCTCGGTCAACACCAGCGTTGCGGCGACCGAGGCTGCGGATGGTTCGAAGGTCGCGCCATCGGAAGCAAATTCCGGATCCAGGCGATTCACAGATCCACCGAGAGCACAGGCGCCGTCGCTGCCGGCTCTCGATGCACGTGCCGGCTATCGCGCCCTGATCGAGAAGGAAGTCGCGGGCACCGGCCTTGCTCCGGACATCGCCGAAGCGGTGATGGCCGTGGAAAGCGGCTACAACCCTGCTGCAATCGGTGGCGTGGGCGAGATCGGCTTGATGCAGATTCTGCCGTCGACAGCGCGAATGCTGGGCTTTTCCGGCAGCAATGCCGACCTGGCGGTGCCTGCGACCAATATCAGATATGGTGTAGCTTATCTCGTGGGTGCATGGCGTCTGGCCCGCGGGGATCTGTGTACCGCAACGATGAAGTATCGAGCGGGCCATGGCGAGAGCCGCTTCTCGCATCTGTCCGTCAATTATTGCGTCGCTGTGCGGAGCAAACTGTTCGCGCGCGGCTTTCCAGTCGTTGGAAGCGTTCCAGTGGCAACGTTCGGCGAACCGGTCGCGGGCGGGTGCGGGCGGAAGTGTTTGGGCGTCGGGCGCATCGGCTCCGTCGACCTGGCCGCGCTCAACATCAGGCTTGGTGCGCTGGTGACGCAGGTGAGGGCGACACGACGATGAGATCCGATAGCAATCGAACGGCCGGACAGGAGATTTGGATGCGCGGCACGATCCTTGGCGCGATTGCGATCATGGTGTCGGTGGTGATGCCAGTTGAAGCAGAAGCACAAACGTCACTGCCTGAAATCATCGTCAGCCCACCACCGCAGCTGCCGAAGAGCCTCGACGGGTCCGATCGCATAGGCAATGGCGACGGAAAGACGGGGCCAGACGCCAAGGCCAGGGAAGGTCGTGCGCTCGATCGTCTCAACGAGCAACTCAAGCGCAAGGTCGATGAAACCAATCCGATCGGCAACGTCCCGCCGCTGGATGCGCGTTCACCCGACACCAAAACCGGCGTGGTGAATATCCCCGGCGTCCAGCAGCAATACGGCAGGAATTTCGGCAACTCCGTCGTTCCATACCGACCTGCTGCCCCCGTTTACGCGCCGCCGCTCGGGCATCACTAGGGAAAGGTTCGGCATGCAAGCAAACAACGTAAGCGCTGCTGCCGTCACCGTGTTTGCAATCAGAGCCGTCTAATGGCGTAGAGCGCATGGTCGGGAACACCGAGCTTGCGATCTAATTCAGACTTGGTTGCGGCTGAGCAGGGCAGCTTTCGCAGGGCAGGCGAACTGCTGGGCGTTCCTGCCTGCACCGTGAGCCGCCGCGTCAGGGCGCGCTGGAGGACCAGATCGGCGCTGTTCAATCGGCATCGCCCCGGCATCCGGCAGACCACGGCGGGAGATCAATTCCTGGAGCAAATTCGTCGCATCCTCGACGAGCTCAATATCGTTCTGAGGCAGCGCTCGATTTTCGCCAGTATCTAGAACGTGCGAGGGAGGTGCTTTCCTAGCTGCGATACGGTGAGAAAGACCAATATCGCTGCCGAGGATCGTGACCCGCTCGTACCCTTGGATTTGACCGAGGCTTTCGAGACTGTGCTCATCGGGAATGAAAGCTTCTCCGTCACGTTGCCGCAGTCTCCGCGCCAATGGTGTCGCGGAACTTGGTTCTGAGCTGATATACTCACCCACTCCGGTGAGGACCAACATATGCCAATCGAGATCGAACGAAAGTTCCTGGTCGCTAACGATGGCTGGAAGCAATCTGTAATTAAGACCGCTCGCATTCGAGACGGTCTAGTCGCATATGAGAACGGTCGTAAAGTACGCGTACGCGTGCTGGATGACATAGCAACCATAACTGTTAAGGGTCGACGCGACGGATTGAGGCGGTGCGAATACGAATATGAAATTCCGACGTCAGACGCGGAGGAAATTTTACGTTTGATGTGCGACGGTCGTCGATTGGAGAAAGTCCGGCACTACGTTCCGCATGCGGGTTTGAGCTGGGAAATAGATGTTTACGAAGGAAGTCTTGAAGGTGTTATCGTCGCAGAAGTTGAGCTGGACCGAGAAGATCGCCAGTTGGGATTGCCAGATTGGATAGGAGAGGAAGTTACTGGTGATGAGCGGTATAGTAAGCTTGTGATGGAACGCGAACAGGCTGAGAAGAGGCAGAGTCCGGCGCTGACTTTTCCCCCTGTGGAGAGCTAGAGCCCATGACCCGATCCGGTCGTCGGAAGCCTTCCCGCAGTTGTTGCTATTCGCCATCGGGCCAAAGATCGGTCAAATGCGGGCGGGCCCGCTCAGGGAAGGCGCGCTGCTCGAGGCGGCCGATGCCCCCGCTGTGATCAAAGGGTCCGAGATTGCCCCTCCATCCGTGGAGGTCATGCTTTCCGAAGCGGGCCGCGGGCCGGGGTGTCGGTTGTCTGACATTAGGGACGCTCGGCGAGCGGCTCCCGTGCATTCACCCTGCATCTAGGCTCTGGGCCAGGTCCCAATTAGGGCCAACATGCGCGTCGGGCCTGGTGAGTCAACCTGAAGGCTATCACAGACCGAGGAAGGTGCGATATTGGGCTTAAGGTATTGGAATCCTTGGGAAGTGGATCACAATTCGGCGCCCAATCCTCCGGTTTGAGGGAGCTGGGTTTGGTGTCCCCGCGTGACTGTAAATCAGCCGCCTCATGGTTTCGCAGATTCGAGTCCTGCCTCCCTCACCAATAATTTCAATGGCTTAGGTGGCTGTTGCTTTCCAGCTCCAAGCATCTTCCGAGAATTGGGAAGCACATGGGAAGCAATGTTCACGGGAAGTTCCGACGACCAGTATCGCTGAGGGGAGGCCGCCGTCGTCAAACGCCTGTCAGTGGTCCGCACTGGCCGTTGTGGCGGCTTTCCCGAACTATATCCGTCGCGCCGCAATAATTTCACAGTTTGAGGAGCAAATACCGGCGCCTGCTGGGGGTCAGCGCATGGGGGGACCATGACTGACACAGAATGGAAAGAGCGCTGGCGAGAGGTCGAGCGCTTTCGACTGATGGCGCAGGAAACGACAGACCCGGTCGCGACCGCTCTACTTCTCGATATCGTCTTGGACTTGGAAGCCGACCTCAATGAGTTGGTCGACGTAGAAGCGCAAGGCGTGCCCGGACTTGGGGCAGTGGCATGAGTGCCGACCTCGCGTTTAAGCTGGGCATGATCGCCCTGAGCTTGTTCTCGACCGTCGTGATGTCGATGGTGATGCTCGGCCTGTAGGAGCGGGCCCAACCAGGACAACATGGGGCTCTCCGTATTTCCCAGGAGGGCCCCAAGTTGAATTCGGCAATACCCCGACGGTTGACTTAGGCTCAGCCTTAAGCGGGACGGCGGCGATGGTGGCTGACGTCAGTTGGCGATCCGATGCCGTTGCTGGTGTTGCAACGCGCATTCCCCGATACCGCGAGGACCTGCCTCGAAACCAAGCTCACAGAAGAGTAACTTGACCTGAAACCGAAAGCGGTTCCAGCTTCTGGTCGGTGTTCCTTGCGCACGGGGTCGGCGCTGATGCCCAATCCTACCTACCCGGACTGCCCTATATGCCACAGGCCTATGACCTTCGTCCTGCCGGCTGACAGCGAGAGAGAGCGCTCGTGGCGTTGTCTCGATTGCGAGAAGATCGATCCTTTGAAGTCCGAACTGCTCGCAGGATGGCTAAAAGGCGAGCTGGCTCCGAAGCAGTAAGGCCGCTCGTGGCTGAGACGATGGCGAGAGGGCGGACACAAAATATCGATGTCAGCGTGGCGTGGCCACGTCCGCAACGCGCCCCGACCCGGGTGGTCGTCGACAACCGGCCGAAGCCTCTCTAGGCTAAGCAGCGTTTTCATCCTGCATGATTTCAATGAGAGGCGACAATGACCGCATATTTTGTTGTGCAAGCGACCATTAGCGACGAAGCGCAGTACCAAAAGTACCGAGAAGCCGTCGTTCCGTTCATAGCAAAGTTCGGCGGCAAGTTAGCCGCGAGGCGCGCCAAGGTTCACGTATTCGAGGGCGAGCATGATACCCGACCGGTCGTCATGTTTGAATTTCCGACCATGGAAGCAATTCACGCCTTTTGGGACTCACCCGACTATCCGCCGATCAAAAAGCTGCGCGAGGGCGTCGCGGTGCTGAACGCGTGGGCCTTTGCAGGCACATAGCGTAGTTTGCGACACAGGGCTGGTCGGTCCTCGTGCTGCGCATGAAAAAAAGCTCCGGCGATTCAAGCCGGGGCCGGGTTGGATCGTCCCACGCTTTCGCGAAGAAGAGACTTTGGTGAACGAAAGCGAGGATGGATTGCCGCCTCAACCCATCATCTCCCTGACCATCGGCACCACCTTCCGCCCATAGAACTCGATGCTCCTCATCAGCTTCTCATGCGGCAGCGGGCCTGCCGAATACTTCAACTGGAATCGCGAAATACCAAGTGCCTTTGCGGTCGCGGCGATCTTTCGCGCGACCGTTTCCGGCGAGCCGACATAGAGCGAGCCGTGCTCGGCCTCATTTACGAACTCGTCGCGGCTCATCGGCGGCCAGCCGCGCTCCTTGCCGATGCGGTCGCGCATGGCCTTGTAATCGGGCCACAGCTCTTCGCGCGCCTGCGCATCCGTCTCGGCGACGTAGCCGGGCGAGTGCACGCCGATCGGTTGCGCCGGGCGGCCGAATTCCTTGAAGGCGCGGTGATAGAGATCGACATAGGGCGCAAAGCGCGCGGGATCGCCGCCGATGATCGCGAGCATCAAAGGCAGATCGTAATGCGCGGCGCGCACCACCGATTGCGGGCTGCCGCCGACGCCGATCCATGTCCTGAGCGTGCCGTGCTCGACAGGGGGGTAGACCAGCTGGTCCCTAAGCGGCGGACGCAGCTTGCCTTCCCAGGTCACCGGCTTCTGCGACAGCAGCGCCGCAAACAGGTCGAGCTTCTCCTCGAACAGCGCCTCGTAAGCCCGCAGCTCGAAGCCGAACAGCGGAAAGGATTCCGTGAACGAGCCGCGGCCGAGGATCACTTCGGCGCGACCGTTCGAGAGCGCGTCCAACGTCGCGAAACGCTGGAAGACGCGGATCGGATCGTCCGAGCTCAGCACCGTCACGGCCGAACCGAGATGGATGCGTTTGGTGCGTGCTGCGATCGCGGCGAGAACGGTCTCGGGCGAGGAGATCGCGAAATCGGCGCGGTGGTGCTCGCCGAGGCCAATGAAGTCGAGGCCCAGTTCGTCCGCCAGCACCGCCTCGTCGACGACGTTGCGGATCACCTGCGCATGCGCAAGCATGGCGCCGGAGGCGTCCCTGGTGACGTCGCCAAAGGTATCCAGTCCGAATTGAAGCGGTGCGGTCATCGATCGGGTCTCTGAGGGGAGGATCGACGACACTTAGTGGACAGTCGTGCCGCGGCAAGGCCGCTTCAGGAAATGCTCGGTTTCCGTTCTTGCGTCCTATCTCGGGATACGCACGACCATCTTGCCGAGGGCCGCGCGCATCTGCATCGTCTTGAATGCGTCACGGAAATCTTCCAGCGCGAAGACGCCACCGACCGCGGGCTTCAGCTTGCCTTCACCAAGCCAGCCCGTCAGCTCCGACATCAGGCGCTTCTGAACGTCAGGCTCGCGTGAGGGAATCTGGGCGAGGTCGACGCCGAGCAGGGCGCCCCCTTTCAGAAGTGGTAAATTGAACGGCAGCGCCGGGATTGCACCGGCGGCAAAGCCGACCACGAGATGGCGGCCCCGCCAGGCGATGGATCGAAAGGCCTGTACCGAGATTTCGCCTCCGACCGGATCGAAGATCACATCGGCGCCGTGTCCTCCAGTCAATTCCTTGAGCTCGTCGCGCCAGCCAGCCCGCGTATAGTCGATCGTCGCGTCGGCGCCGTGTTGCCTCGCGAACTCGCGCTTCTCCGGTGTTGATGCTGCTGCGATCACGCGGGCGCCGAGCAGCTTGCCGATCTGGACGGCCGCGATCCCGACGCCGCCTGCGGCGCCCAGCGCGAGAAGCTGCTCGCCCGCGCACAGCGAGGCGCGAGCGCTCAGCGCGTAGAGCGCAGTCAAGTAGTTGGCGCGAAACGACGCGCCGACCTCGGCTGCAACGCCGTCCGGCATGGGGTAGACCGCTTCGGGGGCGACGACGATCTCCTCGGCAAGCGCGCCGGACCGCGTCATGCCCATCACGCGCATCCCGGATTGATAACCGCCCGGCCTACCGGGCGCTTCAGCCACGATCCCGGCGAATTCCGTCCCGGGAATGAAGGGCAGGGGATCCTTGGTTTGATAGAGGCCTTGAATCTTCAAGCCGTCGACAAATCCGATTCCGGCAGCCTCCACCCTGATGCGCAACTGGCCGGGCTCGATGAGCGGGCGGGGGATATCCTTCAGCTCGACTTGATCGATGGGGGCGACCGTTCGACGACAACGGCTTTCATTTCGGACCTCTGTTGGTCTTGTTGTTTGTCCTGACCGATCCCGAGCATAGCCTGGGTGACCGTCGTATCGCTACCGCCACATCCCGCGCATCCGCGCGCCGATGTCGATCTTCGGCCCCTGCGCCGCGGTGCGGGGCGCGCCCGCAGCGGCCTTCGGCCACGCGGTGCGCTCGAACAAATAAACCAGCGATTCAGGGATGAAGCGGGTGCGCGAGGCGTAGACGTGGCGGTCGCCCTTGGCGGCCTGGCCGTGGGTGAAGAAGCGCTGCGGCACGACGAGGTGCAGATCGTCCTTGGCGCGGGTCATAGCGACATAGAGCAGGCGGCGCTCCTCCTCGAGCTCGGCGCTGGTGCCGGCGCCGAGATCGGAGGGCATGCAGCCGTCGACGACGTTGAGCACGAACACCGATTTCCACTCCTGGCCCTTGGCGGAGTGGATGGTGGAGAGGATCAGATAGTCCTCGTCGCGAAGCGGCGGACCGGACTTGTCGCTGGTCGCATCCGGCGGGTCGAGCGTGAGCTCGGTCAGGAATTTTTCGCGCGAGGCATAGCCGTTCGCGATCTGTTCGAGCTGCATCAGGTCGGCGCGGCGCGTCTCGGAATCCTCGTGGATGCGATCGAGATGCGGCTCGTACCAGAGCCGCACGCGCTCGAGATCGGCCGGCCATTCCGAATAGCGCAAATTCTCGACCGTGCGGACGAAGGCGGTCCACTCGGTGCCGGTGCGCGGCGGCACCGGAAGCCGGCCGAGCGCGTGCAGCGGATCGGTGCTCTCGGCCATCAGGTCGAGCACGCGTTGCGCGGTTGCGGGGCCGATGCCGGGCAGCAGATGCAGGATACGGAAGCCGGCGACGCGATCGCGCGGGTTTTCGGCGAAGCGCAGCAGGGCCAGCACGTCTTTGACGTGAGCCGCGTCGAGAAACTTCAGCCCGCCGAACTTGACGAAGGGGATGTTACGGCGGGTCAGCTCGATCTCGAGCGGCCCCGAATGCGAGGAGGTGCGGAACAGCACCGCCTGGTGCTTGAGCAGCGCGCCTTGCTCGCGATTGGCCAGCACCTCCTCGACGATGTAGCGCGCCTGGTCGGCCTCGTCGTGCACGGTGACGAGCTGCGGCTTTTGCGCCGAGGTGCGGTCGGTCCAGAGGTTCTTGGTGAAGCGTTCGCGCGCAAGGCCAATGACGCCGTTGGCTGCCGCCAGCACGGCTTGCGTCGAGCGGTAATTGCGGTCCAGCGTGATCATCTCCGCGCGGGGCGAGAAGCTTTGCGGAAAATCCAGAATGTTGCGCACGGTCGCAGCGCGGAACGAATAAATCGACTGGGCGTCGTCGCCGACGACGGTGAGGCCGCGTCCATCCGGCTTCAGCGCCAGCAGGATCGAGGATTGCAGGCGGTTGGTGTCCTGATATTCGTCGACCAGCACGTGATCGAAGCGGCCGCCGATCTCTTCGGCGATCAGCGCATCGCTCATCATCTGCGACCAGTAGAGCAGGAGGTCGTCATAATCGAGCACGTGCTGGGCCTGCTTGGCCTCGACATAGGCCGCGAACAAGCCCTTCAGCTCGACGGCCCAGCCCGCGCACCAAGGATAATGCTGGCCGAGCACCTTCTCGATCTCCATCTCCGCATTGACGCAGCGCGAGTAGATCGACAGGCACGTCCCCTTGGCCGGAAAACGGCTCTCGGTCTTCGACAGGCCGCGCTCGTGCCGGACCAGGTTCATCAGGTCGGCGGAATCCTCGCGGTCGTGGATGGTGAAGGCGGGATCGACGCCGATCCGCTCGGCATATTCGCGGAGCAGCCGCGCACCGATGCCGTGGAAAGTGCCGGCCCAACTCAGCGCGTCGCGCATGATCGCGGCATTGTTCTCGCCGAGCACCTTTCGGGCGATGCGCTCGACCCGGCCGGCCATCTCCGCCGCCGCGCGGCGTGAGAACGTCATCAAGAGAATGCGGCGCGGATCGGCGCCGGCAACGATCAGATGCGCGACGCGATGGGCGAGCGTGTTGGTCTTGCCGGAGCCGGCGCCGGCGATGACGAGCAGGGGGCCGCCCACGGTCGCGCCATCGGCCACGCCATGCTCGACGGCGCGGCGCTGCTCCGCATTGAGCGTGTCCAGATATGTCGCCACGAATCGCCCCGGTGAAAGGGTGAGAGTCCGCGATTTGGCTGCGAATCGCAATGCGGCTGGACGGAACCGTATTTAGCACCTAGGGAGAAGACGACCCAAAGTTCCAGCCCGAATAACGTGCACCCTCCATGACCGAGCTCAAGCCCGAACAGTTCGAGATGCGGCGGCTGGAGTCGCTCAGCAACACCATTTTTGGCGTAGCCATGACGCTGCTCGCCTATGACCTGCCCAAGGCTGCAGTCTTCACCAGCGCGCCCGACTGGAGCGATCTCGCCCGGGTCTATTCCGGCAAGCTCGGCGGCTTTGCGCTCAGCTTCATCATCGCCGGCGTGTTCTGGATCAGCCATCACCGGCGGCTCGCACGCCAGCCCGTGGGCAGCCGGGGCGCGGTGATCCTAAACCTGTTCTTCCTGCTCTCGATCGTGCTGCTGCCGGTGACCAACGGCCTCTACACCAATTACGCGATGAGCAGCGCGGTCGCCGTGCTCTACGGGCTGCACCTGACCGCGATCGCGGGCCTCAATGCATGGCTGTGGTGGACGATCATTGGTGGTTGGCGTCACGAGATCATGGCCTCGCTGTTTCCGGTGCTCGTATTCGTGCCAGGCACGATCGTTGCGGCGTTCGCGCCGCATGTCGCGCCCTATCTGTGGTTCATTGCCTTCGGTGGGCTCCTGATCCGGCGCTTCCATGCCGCGCCGGCGGAGCAGGATCCGTAAACCGCGCCCGATCACCCGGACGTCGCGCCGAACCCATCGGCCGGCAGGAAAAGCTTGATCGGGCGGATCTCGTACACTGCGCTCGGATTGGCCTGGCGCAGGTCGCGCGCCGCGGCAATTGCGCCGTCCTCGCTATCGAACTCCATGATGTAGAAGCCGAGGAGCTGCTCCTTGGTCTCAGCGAAGGGGCCGTCCAGAACCATCCCGGTGCCGGGCCCGCGCAGCGTGCGGGCTTTTCTCGTCTCGTCGAGCCGGGCGGCCGGCCCGAAATTGCCCTTGGCCCGCAATGGCGCGTGGGCGGCGCTCAAATTGGTCATGACGGTGGCGTCCGCCTCAGGCGTCCAGGACATGACATCGTCTTCCTCATGATAGGCCAGTATGGCATAGAGCATGGTCACCTCGTTGCTTTTGCTGCGCGCAGACAGAGGACGTACCACCTCGGCCGCCGCCGACAATGGCGGAGCGGAAAATATTGCATTGGGGGCCGCCGAAGCCGGCGCGACTAATGGCCACCAAGAACACTGAAGACAAACGGAAGCGACTATGCCGACCACAAAGACACCGCGCTCTTCAGTGACGAGCCTCATCGGGCGGTCATGGCCTGGTGCGTCGGCGCCGTCACGCTGCGCGAGCGGCTTCGCGCAATCTAAGCCGACTCGGTCCCTCCAGAATCCTAAAAGAAAAGGCGCGGCGGAGAGTACCCCGTCGCGCCCGATTTCTTGCTCGCTGGTCCAGGGCTGAGAGCGCCCCGATGCCAAGCCTTTCTTTAGAGCTTAGCGGGCGATCCCAGCGAGGTGACAGCGCTTGAGATAAGACACTGGATCACCTCCTTTCGTTGGTTTCGGGAGATTCCAATATAGGGCGCAGCGCCGCCGCTGTTAAGGGCAGGCGGGGGAAGGGGGAACCGGGCCTGTGCACAAGGGCCGGAAAGCCGCCGAAATGCCGTCTCCTGGGTAGTTGAGACCGCCGCACGGCCGTGTTAGGGAGCGGCTCATGCGGGTGTAGCTCAATGGTAGAGCAGCAGCCTTCCAAGCTGAATACGAGGGTTCGATTCCCTTCACCCGCTCCAGCTCTATTTTGCTATCAGAAACAGCCTGTTGCCTCTGCATTTGAGCCGGCTGATCCGGACTTTTCTGCGATTCTCATACAACCTCCGTACAACTAGCTCCCAGAAGCCACGGACCAATCGTCGGAAAGCTCACTCGTCTTCTCCAGGCTTGCCATCGCTACCGCAGGGCCTAGGTTCTCGGCATACTCCGCTCCATAAATATTCCGTACGCTAATCGCGGGAACGCAATCGCCTCGTGGGACGAGGGGATTTGCCTTTTGCCTCAGAAGCTGCGCGCGTTATCGGAGCCATATCGCCCGGCTCAAACAGATGCGCGGCATGTTCCAAGACGTTGCGGGTCGTCTCCCGGATATGCTGCTCGATCAGTTTTGCCGCTTTCGCAGCGTTGCGGGCCAGCACGGCGTCCATAATGGCCTTGTGCTCGGTTTCTTTGGGCCGCCAATGGGGACGAAACTGCGACGAGATGCTGCGGTAACGGTGCGCGCGTTCGAATAGTTTCTGCCGGTATTCCAAGAGGGTGGGCGAGCCGCAGGCGCTGACGAGTGCGAAGTGAAAAGCGCCGTGCAACTTGGCCCATTCGTCCGACAGGTAATAGGTCGAACCGAGTCGGGTCTGTAGCTTGTCCATGCAATGGAAGGCACTCAGGATATCGCCCTCCCACATATCATCGCCGCGCCCAATCGCGCGCGTCATGCACTCCTTCTCAACGAGGGCGCGCACGTCGGTGAGATCTTCCAGATCCGCACGCGAAAGGGGAGTGACGATGAAGCCGCGATGCTCTTCCGAGATAACCAGGCCTTCGGCGACGAGGCGAGATAGCGCTTCGCGCAAAGTCGAAAAGCTTGCGGCATATTGGTCGCGCAGTGCCTCAAAGCGAAGCTTCGTTCCGGGCTTGAGCGTGCAGTCGACGATGTCGGCGCGCATACGCCGCAGTATGTCTCCCGCCCTCGTTTCGGCAGAACCGGGAGCCAAACGGCTCATCGCGCTATGCGGCAAAGTGTCAGCCATGATCGCGCAGTCTATATCTTTTTCGCAAAATAGCAAAACTTTCGAAAATAAGTTGCCAAGCTCTATTAGGTCCGATATCTGTCGCTTCAAGAGCGCAGGGGGAGGACCGATGACGCATCTGGTGCACGCGATCGGACATCTGAAGATCAACACAAAGGTAGCGGACGAGGTGGCGCGCGAAGCCACCGAGGTCCTCGGCCTGCACGTCACCCATTCAGACGACAAGTCAATCTGGTTAAGCGCCAATGGTCGAGCGGCCGAGCTTGTCCTCATGCGTGCCGACGAGAATGCGACCCATACAATTGGCCTTGAAGCGCTTTCCGCGGACTTGGTGCGCGAGGCGGCGGGGCGAGTGGAAGCTGCCGGGTGCCGCGTCGTCTCCCGCCAACCCAGTCTCCCGTGCATAGCCGAGGGGGTCACGTTCGTGACGCCCGAGGGCTTGCGTTTTGAGATTCACAGCCCCATTCGCGACGACATCAATGGGCGTCGCCGGCCCACGACGGGGGTGGGCGCCAACCGGCTCGACCATATCAACCTGATGACGTCAAATCCCGCCGCAACCCGGCGGCAGCTTGAGGTGATAGGCGGCCTTAGACTCTCGGAGCGCATGGTCAATGACAGCCTGAATTGGATGTATGGCGGAAATCGCCAGCATCACATTCTTGGCCTCGTCAAAGGCAAGACCGGCCTGCACCACTATTCCTTCGAGTTTCTCGAGTTCAACCAATATCTGCGCCTCGGCGACACGTTGGATCGCTTCGACAAGCAGTTGATGTGGGGCCCCGGCCGTCACCGGCCAGGCGACAACACTTACGCCTATTACGTTGATCCGAGCGGGGCGATGGTCGAGTGCTCGGGTGGCATGTCGATGATCGCCGACGACGCGAATTTCACGGCCAACGTAATCACGAACCTCGAGCGGCCGGGGAATGTCCGCGTGATGAATGTCTGGGGTACGCCGGCTCCACTTGAATGGCGGGAATTTCACTTCCCCTTCACCGCGTTGGGCTCAAGCGCGGCTTAATCTTTTTCGATTGCCGGTCACTGCGTAAGGAATTCGGTCCATGCAACATAAACTCTCCTTTTCATCCGACGGTCTCAAGCTGTCTGCTGTGCTGCACGTTCCGGACAAGCTACGCGCGGGAGAGCGGTTGCCGGCATTCATCGTCCTGCACGGATTTGTCGGATCGAAGGACGAGTCCCACGCCGAAATCCAGGCGCGCATGCTGGAGGAGATGGGCTACGTAGCGCTGCGCTTTGACTTCCGATGCTGTGGAGAAAGCGAGGGCGAACGTGCTCAAGTTCGCTGCTTCGACCAAGTGGCCGATACCAAAAACGCGCTGACGTTCCTTGCTGCGCGCGAGGAGGTCGATCCCGCCCGTATCGGCCTAATCGGACATAGTTTTGGTGCGGCTGTGGCCGTCTACACGACAGGTGTCGATAGCCGCGTTGCCTGCGTCATTTCCTCCTGTGGCTGGGGTGATGGAGAGCGCAAGTTCCGCGGACAGCACCCGACGCCGGAGGCGTGGGCGCGTTTCACCGGCCTTTTGGAGCAGGGCCGGAAGCAGAAGGCCGAAACCGGCAAGAGCATGTGGATATCGCGCTTCGATGCGGTCCCGATACCTGAACATCTGCGCAAGAATCTCTCTCCCAAAGCCATCATGGAAATCCCGGTCGAAACGGCCTGGAGCATGTACAATTTCAGAGCCGACGACGTCGTGGCGGATATTGCGCCGCGTCCGATCCTTTTCCTGCACACGGCCAACGACACCATTACGCCGACCGAGCAATCGATCCGCATGTTCGAGAAGGCCGGACAGCCGGCCGAGCTTGTGCTGATCACGGGGACTTCGCACTTTCCCCTTGCCGAGAAAGATGCGCCGCGCACGAGGGCTATCATCAAGGGTTGGCTCGAGAAGTTCTTTCCGACGCCATTGAGTGCGACCGCGTAAGGGTTGAGCGATGACCACGTCGTCGAGCGAGCGGCGCATCAAGCGTGAGCCGCTCCTTCAAGTAGCAACGGAGCTGCTGAGAGGCGGCGGGTTCTCCGTAGAGCAAGCGTCGCAGACAGCCGATCTTTTGATATGGGCAAACCTGCGCGGTATTGACTCGCACGGAGTTCTGCGAATCCCGCGCTATGTCGAAATGTGCAAACTCGGCCTGATCAACGCGGCCGCTGCACCACGGGAAGTCGCGGGTAGAGGGGCCATTCGCGTTATCGATGCGGATCGCGCGCCGGGTGCGCAGGGCATGAATCTCGCCGCAGCGACAGCGGTCAATCTGGCTGAGACGCATGGCATCGGCTGGTGCGCTGTTCGCGCGATTAGCCATGCGGGCGCCATCGGCTATTATGCCGAACATGTCGCGCGCCGCGGCTTCGTCGCCATTGTCATGACGGCTTCCAAGCCGCTCATGGTCTATTACGGCGCAAGGGACGAAGCGGTTTCCACGAACCCAATTGCGATTGCCGTTCCAACGGCGGATGCCCAGAACCCGCTCATACTCGACATGTCGACCGCCGCCGTCGCGCTCGGCAAGATCATGGAGGCTAAGGATAGCGGGCAGCCGATACCTTCCGGTTGGGCGGTCGATAAGGACGGGTTGGAAACCACAGATCCTGCGGCGGCAAAGGCGGTGTTACCTATGGCGGGGCCCAAAGGTTCCGGCCTGTCGCTCATGATCGAAGTTCTTGCGAGCGTAATGAGCGGCAATCCTCTGATCTCTATGGCTCTGAAAACGGGCAATGATCCGGGGGCCAATGGACTTGTCGCGGCGCTCGATCCGGCGGCGTTTGGGACTTCTCTCCCGCTCGGCACTGCGGTTCAGGAGCTGTGCGATGCCATCAAGGCGCTGCCGCCGGCTAGCGAGACGAAGCCCGTTTTGCTCCCAGGCGAACGCGGCCTCGAAACCATGAAGACGCGTCTACAGGAGGGCATTCCTGTCGCAACAGGAACGCTGAAGCGGCTCGCGGCACTGGGTGAGAAGCTTGGCGTGAACACATCGGTGATCGCGCCCTAGGTGCGCTCGTACGTGAAATGATTGATCAAGCCCACGCAAAATGGGCCATTCGGGAGGTTGTCATGTCTGGATTTCGCCCTCGCTTTAGCCGGAGGCAGGTTTTAGCTGCCGGGCTTTGCAGCTTCGCCGTGCCAGCTTGGGCGCAGAAAAATTATCCCAGCCAGCCAATCCGTCTTTTGCACGGTTTTGCCCCGGGAGGTGCTGCCGACACGCTCTCACGAATCATTGCGGAAGGCCTGCAGAAGAAGCTCGGACAGCCTGTCGTCGTTGAGGCCAAGCAAGGGGCTGGCGGCAACATCGCGGCTGACGCCATCGCCAAGGCGCAACCTGACGGCTACACGCTTGGCCTTGTCACGGGCGGCCATGCGATTTCCGCCGCGACCTATAAGAGCCTCAATTTCAAGCCGGTCGATGATTTTGAAATGATCTCGACGCTTGTCTATTACTCGCTCGTCATTGCCGTACGCGCGGACTACCCCGCCAAGACGCTCGCCGATCTGCTTTCCGAGGCGAAGGCGAAGCCCGGAGCCCTGAGCTTTGGCTCGGTCGGCTTTGGTAGCACGCACCATCTTGCCGGCGAACTGCTCGCTTCCGATGCGGGAGTTGAGCTAGTCCATGTCCCTTATCGTGGCGATTCCCAGGCAATCACCGCACTGCTTGGCGGCGATGTGCCGATGATCGTTGGCACCGGTGTGCTACTAGCGCCGCAGATCGAAAGTGGTGCTGTGAGGGGACTGGCGGTGACGTCACCGACGCGCATTGCTCTACTGCCCAACGTGCCCACCATCGACGAAGCCGGGGTCCGTGGTTACGACGTGCGAACATGGGCGGGCCTGATTGCTCCGAAGGGCACACCGTCACAGTTGATTGCGATGCTGAACGGCATTGTCCAAGAGTTGCTCAAAGACCCGGATATCCGCAAGCGCCTTGAAACGGCAGTCGGCGGTGAAGTGCGCGGCAGTACGCCAACAGAGATGAAGGACCTCGTCACGCGTGAGATCGCCAAGTGGGAGGCGGTAGTCGAGCGGGCGAAGTTACCGCGCATCTAGGGATCTGGTTTTTGCGATTCGTCAATGTCCACCCACCCGACCGAGCCGACACGATTTTGGCGTGTGGGTGGGAGACATCGCTGCTCCATCAGGACCATAGAGTAGCCCTATCAGGAGTGCAGGGGTCTGAGCGCGGGCATCGCCGGCGCGGTTGCATGGGCTACACGCCGCTCGCCGAAGCGTGATTGCCCCACCCCCTGCGCGAGGGAAGGCGAACGCCTAACTGTCAGGCATGTCAATGGACGGCACGCGCATGGGTTGCGTGCTAGTTGCATGAGGACAGCATGACCAGCTTCAAAAGTTTGGGCGCGACGCTCGTTCTTTCCGCGCTCCTTGCGACGCCCGCCTCAGCATGGGAGGCGGTCTCGGAGCCCGCCGCGGCCGCAGCCGCGGACCCGACCTTCTCCATCTATTCGAACGATGGCCCCGCATATTCGCGGGCGATGGCCTCGCAGGCACCGCTCGGCGACGCGTCGGGACCGTATAGATCGGTACGGCGGCATCGCGGAAATCACACCGCCAGCGTCAGGCGTCATTGAACAGGACTTCGAATCGTCACCCTTCCTGGGCCGGACCGTTCCCAAAGGGATCGAGCATTGCCTCCAGCGCCGTCTTGGTAGCCTTGGGCAATTTCAACCCCGCATGCCAACGGCCGGCGCCAGATCTGATGAGCCTTTCCCCATGGCTGATGTGGGGCTAAATATCAGCCAGATTGTTCCAAGCTCGGAGGGGGGCGGCCGGGCACTGTCGGCTCATACAGCAACTGACACAACCCCCGAGCCGGTCCCTCTTTCGCTTGGTTGCCCTGAGTTGTTGCGCCGCTATCAGCAAGGGTGAGCTATGCTGAAACACTTGCTCCTTGAAGTCATTGGTCACGTATCCGGTCTCAGCGATGCGCAGCTTGAACAAATTGAGCGGTCATTGCCGGCAACCAAAGCGTTGATCGATCTTCTCAATCAGGCACATCCAATCATCGAACAGGCGGAAACGCTCTATAATGAGGCGCAGCCGCTGATCGATCAGGCTAAGAAGGAGTGGCAGGCAGTCGGCCCTGCAGTGCAAATCCTGATCGAAGTGATCTCCCATCATCTCAACACAGGCAGATCGCCGCTGGAGGCCGCTGAGACCGTGCGCGCGTCGCTCGGCGGATCAATGCAGACCGTCGCAGAAGGTCGCCGGATGGACCGGGGAATGAACCGCGTGACCGTGTTTGGTGGGACTGGATTTGTTGGTCGTCGCATCGTGCGCCATTTGAGCGAATCCGCTGTGATGGTGCGCGTAGCCTCAAGGCATCCCGCGCGGGCCGAGGGCGACAATGTGGAACAGGTCATCGCTGATGCACATGACGAGCGCTCCATTGAGGCCGCCGTCATGGGGGCCGACGGCGTTGTCAACGCGATCAGTCTTTACACCGAACATGGAGGCGACACATTTCATTCGGTGCACGTCGAAGCGGCCGCCAGGATTGCGAGAGTGGCGCGGCACGCCGGTATCAAACGGTTTGTGCACCTTTCAGGAATAGGCGCGGACCCCGCATCATCTTCGCCCTATATTCGCAGCCGCGGCGAGGGCGAGGCGGCCGTGCAAGCTACATTCCCTGGCGCAGCCGTTGTCCGCTCCGCGGTAATGTTCGCGCCGGATGACGTCTTTCTCACGACAATTCTTGGGTTGCTTCGGACCTTGCCGGTTTATCCGCTATTCGGCGACGGCAGGACACGGCTTCAGCCGGTACATGTAGACGACGTCGCTGCGGCAATCGCACAAGTCTTGCTGCAAACGCAAAGACCGTATCCGCTCTACGAACTGGCCGGTCCGCGCGTTTACTCATACGAGGAACTGTTGCGGATCATTGCACGCACAGCTGGATTGCGGCCAATGCTCGTGCGAATACCCTTTGCTTTCTGGAATGCCGCCGCTGGCCTCGCTGAAATTCTGTCGCACCCGCGGCTCACGCGCAATCAGGTTGAGCTTATGCAGATCGACACGACGGCCTCGGGCAGCCGGCCGGGATTTGGTCTACTCGGAATTTCGCCGCGATCACTCGAAGAAGAACTCAAAGCAATGCTCAAGCAAACAAACGAGGAAACGCACACTCCAAAGGAGACGCGCGCCAGCTAGGCGCTAGGCAGACTTCGTTACCGCGTCACGCACGCTGGCAATTGCCGCTCTTGATCGTGCCTGGCGCTTGCACCGGCAGCGCTGATGCATCCGAGCTCCCCGACGCCCGGTTGCTTAAGGGCTAACTTCAGGCCGCAAGCTCATTGAATTGGCTCTTTGTGACCGCCGATCTGGCCACGCGAAACGCCTGCAGCTGCCCCGCCCCAGAGTCTTCCATTTCGTCCAATCCGCTTGAAGTAGTTCAATTTTTGCTTGTCGCGAGTGGGCAGCCACCTTCGCCGAGAGGGCGGAAAGCTTTGTCTGCCGAGATCGTGCCGATCATCTTGAATACATCCCATTTGCTCTTCGATTCCGACGGCGCTTTGACCTGCAGCAAATACATCGGATGAATGGCGCGGCCATCCGCACGGATTGTGACTTTCCCGAATAGGGGATCGTCGATCGACATCGACTTCATCGCCGCGACGACCGCTCGCCCATCGGCGGCCGATCCTACCTTTTCTACCGCATTGAGGTATTGCAAAACTCCCGAGTAGACGCCCGCCTGCATGTGATTGGGCATCCCCTTCTTCGGTTCCAACTCTTGATATCGTTTTGACCACGTACGGGTGGTATCATTCATGTCCCAATAGAATGCATTCATGGCGATGAGACCTTGAGCAGCCGGCAGCCCAAGGGACGTCACGCCCTGCAGATCGAAGATAAGCGCAACGATCTTCTGCTTCTGTCCCAAGCCGAACTCGGCCGCCTGTTTGATTGCGTTGACCGTATCGCCGCCCGCATTGGCGAGCGCCACGACCTCTGCGTTAGACGCTTGAGCTTGCAGCAAAAACGACGCAAAATCGCTGGTATTGAGCGGATGGCGAACCGATCCAAGCATCTTTCCGCCTTCGGTGATGATCTCCTCAGATGCCTGTTTCTCGAGATCCTGCCCGAAGGCGTAATCGGCGGTGACAAAGAACCAGCTTTTTCCACCTTGCGCGAGCACGCCACGTGCGACGCCGTGTCCAAGTGCCCAGGTGTCGTAGGTCCAATGCACTGTGTTGGGCGAGCACTTCTCTCCGGTCAGCAAGGCGGTCCCGGCGCCGGATCCGATCATCACTTTGTTCTTGTCACGGGCAATATCGGCAACCGCAAGCGCAACGGCCGAATTCGGCAGATCGACGATCATGTCGACTCCGTCGGTGTCAATCCAGCGGCGCGCAATTGCAGCGCCCACATCGGCTTTGTTCTGGTGATCGGCCGAGACGATTTCGACCTTGAGCTTCGAATTCCTCATGAAGTCTTCGGCTGCAAGTTTGGCAGCCACCACTGATCCCGGGCCCTGGAAGTCAGCGTAGACGCTCGACATGTCGTTGAGCACGCCGATTCGGATTTTTCCATCCATCTCGGCGTACGCCGACGTATTCACGGCTGTGAAAAGCGTCAAAGCAAAAAGCGTCGCGATCCTTGCAGAGTTCGGCATGTTGTCCTCCCTTGACGAGGTCCATCGCACTGCCGCTTCAGGAGCTGTGCGGCAGTCGTTTGATTGGATTGTTGCCATTGACAACAATTTGCGTCAAGGAAAATTGCTGTATGATGGGTAACAGAGGTTCAATGCGCGATGTCTCCATCCCCGAACAGGTCTCGAGCCGGCTCTCGGCTCCTCGATGAACCGGACTCGTCCACTCTGGACAATCAATTGGACATCGCAGAACTGCATGGAAATCTCGGCTATCTCGTTCGCCGGCTGCAGGTTGCAATCTTCCGGAATTTCATGACGACGCTAGCGCCGATGAATGTGCGGCCCGCGCAATACTCGGTTCTGGTGTTGATTGCAGCCAATCCGGGCAGCTCACAAGCAGCCATTGGGCTGGCGCTCAATATTGAGCGTGCGCGACTTGCGCGAATGCTCCATGAGCTCGAACGACGCGAATGGGTTGAACGGCGGAATCGCGACGGTCGGTCGCATGCACTATTTTTGACTGGCGCCGGCCGAAAGGCTCTGAAGAGCCTCCAAGAGCTGGTTGCACGGCACGAAGACGAAGTCGCCGAGCTTATCGGGCACAAGCGCCGGACACAGTTGATGGACCTGCTCAAGGACGTTGGCTGAGCGGAATACACTGTTTAGCTCGACGGAGTGAGGAAGTGGGTCTCAAGAGCGTACTTCGACCGACGATCAGCTACGCCACCTTTTCGCTCAGCCTACCTAAAGATAGGTGTAGTTCGGATTCATGACGATGATTGAGGTTTGTAAGCTTCTGTGAGTTTCTAAGAGAGAGATTGGATTGACGAGCGGCTCTCCAGGCTCTCCGATCAAGATGGTTGTCGGCGCAAACGGGTCAGGATCGTGCTGATCAAAGCTCGCTCGAAGTGAAAGGAATGGACGAGTGCAAACGGGAGTAGAAGCGGCGGCTGCCGAACTATTGTGGACTCCGTCTGACGACAAGGTCGGTACGTCGCGGGTGGCTGACTACATGAGCTGGCTGGCGGCGCGGCAAGGCCGCACGTTCGGCTGCTACGAGGATCTGTGGCAGTGGTCAACGGACGACCTAAACGCGTTTTGGCTTTCGATCTGGGACTATTTCGACGTTCAGGCTGATGGGAACGCAACTCCCGTGTTGCGATCGGAGGAGATGCCCGGGGCCGAGTGGTTTCCGAATACCCGGCTGAACTATGCTGAGCACATCTTCCGCTCCGCCAACGCAGACTCGCCGGCCATCCTGGCGCGCAGCGAAGAGGGCGCAGTGCAGGAGATGAGCTGGGCCGCGCTGCGGCGCGAAACGGCGGCGCTTGCCGCCACGCTGCGCAGTCTAGGCGTCAACCGCGGCGACCGGGTTGCGTCCTACCTGCCCAATCGTCCGGAGACGGTGGTTGCGTTCCTTGCGTGTGCTAGCATCGGGGCCATCTGGTCCGGCTGCTCGCCAGAGATGGGACGCACTATGGTGCTCGATCGCTTCAGCCAAATCGAACCCAAGGTGCTGTTTGCGGTGGACAGCTACAACTACAACGGCAGGAGCCACGATCGCGCGCGCATTGTCGAGGAGCTGATCGCGGGGCTGCCGAGCGTTGGTCACGTGATCCATGTTCCCGGTCCGCTCGACCAGGAACGGCGGATCGAATGGCCCAATACGATCGCGTGGCGCGACGCTGACAGTGGCGAGGTCGAGCTGCGCTTCGAGCGCGTGCCTTTTTCGCATCCGCTCTGGATCGTCTATTCGTCCGGAACGACAGGTCTGCCTAAGGCGATGGTGCACAGCCATGGCGGCATCGTCCTGACTCACCTCAAAACCATGGCGTTGCAACATGACCTGCGTCCTGGGGATCGTCTCCTGTTTTTGGGCAGCACGGGATGGATTGTCTGGAATCTGCAGGTCGGCGCCCTTCTGACCGGTGCCTCGATCGTGCTGTATGATGGCAATCCGGCCTATCCGGACAACGAGGCGATCTGGCGATTCATGGACGAATGCGGCGTCACGCTGTTTGGTTGCGGTGCCGCGTTCCTCACCAATTGCATGAAGGACGGGCTGCGGCCGAAGGACTTCGTTGTGTTGGACAAGCTGCGGTCCATCAACTCTACCGGATCGCCGCTGCCGGTGGAGGCGTATCGGTGGGTTTACGAGGCAGTGAAATCCGATGTCTGGCTGGCGTCCATCAGTGGCGGCACGGACATAGCCTCGGGATTCGTGGCGTGCAGCCCGATTCTGCCGGTCCATGCAGGAGAAATTCAATGCCGAGAGCTCGGCGTTGCCGCGTTCGCCTTCAACGAGGCTGGTGAAGCCGTGATCGGCGAGGTCGGCGAGCTGGTTATCGTCAAGCCGATGCCGTCGATGCCGATCTATTTCTGGAACGACGAGGGCGGCCGGCGCTATCGGGAAAGCTATTTCGAGCAGTTTCCAGGTTTGTGGCGGCACGGCGACTGGATCCGGTTTTCGCCCAGCGGGAGCTGTCAGATCTACGGTCGTTCCGACACCACGATCAACCGCTTCGGCATCCGAATAGGAACCGCCGAGATCTATCGCGTCGTTGAGGACATTCCCGAAATTCGTGACAGCCTTGTCGTCGACCTCGAATATCTGGGCCGCGAGTCCTTCATGCCCCTGTTTGTAGTCCTGCAGCCGGGGCTTACGCTCAGTGATGAATTGAAGGCCCGGATCGCCACACAGATCCGAACCTACGGGTCGGCCCGCCATGTGCCGAGTGACATATTCCAGGTGGACGAGATTCCGCGCACCCTGACCGGCAAGAAGATGGAGCTTCCGGTTCGCAAGCTGCTGCTCGGCAGCCCGGCAAACAAGGTAGCGAGCGCCGACTCCATGGCAAACCCGGCAAGCTTCGAATACTTTGTCAGGTTCGCGGAGAAGCTGAACTCGTCAGGGAACTCAGTCACATGTGGGTCGTAGACCCGATGTTGGACGTGGCGTCGACCGTCGAAGATCAGATTGGCTGACCCGGCATGAGCGCCAGGCGCATATCGGGGCGGAATCATCAGCACGCCGTGGATGTCGAGTTCGCGGTCGACCGGCAACTGCCGGCGGACAACTGCATCGTGTTGTTGCAGTGTCGCCCGGAAACCTACTGGGTTCAACCGGCACGCGGCCATGACGATGGCGCCAATTCAGGGAGCTGCCCAGGCCGTTCTGGCCAGCGTTCTTAAGGGACATCGTCGCGAAAGCGGCTAGATGCTGGGAGAATTTCCGCACCGTAACGACACAATCGGGGGGGCGCCCCACCGATCTGCGTGCTACCCGCCAAGGTAAGCCTTCATGAGCGCGTCATTCTCGAGCAGACCTGTCCAGGAACCCGGCGTGATCTCATGGACGAGCCGTCCTAAGGACATTACGTAGCCCCGCTCCGCGACGTCGGCGACAATGCCGACATTTTGCTCGATCAAAAGAATCCCGAGGCCGCGGGACTTCAAATGGTGCAGCACGCCGAGTATTTCCTTCACGATCTTGGGGGCCAGCCCGGCGGATGGTTCATCCATCACGAGGATGTTCGGCTGTAAGAGCAGGGCCCTTGCGATCGCAACCATCTGCTGCTGTCCACCACTCAGAAATTCGACCTTGCTGTCTGCACGTTCGCGTACAATTGGAAACAGCTCTTTCAGGTCTTCCATTGTGAAGTTGACCTGCCGGCCGGTTCGCCGAGCGTGACGCTCCGCGATTGCGAGATTCTGAGCCACGGAAAGCGGGCCGAATAAATGTCTATCGTTGAGTACGATGGCAACACCCTGTCCAGGTCTCTCGTGAGCAGCGGTGTTAGTGATGTCCGCGTCACCGATTGCGATGCGTCCGGATTTAGCCGGCAGCAAACCCGCGATCGCGCGAACGAGGGTCGACTTTCCCGCCCCATTCGGGCCGACGAGGCCAACGACCTCGTCCCGACCAACGTTAAGTTCAATGTCGTAAAGCACGGGGATCGAACCATAGCCCGCGGAAACACTCTGAACCTGCAGCACCGCTTGCTCCTAGTTGCCGAGATAGACCTGTCTGACGGTTGGATCGGCTTGGAGCGACGCGACGTCGCCGGATGCAATGATCTTGCCGAAATAAAGGACGTGCGTCCTTTCCGTCACGCGGATGAATTCCATGTCATGGGAGACGACTAACACGGCGATGCCGTCTTCACGCACGCGCTCCAGCAGACTTGCGAGGGAAAAGGTCTCCTCACGGGTCAATCCGGTCGACGGCTCGTCGAGCATGAGCAGTCTTGGTTTGGACGCCAGTGCACGCGCGATTTCAACCGATCGGCGTTGTCCTGCCGTGAGGCGAGACGCGTCGAAGTCGGCAAGCGGGGCGATTCCCAGTGCTTCGAGGATATTGGCCGCACTTTCGCGAGCAAAGCTCATCTCCCGACGAGATCTTGCGCTCCCCAACAAACTCTCAACGACGCCGGCGCGACGGGTCTTGTGAAATCCCGTCATGACGTTCTCCAGAGCGGTCAGCGACTCGAAAAGTTTAGGCGTCTGGAAGGTCCTGACGATACCTTGCCTGCAACGTTGCGGTACGGTCATGCCTGTGATGTCGATACCGTTGAACGTCAGCTCTCCACGATCCGAGGAGATGAAGCCCGAGATTATGTTAAAGAGCGTTGTCTTTCCCGACCCATTTGGTCCGATCAGGCCGATGATGCCGTTTGCCGGAATCGAGAAGCTGATGTCGCTCAAGACGTGAAGCCCGCCGAAGCTTTTCGCAATCGAATTCAGCGTTAGCAGGACTTCTGGTGCCTGCTGCGCCGCAGCCGCTTCGTTCGTACTGGAGGTGTTGATGTGCATCATGCTTCGTTCCGTCCGCGAACCATTCGTCGCAGCGAGCCGGTGATTCCGGCAATTCCGTTCGGAAAAGCAAGAACCACGGCGATCAGCAGCATTCCGAAGAGTACTTGATGGATGTCTCCGAATTTACTCAGCAACTCGGGGACGATGGCGACGAAGAGCCCGCCCAACACGATACCCAGCAGTGAGCGGGTTCCTCCGATGACCGGTACCAATAGAAAGAGGATCGAGCGGTCCACGCCGAAGCTCTGAACGCTCACGAATCCGACCGTATGTGCAAATAGAGAGCCAGCCAGAGATCCGAGCACTGCTGACAGCACGAATATCTTCAGTCGGAGATAATGAAGATCGATACCAAGCACGGCGGCGGCATCAGGTTCGGATCGCATGGCCTTCATTGCCAAACCTGGTCCTGAGGAGAGCAAATTGCGCGTTGCGAGGGACGCCAATGCGACACAGCACCAGGTTAGATAGAAGACGCTTTCCCGTGATTGGAACGAGAATCCTGCGATGGTGATCGGAGGAATGCCGCCGATACCGAAGGTCCCTCCAGTGAGCCAGTCCCATTCGAAGAAAAGCTCGCTACCAGCAGTGCTGAGGGCCAAGGTCGCCAAAGCCAGGAAATACCCACTCAGACGCAACGTGGGCCAGCCGATGAGGAACGCGGTCGCTCCGCTCACCACCAGGCCAATCGCAATTCCGCTCAATGACGAAAGGCCAAGCTCAACCGTACAGTAAGCCGACGCATAGGCTCCAATCGCGTAGAAAACCGATTGAGCCAGATTAAGGATGCCGCATTGACCAAGCAGCACTCCGACGCCAATTCCGGCAACCGTGTAGACAGCCGCGAACACGAGGAGATCGAGCCCATAAGCAGGAAGGATTTTCGGCAGGAGTAGGAATAGAATGGCAACTGCAGACCAGAGCACAGGATTGCGGGTCATCTGAGCCTCAACCTCCTGTCCGCCCGGCCCGTCCGAGAATGCCGTTTGGAACGAGGATCATGACGGCAATCAGTACCGACATTGCGAATACATTCTTGTAACCCGACGCGATGAATACGACGCCGAAGGATTCGACCAGGCCGATCAGAATTCCGCCCACCACTGCTCCCAGCGGATTCGCCAGCCCCCCGACGACGGCCGCCGCGAATCCCTTCAGGGTCAACCCCAAACCCATCTGGTAGCCGACCTCGGTGAGGGGAGCGACCAGGATGCCTGCAACGGCTCCGAGTCCGCCACCCAAGATGAACGCTGTCTGTCGCATGCGCGTGACGTTGATGCCGGTGATGGCGGCTCCATCCGCATCAAGGGCCGCCGCGACCATTGCAATCCCGAGTGGTGCCCGTTTGAAGAAGATTGCGAGCGCGCCCACCAACATGCTGCCGACCACAATCAGAAAGATCGCGTGAACGCGGATCGTGGCTCCGGCGAGCGTTAGGACGGCATTGCCCCCAACCGCAGGCAGTAGATGGGAGCCACGTCCAGCGATGAAGAGGACCAGCGACGACAGAGTAAAGGCGACGCCAATCGTCAAGAGCAGCATGCTTTCTTCGTTCGCCTTGCGACGGATCATCGGGTTGATGAGGGCATCGTGCATGAAGTGCCCAATGCCCGTTCCCAAGATCAGTCCAGCCGCGATCGCGACCGGGAGGGACGCCCCGGCGGCCAACGCGATTGCGACCGTCATGCCCCCGACGACGGCAAATTCGCCTTGCATCGCATTGACCACCCGGCTGCCCGCAAAGATCACTGCTATTCCCAGGCCCGTCAGCGCGTAGACGAACCCATTGGTGATGCCGGCGAAAACGGCCTGGATGCTAAGCGTTAACGACACGCGATATGGCCTCTGAATGGAGTTCGGAAGTTAGAGGATCAGACCGGGTCACTGGCTAACCCTGAAAGGCAGTCTCACGAAGGCTCCATCCTTCACCTGGGAGTAGCTGAAGCTGGACAGTTGCATGCCGGTCAGATTTTCAGCGCTGAAGTCGTACTCCGCCAACGTGCCCTTGAACGGCCCTCTCAAAGCAGCACAGAACTTCTGATTGTCGTTGCCGTCCGCGGTAGTTGCGAGAGTCTTCGCGATCAGTTGAACCGCGTCCCAGCCCGCCGCTTCGTAGTTCTTAGGCAGCCGGCCGTATTCAGCTTTGAACTGTTCGACGAATGTTTTCTGATGCGGAAGCGGATCTTCCGATATCAAGAACTCCGGAAAGATGACGCCGTTCGAAGCCTCGCCCATTGCTTTGATATATTCGTAGGAGGACGACGCAATGCTGCCGATGATCGGGACCGCGATCTGCACGTCGCGCAAGTTGCGGAAAGGCGTGGCCGATGAAGCGATGACGATCACCGCTTGGGGAGCGACCGATTTGATCTTGGCAGCCTGCGCGGTGACGTCAGTAGCGCCTATATCGAACTTTTCCGCTTGCGCTAGTTCCAGGCCGTAATCCGAGATGACTTGTTTGATGCTGTTGAAGACGGCCTGTCCATAGCCGGAATCGTGCAGAACGGCGATTTTTTTGGCGTGGATCGACTCCTTGGCATACACCAGCGCAGCTCGAGCGTTGAGTTCCTGCGGCGCCAGAAGGTGTACGAGGCAGGTACGCTTGAATTCGATAGCGGGTCCGATTCCACTTAGCGCCACGTGCGGCAATTTGATTGGATCGGTGAGACCACCGATGGCCACCGTCGAGGCTAGCCCCGTCGAGCCGATAAGTGCCTGCACTTGGGAGGACCGGACGAGGGCATTCGCGCGCGTGACCGCAGTATCCGGGTTAGAGGCGTCATCCTCGATCAAAAGCTCGATCGGACGCCCGTTCACGCCACCCTTGCTGTTGATGAACTTCTGAGCGAGCAGGGCGCCGTCGCGTTCCGGGATTCCGACGCCGGCTATCGGACCGGTGGTCGAAAGGATCGCGCCGATCCGAAACGGGGCTTTTTCGTCCGCAGCGACCGCGCTGCTTAGTGAGAGCAAGCTCAGCAGAGTCGCCAAGGTGGCGGCCGGCTTCCGCGCATTGTTCATCTCGGGAGTCCTCCAAATGTGATTGTTATGAAGCGCGGCAACCTAATGGAATAATCTGAAAAGTCAAAAATATTCGAAAATAATTGGAAAGTGGTGTAAATTGTCGATTGTTCGGTATGTTGGGCGGAGATTCGGACTATCGGAGCTGTTGCGTGGCAAGATCGGTGATCAATCTACAGGAGTCGGAGCAATCCATTGACGTGGTTCGGAAGGGTAAGACCCGAACGTCGGAGATCTATGGGGAGTTGCGGAAAGACATCCTCGAGTGTCGCCTGAAGCCAGGGGCCCGACTGCGCTCGGACGAGTTGAAGGCGCAGTATGATATCGGCCTGAGCCCGTTGCGGGAGGCGCTCATGAAGCTTGCCTCCGATGGTCTTGTGGTGCTGGAGGAGCACAAGGGTTTTCGCGTAGCTTCGGTCTCCAAGTCCGACCTGCTCGACGTCACTTTTCTTCGAAAAGAGCTTGATTCTACGGGAATAAAGCTGTCGATCGAGAAGGGTGGAGATCGCTGGGAGGCCAATATAGTGGCTGCCCTTCACGAACTTTCGAGACGGAAGAAAATCGGCGACGACGGCCTGATCGATTCCGAGTGGGAGGTGCGCCATCGAGCCTTCCACTATTCTTTGGTGGCCGCGTGTGGATCCCCTTGGCTGCTGCACTTTCGAGATCAGCTCTATGACCTGGCCGACAGGTACCGGCGCCTTTCAGTGCAATACCTTCAGGCTGCGAGGGACGACTTGGCCGAACACCAGGAAATTGCATCCGCCGTCTTGGCGCGGGATACCGACGCGTCCGTATTCTTGATCCGCCGCCATCTCGATGCGACGATCCGGATCGTCTTGGCAGGCGATCCCGCACTTTTTGATACTGACCAATAGTAGGAAGATCTATCTTATTTTCGAAAATATTCTTGACGGACTGCCTGCCTGGTGGCACATCGGTCGCCACGACAGAGACGGCAGGAGGTCAGGCGTGCGTTTTGTCAATTATCGAAAAGAAGGGCGTGAAGGCCTCGCGGTCCGGAAGGGCAGTGATCTTTTGGATCTGGGCTCACGAAGCCTGGTCGCCCTTTTGAATGAGGGGGCTGGCGCATTGGCGGCGGCAGCCAATGCGGCGGTTGAGGTGCTCGATCCCGCCGGGATTCACTTTCTGCCGCCTATATCGCGCCCTCCGAAGATCATTTGTGTTGGGCTGAACTACGTCGATCACGCTGCGGAAAGCCCCTACAAGAACGTCCCGGACTATCCCGCATTCTTTCCAAGATTCGCTTCGAGCCTTGTTGGGCATGGCGAAGCCATTGCTCGCCCGGCGGTGTCAGAGCAACTCGATTTCGAAGGAGAGGTCGTTGCGATCGTCGGAAAGGGAGGGCGTCGAATAAGTCGCGCGAATGCGCTCGATCATATCGCAGGCTATTCGATCTTCAATGATGCGTCGATCAGGGACTATCAATTCAAGTCGCCTCAGTGGACCGTCGGAAAGAATTTCGACGGGACCGGCGCCTTCGGCCCCGAGTTCGTCACTGCCGATGAGTTGCCGAAGGGGGCCGCAGGTCTTCGCCTTGAAACCCGCTTGAACGGCACAGTCGTTCAAGCTGCGAGCACCAGCGATCTCGTCTTCAGCGTTGCTGATCTGGTCTTCTTCGCCAGTGAGGTTCTCACTCTGGAGCCGGGCGATTTGATCGTAACAGGTACTCCTGCGGGGGTCGGCTTTGCTCGCAAGCCGCCGTTGTTCATGAAAGACGGCGACGTATGCGAGGTGGAGGTTGAAGGGCTCGGTATCCTGCGTAATCCAATCAAGGATGAGGCGCGAGTATCGGCTGCGGCCTAATCGACGGCAAAAAAAAGAACTGAAGGGAGGACTTTCGTGACCCCACTTGTGGTGCGCCAGAGCTATATGGCCCTGAATGTGCAGGACCTCGATGCCTGCGTGAAAGATGCGATTGATATCTCGGGTCTCCAGTTGGTCGAGCGTAGCGACTCCAGGGCGATTCTGAGCTCGGGCTCGAGGCACGCAGAATTGGTTCTGCATCGTTCGGCTTTGAGTGCGGCCAGGTGCGTCGGATTGGAGGCGCCGGACGCTGGATCGGTCGATCGGGCGGCACTGAAAATTCGTGAAGCTGGATTGCGCATTCTGAGCGAGCGGCCGTCGCTCGAGTGCATCACGCGCTCCGTGACGTTTTCCACCTCCGAGGGACATGTCATCGAGGTTCATACGCCTGTGCCCGAAACTCAGCGGCGCCGATATCCCGGTCCGGGCATCCATCCGAAAGGAATATGCCACGTGAATCTGGCCGCTCGCGATCCGTGGACGGTGTACGACGAACTCGGCAAGGCCATTGGCCTCAAACTCTCGGAGCGAACTGTCAACAACGAGCTCATTTGGCTGCGCGCCGCAGATGGGCGTCACCACACCGTCGGTGTTGCCAAAAGCGCAAAGCCAGGTCTGCATCACTTTGCCTGGGAGTTCGCGCAATTCACCGATTTCATGAGGCTGGGTGACCTTCTCGATTCCGTCGATCGTTCGATGGTCTGGGGACCGGGGCGTCACGGCGCGGGGGACAATCTGTTCACTTATTACGTTGATCCCGCCGGCTTCCTCGTCGAATGCTCCTCCGAGATGGAGGTCATCGAAGGTGCAGACTTCGAGCCGAGAGTCGTGGACTGTCCACCCGACCTGTCGAATGTGAAACTCGTCAATCGATGGGGCACTGTGCCGCCTCGCGCGTGGCTCGAGCATCACTCCGACTTCGCCGCGTGGGAGGCGGCCTAGGGGCGCGTCGGGTGCTGGCGTCTATGATGCGGAGAACAAGATTGTGAGCGACGTGTTGAACAGGAAGGCTGCGGCCGATCCAGATCCCCGCAAACTTGCGCATCATCTCTCGGGCAAACTGCTGATTGATGGAGCGCTGCGCGGCGCCGCCAAGGGCGGCACGTTCTCCATCATCAGCCCGGCAACCGGCGAACTCGTCGCCGAGGCGGCACGAGCCGAAGCCGTAGATGTCGATTGCGCGGTCATGGCGGCGCGGGCGGCCCAAAAGTCGTGGGCTAAGAGGCCGGCTCGTGAGCGGGGAGCCATCGTTGCGGAGTGCGGCCGCGTGCTCACCGAACATGTGGAGGAGCTTGCGCGTCTCACCGCGCTGGAAACGGGAAAGGCGCTGCGCACTGAGGGGCGGGTCGAGGCGGGTGCTCTCGCCGATGTATTCCGCTTCTACGGCGGCCTCGCGGGCGAGCTGAAAGGCGAAACGATCCCGTTCAATCCGTCAATGTTGACCATGACTTTGCACGAGCCGATCGGCGTCATCGGAGCAATTCTCCCTTGGAATGCTCCGTTGCTCCTCATGGCTCTCAAGATAGCCCCGGCGTTCGTTGCCGGGAACGCTGTTGTGGTCAAATCGGCTGAGGAGGCTCCGTTCGCCGTTCTGAGAGCTTGTGAGATCATCAGCGGCGTGCTGCCGAAAGGACTCGTCAATGTCGTATCCGGCTTTGGCGAAGAGTGCGGTGCTCCCTTGGTCGAGCACCCAGCAGTGGGGAAAGTCACGTTTACCGGGTCAGTGGACACCGGTCGCATTGTCTACCGTGCTGCTGCCGATAAGCTCATCCCGGTAACGCTGGAACTCGGCGGCAAGAGCCCGATGATCGTCTGCAAGGATGCCGACCTCGATCGAGCAGTCGAAGGCGCGTTCTCTGGCATGCGATTTACCCGCCAAGGCCAAAGCTGTACGGCCGCCAGCCGCATCTTCGTTCACGAGACGTTGTTCGAGGATTTCGTGGCATCTTTGCGGTCGCGCCTGAGCAAACTGAGACTTGGTGATCCTCTCGACGAAGCGACAGACGTCGGCACTATCATCTCTCGGAGCCAGTTCGAGCGGGTGCAGTCGTTCGTCGCACTCGGCGCCGAGACGCCAGGTGCGGAAGCATTCTTTTGCTCTCAGCTTCCCACGGAACGACCGTTTTCTGAGGGGCTGTATCTGCGGCCCGTGATCTTCACTGGACTTCCGTCGAACAGCAGGCTGGTGCGCGAGGAGATCTTCGGCCCTGTCACGTGCGTGTTCCCGTGGACGGACTTCGACGAGGTGATCGACGTAGCGAACGATAGCCAATTCGGTTTGGCCGCAACCATCTGGACGCGCGATCTCAAGGAAGCCATGCAGGGGGTGCAGCGCCTCGAGGCAGGAATCGTGCAGGTGAACCAGAATCTGGTGGTGCAGCCCGGCTTGTCCTACGGCGGATACAAGCAATCCGGATTGGGGAAAGAAGCCTCGCTCGAGGCGATGCTCGAGCATTTCACGCGGAAGAAAACCGCCATCATAAACATCGAGTGATGATTATGGATCTTTCTGGAAAGGTCGTTGTGGTCACCGGGGCCGAATCCGGCATCGGCAAGGCGATATCTCTCGCGTGCGCCGCGGAGGGCGCTAGTGTCGTTGCCGCTGGCTTGATGGAAGAGAAGCTGCATGCGACCGCCGACCAGATCAGGAGTCATGGAGCCAAGGCCCTCGCGGTCTATACGGACATTTCTAGCCCGGAAAGCGTCAGCCACCTCTTCGAGGTGGCACAACATACCTTCGGCAGGATCGATGCTGCGGTCGCAAATGCCGGCATAATTGGAGACCAGACGCCAGCCGTCGATCTGACGCTCGACAATTGGAAACGGACCATCGACGTCAATCTGACGGGCACGTTCCTCACCGTCACGGCTGCGGCAAGGATCCTGGTGAAACAAGGCGAGGGCGGATCGATCCTGGCGACGGGGTCTTCGACCGCGCTAAAACCAGTTGCAGGCCTCATGGGCTATGCCGCGAGTAAGGGAGGGGTACATGCCATGATGCATGCCCTCGCCGTCGAGCTTGCGCCATATCGTGTGCGTGTCAATACGTTGGTTCCCGGCACAACTTCGACAGAGGCGACCCGCAATATGCCGGGGTATCTGGAGAAAGTCGCGCAGTCGCTGCCGCTCGGATCGGTGGTGGAAGCGGACGAACTGGGCCGATACGCGGCGTTCGTGCTCGGTGATTCATTGCCTCACCTGACGGGAAGCCAGCTTAAGCTCGATGCCGGTCGCACGCTCTGATCAGAACGAGGACGCACATGCAAGATCGAACAGTCGTTGCGGAGATCAAGGCACTCGAGGATCGTCGGTACGACGCAATGCTAAGCAACGATCTCGCTACGCTTGATCAGCTGCTCTCTGAACAACTTGTGTACACGCATTCGAACGGCCAGCGCGACACCAAGGACGAGTATCTAAAGCAGGTCGAGTCCGGCCATTTCAAGTACTTCGCAATAACGAGGCCGGAAGAGGAAATCCGAGTGTTCGGTGATATGGCCATGGTCGTAGGGCGGATGGTCGCGCGCGTGACCGTGGGCGGTGCCGAGAGGCGACTAGACAATCGTTCGCTCGCGATCTGGATCCGGAAAGGCGGCCAGTGGAGGTTGGTTGCCTATCAACCCACCCCAGTTCCAACCGCGGCCTGATCGAGACCTTCCGCAGCAGTGCGGTCGACGAAGCCATCCGCCCTGAAGGCTGATGAGTAAAGAGCCGAAGACTGAGCACTTAGCCGTTTTGCGTAGATTTGTCGGCAGATAAGCTCAATAGCAGTTCGGGAGAGAAAACCTATGGCCGAAGCCAAAATCCTCAACGTGCTCGGGATTTCGGGAAGCCTCCGCAGGAAGTCGTACAATACTTTAGCTCTTAGAGCAGCCTGCGAACTTGCGCCGTCTGGAATGACGATATCCCAAGCCGAAATCGGCGACCTGCCCCACTACAACGAGGACATCCGGGAATCCGGCTATCCCGCTCCAGTCGCTCGTTTTCGCTCCCAGGTGGCGAAAGCGGATGCGGTCCTATTCGTGTCCCCGGAGTATTCCAGGAGTGTTGAAGAACGCGATCGACTGGGCGTCGCGCGCGCCGGATCAGCCGTTTAACGGCATGCCGGTCGCCATAATGGGCGTGAGCGGCGGGATTTTGGGCACCGCGAGAGCCCAATATCAGTTGAGGCAGATGCTGGTCTACCTCAATGCATTTCCGGTCAACAAGCCGGAAGTGATGATAGGTCAGGCAACGTCGCGCTTCTCCGAAGATGGGCGTCTCCATGACGAGCCGACAAGAGCAATGGTGTCCGAGCTTTTGCAATCGCTCATGTCTTGGGCTTACGTCATAAGAAGATAGGCTGAAGAGCACTATTAAATCGCCCTGACCCAAATGGGCTTGCATTAACGGAGGCCGACATCAGGCATCGGAATGCGCTTCAGTCGGCCGGCGTCGACCGTGGCCGGCATGCTTTGCGTTGTCTCCTCCAGCGGCCGGGGAACGGTTATCAACGTGCTTTGTATCGCACGCTTGGCGACACCGATGTTGCCGCGCCGATGCCGAGAGAATGTGCCTCGAAGTAGCTGCGACTTCGCGGATCACGCGGAATGGACGTCGCACCCGAATATTTGATCCTGACTATTTCCTTGCGGGGGAACGTGCGGCCGGCCACGGCGCTTTCCGAGATCGCACTGTATTCGACCGTCAATCTCTGCGGCGCAAAACATGAGCAATGGTCGTTATGACAGTACTCCTGCTCGATTTATCGGCTTCGCTGCTCTCATGATGGTCCCGGCCTTCTCACGCTCACGGCCGAGAAGCTCGAGACAAATCTTGTCCGATTAAATGGACAAGAGCTCAAACTGGGAGCTCAGGACGAACTGCCGACCCTCCAAGGTCGTCACATCGAGGCCGGTCGGGTCGAACTTGTGCCCGCGAGCATCACCTTTTTGGCGATCGAGAGTGCCAAAAACCGAAGCTGCCAGTGAGATCGGCAGAATAGCCCAAGTGGCAAGAACTGGCCTGGATACATCGGAAAATTACGCGTCTTTCGAGCGTTGTCGTCATGTTCTTCTGGGGAACTTTGGGAGGGAATGCGAAGAGGAGGACGGGCATATGATGGATGGAGATCGGCTTGTCATTGCGTGCCCGACGTGCGCAATGCTGAATCGTATCCCTGCAACAAAACTCGAGGATGGAGGGCGTTGCGGAAAATGCGGTGACTTATTGTTCCAGAGGCAGCCGGTTGAATTGACCGCGGCGAATTTTGAAAAGCACGCCACGTCGAGCGACATTCCGCTCCTGATCGATTTCTGGGCCGGATGGTGCGGGCCATGCCGCCAGATGGCACCGGGCTTCGCCGCTGCAGCGGCGAAGGTGGAGCCGCATTTGCGGTTGGGCAAGGTTGATACGGAAGCCGAGCAGGCATTAGCCTCGCGATTTGCTGTTCAGAGCATTCCCAGCCTCGTCCTTGTCGAGAAGGGGCAGATGATCGCACGGACTGCAGGTGCGAGGCCCGAGAGCGCGCTTCTTCAATGGATCGAAGATGCGATGGCGTCACGGCATCGGCATTTTCCGAGCCACTTCGTCGGAGGCAAGCCTTGAGCCAGATGTTCTCACCATACAAAGTTGGGTCGCTTGAGCTGCGCAATCGCATCGTGATTGCGCCGATGTGTCAATATTCGGCCGAGGATGGCTGCGCGACCGGCTGGCACGTGATCCACCTTGGCGGCCTGGCACTCTCAGGCGCCGGGCTTCTCATCATCGAAGCGACGGCGGTCTTGCCGGAGGGGCGGATCAGCCCCGACGACCTTGGCCTCTGGTCCGACGAAACCGAAGCGGCGCTGGGCCGCGTTGTCGAAACGGTACGGCGCTATTCGGATATGCCAATCGGCATCCAGCTTGCGCATGCGGGGCGCAAGGCCTCAACACGCGCCCCCTGGGACGGAGGGGCTCAGATTCAGCCAAGTGAAGATCGTGGTTGGCAGACCGTCGGTCCGTCCCCAATTCCGTACATGGAAGGTGAACACCCTCCGATCGCTCTCGATGGGCAGGGAATCGCGATCGTTCGCGAGGCGTTTGCCGAAGCTGCGAGGCGAGCGGCACGGCTCGGCCTGGACGTGGTCCAGATTCATGCAGCGCACGGCTATCTGCTGCATCAGTTTCTCTCGCCGATCAGCAATCGACGGGATGACCGCTACGGCGGCAGCCTGGAGAACCGGATGCGCTTTCCGCTAGAGGTCTATGATGCCGTGCGTGCGGCATTTCCCAGCGAGCGGCCGGTTAGCGTGAGGGTTTCCGGCACTGATTGGGTTGAACGTGGCTGGGACATCGAGCAGACCATTGCCTTCGCCAAAGCATTGGAAGCGCGTGGCTGCAGCGCCATCCATGTATCGAGCGGGGGACTTTCACCTGCGCAACGGATACCGGTGGGGCCGAGTTATCAGGTGCCGCTGGCGCGAGCCGTGAAGGCGGCCTCCAATCTGCCGACGATCACGGTTGGCCTGATCTCCAGCTATGATCAGGCCGAAGCGATCATCGGCACGGGTGATGCCGACCTCGTCGCTCTCGCACGCGCCATCATCTATGATCCGCGCTGGCCCTGGCACGCGGCAGCGCATCTCGGCGCTACGGTAAGAGCTCCGAAACAGTATCTGCGCACGCAACCAAGTCGTTATCGCACCCTGTTTTTGGAGACGATGGCATGACGACGCCGGGAGCCGCGGGATCGGGGTGCTGACGCGCGATGAAAACAGCGGCTGAGTTCGAGAAGATCATCGAACTGCCGTAGGGCCGCGATGGGTGAGCATGCGCTGCCAGGCGATCCGGGCGATCACGACCAAAGATCAGGATGATTCCGAATGTCAGCCGGGAACATCCGGCGGCGAGGGGGCGTGATCGGCGAAGCCCAGGTTTCAGCCGACGCAGACGGCATAAGGACCAACGCGACGGTAAACCCAGTGCAGGGCGAAGCCTACTCGTACGGAGGTTTCAGATGCGAGGCTGAAGCCCTCGCGCATCCGCAGATCCAGCATCGGGAATTTCTCAAGCAATTTGAATCGATGCCCGATGTTGATCGTGCCATCAGCGTCGCACGTGCAGGCTCAAGAGGCCGCGGTGGCGGGCCGCGTTGGTGTGCTTTCGTTGCGACTTGCGGGCGGCGGTCCGCGCCCGCAGGTTCTCATACGTTTGGTCAGGACGGTTTCACCCAAAATCTTTGTCGGAATTCGACAGCTCTTGCAGATGGTCTCGCTCCAAAATGGGTATCTGGTCGGGCTGGAGGTCCGCGACCATGTTGACAGGAGAAATAACATTTGCGTGTGCGGCGGCACTTTTGGCTTGTCCAGGTGTAGAGCTTTCCTCAAGTCGATCTTCGTTCATCGCCTCCGCTCAATCAGAGTGTCGACGGGCAGATTGTGCACGACAAAACGGGATGGTTCGCCAAGAAGAGGGGAAAAGGCCGTGCAGGCGCAATGCTAGTTATGGAGTAATCGTATGGATGAAGTTACGCGGCGTTCCATTCTCGCTGCAACGGCGGCAGGAGGCATCACTACCTTTGTGACGTCCGCTGCAGCGCAAACCGGCGAGCCAATTCCGGAACCGAAGCGGCCCGGACATGGCGGCACAGATCCCGGTCCGCGCAATCTGGCTCGTGACAGGCAAAATCCCGATCTGCTCGTTCCGCCATCGACCGATCACGGCACCCTTCCCAATCTTCGCTTCTCGTTCTCGGACGCTCATGTGCGGCAGGAGACCGGCGGCTGGACCCGCCAGGTCACGGTGCGCGAGCTTGGTGTGTCCAAGCAGATCGCCGGCGTGAACATGCGTCTGAACGCCGGCGGCGTTCGCGAATTGCATTGGCACAAGGCCGCCGAATGGGCCTACATGCTGTACGGAACGGCTCGCATCACGGCGATTGATCCGCAAGGACGCAATTTTATCGACGATGTAGGCGTTGGTGACCTCTGGTATTTTCCGTCCGGTGTGCCGCACTCGATCCAGGGACTGAGCCCGGACGGATGCGAATTTCTGCTGGTATTCGACGACGGCGACTTCGATGAAGACAACACGTTTCTCTTGAGCGATTGGTTCAAGCATACGCCGAACGACGTGCTGTCCAAGAATTTCGGCGTTCCGGGCTCCTCTTTCGCCCACGCGCCGGACCCCAGCGAGCTGTACATCTTCAACGCCAAGGTGCCCGGTCCGATCGAATCCGACAAGATCGCGGGTGCGACGCCCACCTCGCCAACCTTCAGTCACAGGATGATGCAGCAGCAGCCGATCAAAACCAAGAGCGGCACAGTGCGCATTACTGATTCCGGCGTGTTTCCGGCATCGAAGACAATCGCGGCGGCGCTGGTTGAGGTCGAGCCTGGCGGCATGCGCGAACTGCATTGGCATCCCAATGCTGATGAGTGGCAATACTACATTGAAGGACAGGCCCGCATGGGCGTGTTCGCCGCGTCCGGCCAGGCGCGGACCTTCGATTTCCGGGCCGGCGACGTCGGTTTCGTGCCGTTTGCCATGGGGCACTATGTTGAGAACACCGGAACGGTTCCGCTGCGCTTCCTCGAGATGTTCAAGAGCAGCTACTACGCCGATGTCTCGCTCAATCAATGGCTCGCGCTGACGCCGCCGGAATTGGTGAAAGCGCATCTTCAGTTGGACGACCAGACGATCGCCGCCCTGAATAAGCAGAAGTTTCCCATTGTTCCAGCATGATCGGCCGCTCGGAGCCCGCCGCGGCCGCGGCCGCGGACGTGGATCCGACTTTCTCCATCTATTCGAACGATGGCCGCGGCTATTCGGGGACGATTCATCCCTTGGTCAGGGCGCACTAAACCCGAGACGATTCATTGCCGGATGGCGTCGGTTCTTGATCTTGATACAATGCTTGCATGGCGCACCTATATGTGCGCGTGGACGAACTCTTCGAGACGAACTCCTTAGATCTATTTGACTAGAAGCAGCCCCCGGGTCGATCTCGTCGGCGGACAGAACGGCCAGACCGCATCGTTCGCGAACTGGTTTCTTGTCGTATGGTGCGCGAGCTTTTGCAACGCGACGACCTCGGGGCGATAGCGCCGGGCAAGCAGGCCGATATCGTCTCGATGCCGAGAGACCCTCTGGAAAATATCGCCGCCGCAGCGAAGGTTGATTTCGTTATGAAGGGCGGCCGGATTTACCGGCATGGATCGCTAGACATCTTGCAGTGAGGCGCATCCCCACAGTAGGGTTGGCTGCAACGTTGCTTCACTCCACTGGGGTCCCGGGGTTCACTTCGCAAAGACGGAGGGATACCCAATGACCGACGCGACTTTGAACGCCACAACCGCACCGGCTTACGAAGGTTCGAACCGGTTGATCTTGGGGATTGTGCTGGCGGTCATCACCTTCTGGCTCTTCGCGCAAACCACATTGAACATCGCTCCGACCATGCGCGATGACCTGCAGATTACCAACAGCGCGAGCAACATCGCGGTCAGCATCACTGCGCTGTTTTCCGGGATATTCATCGTCGTCGCCGGTGGACTTGCAGACCAATTCGGCAGGGTCAAGCTGACCTATATCGGCCTTGTTTTGAGCATTCTAGGCTCGCTTCTGATCGCGCTCTCGCCGTCCGGAACACCGATATTTCTGATGGCAGGACGTATCATTCAGGGCATCTCCGCCGCCTGCATCATGCCGGCGACGTTGGCATTGATAAAGGCCTATTTCGACGACAAGGAACGCCAGCGAGCGTTGAGCTTCTGGTCTATTGGTTCGTGGGGCGGTTCCGGCATCTGTGCGTTGTTTGGCGGCCTCGTTGCTTCGACCATCGGCTGGCGCTGGATCTTCTGGATGTCGATCGCCGTCGCGATCGCGAGCTTTCTGCTCATTAGGGGCACCCCAGAGAGCATCGTCGAGACGAAGGAACGCAAGCCATTTGATTGGTTCGGACTGACGACGTTCATCGTTGCCATGGTCGCTCTGAACGTCGTAATTGGTCAAGGCGCGGCACTCGGTTGGTTGAGCCCGGCGGTGCTCTTGCTCACCGGCTTGTTCATCGCCTCGGCGGCTTTTTTCCTGAGAACTGAAATCAGGAGTTCGTCCGGCTTTGTCGACCTCACCTTGTTTCGCAACACCACGTACAGTGGCGCCACTTTGTCGAACTTTCTGCTCAACGGCGCAGCCGGAACCCTGCTGGTTACATTGACTTTGGTTCAGCAGGAGGCGGGATTGTCGTCACTGCAATCGGGCTTGCTGACCGCAGGGTACTTGATTGCCATTCTATCTACGATCCGGGTCGGGGAGAAGCTTCTGCAGAAGATGGGGCCGCGGAAGCCAATGCTGATTGGATGTTGGATCACTGCGGCAGGGATTCTGCTGACGACAACTACATTTCTGCTCGCGCGCCAATATCTTGTCGCGGCGTTCGTCGGATTCACTCTCTTCGGGATTGGCCTGGGGCTTTACGCCACGCCGTCTACCGACGCCGCTCTTGCCAACGTGCCGCCGGACAAGGCTGGCTCAGCCTCGGGGATCTACAAGATGGCCTCGTCGCTCGGAGCGGCCTTTGGGGTCGCGATTTCTGCGGCGATCTTTACGGGCTTGAGCCAGTTGCAAGATATAGGCCCCATTGCTGATATCGCGATGGGAAGAACGGACAACATCAATGTGCGCCTCGCCGCCAGCCTCGCGTTGATGTTCAACGTTCTGATGGTCATCGTAGCGATCGTCGCGATCGCGATGACGGTACCGAAGCCCCGCCCTTCATCGGTTTGAGATTCCGAACATGGTATTGGGCTGGTCCCACCAATTGGCGAAGTTGGCCGAAGGCTTATGTCCTGGATCAGGATGGCCATCTTGACGGAGCGAGGGAGACATGCCGAGAGAATGTACCTCGAAGTATTTTCCGGACAGCCCGAACAAACCGCAATTCCCCACCACCGAGCTGAAGCCCGGGCAGACCTTCAAGGCGACGACCGTGTACGCCTTCGATACGGACGTTTTGCATAGCCAACACCGTAAAGGCGACCACTAGTGGTGTTGAAGTCCGCCCGGGATCGCGCCTGAACGAATAACGGACAACTCTGCACCTTTTCGCATTGTGAACCCGTGCTCAAATCGCTTTCGGATCGCTGGGCTTCCGATGCCTTCATCGCTGTGTGTATCAAGTCGGGACTCGATAGGTTGTGTGGCCGGCTCATCGTGTTTTCCCCAGTTGTGCCATGGCCGGCCCGCTGCCTTCGCTGACGGCCCGCGAAGTGAATCCTGTCGCCTTCGGGATGGACCAAATAGGGCATCACCGACTCGAACTGCCCCGGCGCAAAGATCGCGGCCTCGCCGCACGAAAACGGATCCTGCATCCAGCTCTTGGTCGTGCCGCCGACATAGAGCTTGCGCGCGCTCTCGCCGTGCAATTGGCACATAGCGTCAAGTGCGAATTGCAGGCGATCGGGTACCGTCAGTGAATCCCAGCGCAAGGCATCTTCGCCCCATGTGTAGCTGGCGAGCACCACGCCGCCGCGGTCCGAACCCAAATCATGGCTGGGATAGTAGATGTAGCGGTTGGCAAGGTCGGTCGTGCTGCCGCCACCATAGATATCGTCGTCCTGTTCCCAGAAACGGCGGCTGAATTCGAGCAGGACCTTGGTGGCGGGGTCGTAGTGTAGTTCACGGATGGCGCGGCGGCGCCGGGGCAAGAACAGTGGATCGGTCCGCACGAAGCGCAAGCTGGAGAAAGGGATTGCGATGATGGCTGAGTCGGCCCTAAAGGTCTCTCCGCTCGCCGTGCGCAGCGAAACGCCGCCATCGTCCCAACCCAGTGCGGTCAGGCGCTGGCCGAAGCTGATGCAGTCTTTCAGGGCGGCCAGGAAGGCCTGCGGCAAGCGGTCGTTGCCCCCCGGTATCTGCCAGTATCGGACCTTGTCGTTGATGATGGCGAGCTCGATGAAAGCCTGCACGAAGGAGGTCATCAATCGCGATTCCAGATTGTTCAGTACGACGATCATCTCAATTGCATCTTCGGAATACAGCGTCTGTTCCTTGAGGAATCGGCGCACAGAAAATTCGCCAAACCGTTGGATTACCACCGGCCATCGTTCGGCCGGGTCCGCCTTGATGAAATCGCGCAGCGGCGCCAGCGCGGCGTCCAGCATTTGCTGCGAGGTCCTGCCACTCTCGCCCGCCGGCAGCGGGAAGTTCAGTTGACCGGCCGTGTAGGCGCTGCGTCTGATCTTCACGCCGTTGACGAACAGATATTCATTGTTGCGCACCACCGGATCGGGCGCGCCGCGGGTGGCGAAATCGATGTCGACGTTAAAGAACGGTTCACGCGGCAGCTTGAACAAGTCGGTGAATGCGCTCACGAGTTCATGCTGGCTGGGGATACGCATGGCTCCCGCCTCGGCATAGAGATCGCCGCTGAAGCAGCGAAGGGTATGGACACGCCCGCCGACGTGGTCGCTGGCTTCCAGGATGCGGACGCGATGCCCGGCGTTGCGCAGCAGATAGGCGCTGGCCAGACCGGCCATTCCGGCACCCACGATGATCACGTCCTGCGAACGCGCCGCCCGCGGAATTCCCTGCTGGATGACACGACGATACTCCGTGATAATCTCGTCGAGCGCCTCTTCGCCCAGGTCATGCAATAGCGACTCTTCCATAGCTTGCCTCCCTAAGGGATGTTGCAGCGGCGTCAGGCATCGCGTAGATCCGGCTGTCCATGTCCTCCGGAGAAAACAGTATACACTGCTTGCAGTTCGCGGGTCTCGCATCGTCCTTAGTGATGGCATTCCAGGCGAAAAGGCTCATTATTGCGCACGACAGAAGGGGCCGCTACTTCTGCCGGCGCGCAAGCGCCGCCCGACGCAAGCTGATCAGGCGCGGACCGATTCTATTGGCTTGAAAACTCGCGGCTTCGGTCGAATACTTAGGCGATGTCCGTTGCCATCAGAAACTCCTTGGAGGACGATATGGCAATCCAGATCGTGATGGACCGCGCTGGTGATAGTCGCTATCCCTATGACCCGCTTGACGCTAAAGAGCTGGCGAATGCGGAGAAGCGCTTCCACGAATTGACGGAGATCGGCTTTACAGCCGCCGTCAGGACCAGTCCGGGCGAGGTGTCCCGGATCCGATCGTTCGATCCGGGCGCGGAAGAGACCTTGTTTATTCCCAGGCTTGTCGGCGGCTGATCGCGGTCGGAGCCCATGTCAGAGTCCGCGCCGTCCCGGCCGGGCGAATGCTCTCGCCGGAGAGCCGTAAGGGCACTCTTCATCAGACACGGCGCGGAAAATACGCCGGAAGGCCGGTCGCTGCGACTTTTGCGGAAATGGCTGTCGCCGGCTCAACGTGCGCAGTTGTCTGAGAGCGGATACTTCGAAGTGGTTGGCGGCGAGACCGGAAGGCCATACAGGATCTATGTCGGCGCCGCGACGAACGTCTGCGAAGTCGACGAAGCCGGACGTCCGAAGCTGGGTTTGTGTTTCATGCCGGCAGGCGAATTGCCGATCGGAGACGTCATGCTGGCCCAGAAGATCGCGCTGGAAAGCTGCGAAGGCAGCGTACTCGCGGTGGCCCGAAGATTTCAGCCGAACGGATCTATGTTTGCGCGAATTCGGCCGCTTCGCTAAATCTGGCTCAAGAAATAGACGCTTGATGCGGATGACATGTCGCGGCGCACGCTCTGGTGACGCCTCACGGGTAGTTCGATAAAGCCGCGCGGATACTACCCAAATTCGGGATGTGGTGTGCAGGGCAAGTGATAACTGACTTGCAACGAACGGTGCCCGTCACGGAAGATGCCGCATGGGATTTCCCTGTGCAAGCTGATCGCCTGGTTAAGCTTCCAGGCGCGAGCCGAGACCGCGACTGCTGAGAACGGCCAATCCGCTCGCGACCTGAGGTAGGCCTCGATCGTTCGCTTGTTAGACCGCCGCGCTATAAAGGTATTGCGAGGGCAGATGACGTTGATCTGCACGATCCATTGCGACGTACGGTGCTAGGGGCGTGTGGCGTGAGATGGTATGATTTTGGTCAGACCATCATACCAAGTCTCTCCAATATCTACTCACATCATATATTTGCACTTCATCGACGCATGTTGTCTCACATCCCTGCCTGGCAACAAGCCGTTCATAGAAATGCGGAACATCGTTACGCTGATACAGTACACCACACGCAATGCGATCCGAAGTTTGCGTCGCCAGCGTCATAGCCCGATCTCTGTCGTTTGGATCGTGCCCTTCGGCATTGGCGTCGTAATACCTCTCCAGTAGATAATTGTGGGTCGCAAAGTGATTATACGTAGGGCACGCTTGAAGCATTTCGACAAAGGCAAAGCCGCGATGCTGGATCGCCGCTCGCAAAATTCGAGCCATCAACTTGATGTCGCCGGTAAACCCACGGGCAACGAATGTAGGTTGCAGCGTAAAAATGAGAGCCATGCTATCAATCGTACGCTCCGGAATGCCGTTTGGGCTCCAGTTCATCGACTGGCCTTGCCATGTAAGGGCACTCGCCTGACCGGTCGTCAATCCATAATTCCCGTTGTTGTGAAGCACGAAAGTGACCGGATAGTTGCTTCTCAGGCCATGAACCAGATGCCCGATTCCCTCCGAGAACGACGCACCATCTCCCCCGAACGCAATGACCGTCAGATTGTTGTTTGCGAGTTTGACGCCTGCCGCGAATGGAATGACGCGACCGTGAATTCCGTGAACGCGGTATCCTTCGAGTTTGTCGGATGCATTGCCGTGACAGCCGATGTCATAGCAGAGACATACCTGCCAGGGGTGCAGGCCCAGTTGAACGAGCGCCTGCTTCACAGCAGTCCAAATGCCATAGTTGCCGCAGCCATCGCACCAAGTGCATTTGGTTTCTGAGTAATATTCTGAGAGGCTTGGCGGTGAGATCGGCAGTCCGGCATTCATGAGGGAGCTCCTCGATCTGGTTGCGGTCAAATCAAGTGCTGATTGCCTTCGGGTGTGCACGCCTGTCCTCACCATCTCGCCGGCTGGGCATGCTCTCGCACCTCTCCAGCAACAGGGAGCGGAGTTCATCGTAGAAAAATGGCCTGCCATCATATTTCAGAATTCGGTCAGCGATTTCCAGGCCGCATTGCATTCTGATGAGCGAGCCCAATTGTCCCTGATAGTCTTGCTCGACAACGATGGTGCGGGCGGCGCGACCTGCCAGCTGCTGGAGCCGTTCCGTTCGAAGTGGCCAGAGGTACGTATACCGCAAGGAGGCGATCCGTTGGTCCCGCAGCGACGCGCTCTGCATGACATCGTTGATCGCGTCATTCGTACTGCCCCAACTGACCAGCAGCAGATCCAATAGCTCGCCATCCGAGTTCTCGGCCATCACGCTCTTGGCGGCGGTCGTCTCAATCAGATCGGGCTCAGGCAGGGACGCCTTCAACAGGTCCAGTTTGCGCATCCGCTTGTCCATCTGGGACCTTCTGTTCTCTGGTCCTTCGTCAACATTCCCCATGGAATCGTGTTCGTCGCTTTGCGCGCAGTAGGTCGCTGCAGCACTCCCCGGGAGCCATCGCCAGGAGGTACCACCCTTTGTCTCGGGATCGTATCGATCAGACGACTTCAGGGACTTCAGCTCGGCGGGATCGGTGACCAGCTTCCCGCGATCGATCGTCGCATTGCGAAGATCGTAGGGGGACTGGGTGTAAAGCGCTTCAGTTATTTGTCGCTCGGTGAGGACGAGAACGGTGATCTGAAAACGCTCGGCGAGATTGAACGCCACGGGCATGAGGTCGAAAGCGTCCTGGCTGTTACTTACAGAGAGTACGCAGTGGGCAAATTCGCCGTGAGCAGCGTGGACGGCTTGAAAGAGTGAGTCTTGCGAGGTCCAGGTCGGTAAGCCTGTTGACGGGCCGGGTCGCTGCGCGAGAACAAAGACCGAGGGGTTCTCGATCATAGCGTTGAGCGATATGGTTTCGCTCATAAGATCAATTCCTGCCCCGGAGGTGGCAGTGAGCGCGCGAGATCCCGCGTACATTGCGCCGCTGACGATCTGTGCTGCGGTAATTTCGTCTTCCGCTTGCTTGACCACCATATGGGTTTCGTTCTCTACGTCGGTCATGAAGCTGAGCAAGGGGCTTGCGGGCGTCATGGGATACCCCGCAACAAGTCGTACCCCGGCGTGAATCGCTCCCAATCCCATCGCTTCACTACCGGTAAGAAGCAAATGGTTCGCAAGCGTTGCATTCGGCGGCGGCAGCTGAATGGAAATGTTGGTCTTTTCGGCGAAGGAATATCCCTCGTCGATGCAGCGCCAATTGAGGTCTGCGAGATGCTTCTTGCTGGCGAACCTGGCCTTTACGAGGGACTTTAGCGTCTCGATGTCGAGATTGAACATCGACCATAAGGCCGCGGTCATCAGCACGTTGGAGAGGACGAGGTCGGCGCCAAGCTTGCTGAGAATGTCGTATGCGGGAAGGTAGAAGACATGGAGGTTGCGCTGCTCGATCAGCTTCTGATGGTGCTCCGGAAAGTGCCAGTCGGGCGTCAGATGAAGGAGGGTTCCCCCTTCTTTCAGGTCCTCCATATTTAGCTCAAGGCCGTGGTGATTCAGCGCGATAAGTATGTTGACGTTCACCTCACTGCTTCGCAGTGTTTCATTCGAGACGTCTAGCTGGAAGCTTGCGTGACCTCCCTTTATCAACGATGGGTTCTCGCGATATCCGAAGACATTGTATCCACGTCTCTTCAGGCCTCTCGCGACAACCGCGCCAATTGAGTTGATCCCTTGACCTGAGGCGCCGACTATCTTGATAGATGTGCGGGACATGACTAGACCGGTTGCTCCATCAAGCTTGCGGCAAGGCCGGCTCCCCAGGCTAAAATGGTGTCCTCTTGGCCATACGGCTCATCGACAATTGCCAATGGCGGCATGATCAGTCGACCATGATGGCTCTCGATATAGTGTTGCAATCGGTTCGCGGCGCGTGCGGTATAAAAATATCGATGATCGCCGAGACCGACGCACGCGCAACGCATGAGTGCCAGATCCAGAGTTTGTGCCCTGTCTTGCAGTAGCGCCAGCATATGCGGATTCAATTGCCCTTCGACGCCCTGACTATTCCAGGTCGAAGAGGCCAATACCAGAATGGAGCCTCTTAGCAGATCCTGCGGCTGGGTTCGCTCGGCCAGAGTGTTCTCAATCGCCCATTCGGGCAGGGCGGTCATCAAGGACTTGCTTAGCACGTCCATCACGAACTCCGTGTGGCCGCTCGTTGTAGCGAACACAACATGAATGAGCGGCCGCCGAACGACATCCCGGTTATCCGCTGCGATGCTTCGAGCTTTGGCCATCGGTGTCTCCGCTTGGAGAAGCATTAGAACGATTTGGACTGCGCGCCGGACCTCCGTTAGGGTGCGGGGCCGTGGCCTTCAATTTGGCTGCATGCCTCCATCAATTGGCAAGATTGCGCGCCGGTGGGTAGCCAAAACCACCGCGGCAAAGCCACGGCCGACGACGATCACTCTCTTCATCGTGCTGCTGCATATCCGTCAGCGTGCCAGATGCGTAGTTCAAGAAACAGGGACGGCGAATCATGGCTCAATGCTCTTTGCGGAATAGCAGTGCAGCCAACCTGTCCCGAGGGGCGGGTGAGCGAGAGCCATCCCCGTCAGCAAGCCTATCAACCAGCGTTGACCGGCGGAAATCACGATTACATCACGTGCCGTCGTTTCTGAATTGCCGTGTCGCAGCTTCGTCGTGCCCGTTGCGGCTGCCGTAGAACATGAGGGCGACAAGTCCGCAACCAATGGGGAGAGAAAGGGGGGCGCCGAAGCCAAGTGCGATCCGACGCTCTTTCGACATGCGAATGTCGTCGGCCGTCACCCACACTGTCATCCAAGAAACGATGATTGCCAGAGTTGCACGCCAAGACGAGCGTAGCGAACTGCGAGCCGCTCAATGTGGAGTGCTTCGTCGGGGGGAGGTAAACGTTGTTCACAGATCGCACCGTTTCCCTCAGTTGGGTCCGGCTGAAGACTGGAACTGTGAAGCGCGAGGAGCTGACGATACGAGCAAGCGGCAGCCGGAGCACGTTATCGTTGTAGTGCGCCGCTCTTTGTCACCGCGACCATACTCAGGCGAGAAGTCGCTGTAGTTAGCCCGTCTTATTCGCCAGTGGGCGCCTGAGGGGTTGGCGAGCGTGGTGTAAAGCGCTGATGCGGCGTAGGATTCGGTTGCGAAGCCAACCCCATCACCTTCAACTGCGAACGCCACGCCCGCC
>JAEWFG010000015.1 GCA_023388935.1 Pseudomonadota bacterium | reverse complement strand
TCGCCAACTCGACTGCGTGCCGCCATGTTGCCATGATATCAATCCTCGTTCAGACAAACTCAAACGAGGAATCCACCAACACGCTTCCAGTTCCGCAGATGCCGGGTTCATGGAATCGGTCGTCTAGTTGTTAGTTGAAGATTCTTGCCACTGTGCTAACAGCGCCGCTCATCGAAGGACCAAGGAGCTTACAAGTTGAAACGTCCGACTAAGAAGACGAAGAAGCCAATGCGGCGCGAGTGGACGCCCGCTGATTTGCGTACTCTCAAGACGCATTCGAAGAATCGAACGCCAGTTGTGAAGATCTCCAAGGAGATGAAGCGCACCATCGGTTCGCTGCGCCAAAAGGCCCTCGTGTTGGGTATCGGCTTGGGCCATCAGCGCTAATAGACACGGGCAGCCGCGCGCGCCTATGCCTGCGGCTGCCGGTAGGTGTTGCGCGCCGCGTTCGCGCCCGCGCGCTCAAGCCACTTCGCTGCGGCGTTCGCCAGTTTTTTCGGCCCCCCAGCATCAGGGCTGCTTGCTGCTCGGCAGTCTTAATTGGTACGAAACGCATCGTTGGCCGGCTCATCGCCTCGCATAGCGCCTCGGCATCGGCCATATCGTTCTTGCCGCGCTTCACATATGGCTTAACCAGTTGGGCCGGCATCAGCTTCACCGTATGGCCGAATGACTGCAAGAGCCGCGCCCAGTGGTGGGAAGCGCCGCAGGCTCGATTCCCACCACCGTCGGCGCAAGCTTCTCGAAAAACGCCACCATCTCCTTGCGCTTCAGCTTCTTGCGCAAAACCACCGTCTCGGCGGCGTTCACCCCGTGAAGTTGGAAGAAACGTTTCGACGTATCCATCCCAATCCGGTTAATCTGTTCCATTGAGGGCACCTTTCAGTGAGATCTGCAACGACCTCATTCTGGCATACGCGATTGCCGTCGGGGGCCGTCCACCCCAACACACCGAAGCCGTGCGCGGCGCGATCGCACGCACCATCATCACCTTGCCCGAAGAACTGCGTCGTTCGCTGACTTGGGATCAGGGAGCCGAAATGGCTCAGCATGATCGTCTCAAGATCGATCCTAACTGGGCTCACCTTCCCTACCCTTGCCGCAATCGAAACTGCTGCTCAAGCTCTTGAGCAAAGGGATCCGCGTTTGCACTCGTCGTCCGAGCGGTAGCGGCGATGAGAGGACCAACACCAGGAATGCTCATCAGACGCCTCGCATCGGGATCCTTGCTGACGGCAACCAAAATCTCTCTATCGAGCCTCTCTATGCGGTCTATAAGTAGCTCAATCTGTTCGGCGAGGTAGTTCAAAGCAAAGCGAGCGGTGGCGGGGATCCTGTCGTCTTCCTCGTCGCGCGCGCCGTCGAGCGTCCTTCGGCATGTATAGCGCGACAATCAGGATGAGAGCGCGAGTCTCACCCTGATCGCCGCCGCGCAGGCATGCAAAAATTGCACGTCGAATAACGCCTCATGTCTGCGAAACAGCTCTTGGCCTTCCTCAAACGGCTTGGCGGGCAGGACGAAGCAGGCGTCAAACGTCTATTTCCGCGCGAAGAGGAAATTCCCATTATTGAATGATTGGGCCAATCCATCAGAGAGTCACGCTTCTTGAGGGCGAACTCGTGTCCTTGTCTCACGCCGGTTGCACCCGGACACTCACACGCGAGACCAAGCCAGCGAGAAAGCCACGGCGCTGGCGATGGCTGAGATCGACAAGCTGGACAACCCCGAGTGAGCGCCACGGAACCACCGCACGTGGTTCGCAGGGTGGTCGTCCATACGTTGTTCCGGCTCCGCCGCACACCCCACCGCCGACGCAAACGCGCACCAGCGGGCTCCGCAACGTGCTCACCGAATGCGCCGGCAATCGGCGCGGTCGGGATCGCGGCGGCGGGTGAGCTGCGGATTCAGGAACCAGTTCTGACCGGACAGCGGGCGGCTCGGTCGCTCAGAGATGAGCACGCGGCAATAGCCAGCTCATGATCTTTTCATAGGGATCACGATGACTGTGGGCGAATGCTTTTTCGTTCTGCTGGGCGGCGGTCCTGGCGAATTCAGAAATCGCCTCCATAGACTGCCGCCGTTCCTTCGGAAACTTCGCCCATTGGCGAATGATCTTCCGGCGGGCTTCGCGTTGCTTTTCCCTTACGTCAGGCATCGGTACGCTCCTGAAGTGGTGGCTCGGCCAATAGCAGGCAACATGAACGCTATGCTCGTGTCCAGAGCGCAGTTTGGATTGCGGTGAGATTGATCTCCGCGCGCTTTCAACGGCGGGCTTGAAAGGCCGCCAGGGTCGCGAGCCGCGCGGTCGTGGGCGTTGTTTCGGGACGGCGGCTATCTCAGGGCATGCAAAAGGGCGGCTCACTGGCCGCCCTCCGTGTTGTTTCATCCTGTCTCGGGTTCAGGCGGCAAGCTGTGTGGCTTCCACCTTCTCGTCGGGCGTCTCGCTCAACGTCTCACGCAGCGACCGCTCGATCACCGTAGCCATCTGTGAATGCTGACGGAAAAATGCCCCCCATCGGCGTCGTCGTGCCCCCTCCAGACGATTGATTTCATTGAATTGGAATGATGGGACCCCCACGCCGATCATGGTTGTGACCCCACGCCGAAACACAGCTGTGCTCCACGCTGGATTTTGGCACTGGTTGGACTCGATTTTGGCACTGAGAGTTTGCCCTCTGCGGCGTTAGTTGCCGTGCGATCAGACGGCAGCATGACGAAGGCTTCGTTGCTTGCCCTGGCGAAGTCGGCGCGGTTCTCGATCGACATAGCGTGTTGGCGCGAAGGATGGATACCGACCAGGAGCGCCGAAAGGACAGGTGACGATCGAGGCACCTGCGTTCTCGGCCGATTTAAAGCGGCCTCAATTCGGATTTTCGAGCCGGGCTGCGAACCGACATCCGCAGCTTCCTGAACCTTCACGGCTGGAGGTCGGTCCGCCACCATCTAGGCTTGGGCTTCGATTATGCCCTAACGATTGGGCCGGTCACAGCTGCTCGCTCGACGCACTTCTCCAGCTCGTGGGCCTCAGCGACTCCGACCGCGACCAGTCGACCGAGGACGCGGCCGATGCGATCACGCTGCGGGTGAGCAGGTCCGAGCATGCCCGGCTCCTCTACGATCGCCGCCTCGAACCATTCTACGACCTTCCGTCCGATGCCGATTGATATCCAGAGACCCGCATGGGTGGGTAAGCGTTCGAACCAGGCCTCAATTGCGGTGAGCAGGAATTCTAGGTGCCTGGCTCGAGGCGCCACGAGGAGCATATTCATTGTACATAGCGCCACGAAGGTGGTCGGGCCGCCGGGGAGCAGCGGCAGCATGGCAGCAAGCAGCGGGTCCAGCCGGTCGGCCACTGCCGAGACGAGATAACTCCTTGTATGACGGAAGGGGTCATGCGTGTTGAGCAGAAGCTTCGCCACGACGCCCCCAGTGTCGAAGTCGATCGACATGTCGCCAGGCGAGCGGACAAACGCCCGCCACCGACGGAGTGACATGGTGCGGTCGACCATCCGCGCCCGCAAGACTACGGCCCGCGCAGGTGACCGTGTCGCATCATTGAAGTACAGGACGTCGGCTGCATGGATCAAAGTTTCCGCGACTTTCGAGAAAGATTTATCGGGCAGGTCCGTGACGAGCTTCATCTGAGAGTCGAAGCGCTCTACAGAGGCGTCCATCAGCGCCGCGGTGTACAGCACGTAGAACTGTTCGTTCCATTCGCTCGCTGAACGATCGACCTCCGCCTCAGCCGGGAGGCCCAGCCCGTTTATCGTCGCGGTCCAGTCGGAATAGGCCGCGACGATCTCGGCGCCCCAATCTAACTTCTTCGCGTGGTCGCCATTGAGCAACCGTAGCCATTGTGCTGTGGTCTGAGCGTCCGCGTGGATCGTCGCGCCACCGTGCACCACGCCATCCGGCTCTTCGGCCTCGTCCTCGGGTCGTTCGGGGCCGGGCACCGCAACGCGCAGCGCACGCCGCAAGATGGGCCTCTCGTCGGGAAACGCCGGCCAGGCGGGCTCATCGCCGCCTTCGAGCCAGACGATCTCCGCGGTCACGGCGCGCTCGGTCGCTGCGGCCCGCTCATCCTCGAACCGCTTCTGCACGGCTTCGTCCTCGCCCCACGGGGGCCGTCGCCACAGGCAAGCCGAAAAAGCAACGCGCATGGCCGCCTTAAAAAGTCGCGGGTCGGTCTCGACGATCCTCTCAAGCGCTGCAGCGAAGCCCGTGACTCCGCCACAATCATGTCGCGCCGCGGTGCCGATCAACGCGTCGCGATCCGACTTGGACTGCCGGCGAATCCACAGATGGAACAGCGCCAGGATCGCGAGTGCGTGCCGGTTGAACCGCAGCAGTTTACCTGATCTCGAAGAGCGGTCCGACTTCCCGAAGAGGGTGCGCGCTATGACGTCCTTCACCCAGGCCACGTGCGAGTCTAGGAGATCGTCGTCACCATCGCGCGCCACCAGCATCGCGGTGGCGATAAGCCGCGTCGATCGCGACTTCAGCACATCCGTGTCGCTGTCGTCAGGCAAATCCCCGCCAGCATAGGCGACGGCATCGCGGGCGGTCTCCGGCGTCGCGTGCTCCGAACCGTCAATGGCGAGCCGAATACGCGCCTCCAGCTCGCTTGAGCGGGTCATTTCATTGTGGCGCCCATTCAGCCGCCCCAGGTGCGCGGCCTCTTCGGGCGGGGAGCGATAGGCGCGCCCGCCCTCGACATCGACCCAGTTAGCGACATCGAGAAGGTTCAGGGCATAGGCACCCATGAACGCCGGATCACCGAAGCCAGCGTGCTCCCCATATTGCTCAAGCGTACTCACCGCGGTTCCGAGCCGATCACGAAGAGCCTTTGTGGCCGCATCATCGGACAGATAGGCGGGAAGCACGATCTCGAGAGTGGCCCGGCGAGACGGTCTTGCCCTCAGGTCGGCGAGCGTGACGCGACCAGAAGGCTCGTCCCCGACCCCGCGGCGACCGTCGTGGTCGACCTGGTCGTGCCCACCGCGGAACCTTTCGACGGCTAGGAGCTCCGGGCACGCGAGGAACGGCACCAGCGCCTCGCGGGTCTTGGGGAAGTGCGAGATAAGGAGATCGACGGCTACCAGGAGATAGGCAGCGCAGCTTCCGGGCGGACCGAGGATGTCGGCGAGGACGGCGTCGATCTTTTCGCCGGCGTCCAGGCGATCGTGGCCCCAAGCCTCGAGGGCCTTCAGGCCGGATGCCACCGAGTACTCACGAGCCTGGTCGCGCGACCAGAAATAGGTGTCGGTCCAGGGGAAGAAATGTGGGCCATCGTCGAAGACGAGCGTGTACCCGTTTTCGCCCGGCTCGGCTCCATCACTGTGGAATTCTACCGCGGCACTCACCAGCTCACGCACCAGTGCGAGGCCGTGCTGCGGAGATGAGGTGAGGAGGTCTAGGAAAGGGGGTTGCGCCGGCGATGGCGGCAGGTAGTCGCTGTCAGCATGGCTGAACGTGCGCTCACTCCCGCCCCCGCAGCGCGATTGATGCTCACGCTCCTCGTTCAAGCTGGCCGTGATCAGCGCGGCGAGCTCGGCAGGTGCGACCATAGCGAGCGTCGCGCTCATCGAGCGGATCGCTTTCACCTTGTACGAATCCCGCTCAACCGCGACCTCTCGCAGGTACGCCTTAGCATCCTCAGGAGCGTGCGAGGAGAGCAGCAACGCGACGGTACGCAGTTCCTCGATCATGCGTCGGCGCTCGTTGCTGTCCATACGCCCCGCCGCCGCATCGGTCGGGATTGTAACCTCAGCTTCCCTCACATCGAGCTGCCGGAGCCAGTTAAGCAACATGGAGGCGGTTGGACCAGCGAGCGTAGGAACCATTACCAGCAGCTGGAGCTGAATCTCGATTAGATCAATGACGGCGCCAAACGCCTGGATCGGGATATCCTTCGAATGCTGAAGCACCCAACGTAGCAGCCATACGCCCGAGCCAGTCGTGTTGGTGCGAAGCGATCGCGGAATTGGCTTTTCGGTGCCTATCTTCATCGTTGCGTAGAGATCGGCCGTTGGGACGGTCTCAACCGCCGTGATAGCCCTGCTCAGCTCGGCGAAGAGCGCGGCGCCGTCGGCGAGGAGCGCCGCGCTGCAACGTCCCAACAGTTCGAACCCGATCTCGGACCGCACTATTGCCAACAGCGCCTGTCGACGCCACGAACTGTGCGCACCGGCGAGCGAGAGCCGGTCGAGCAGGTCAAGCCAGGCAGCACACTCCTGCCGTGCTTCCAGCGCCAGCCGACCCGCGAATTCGATGCCGCGGGCGACGCGCGGCGACACGGGAGCTGACAGATCCAGGCTGGCAATCCGACTGTAATCCTCGTCGATGATGCTTCCAATTCCCCAATCGCGGAGCACGTCGTGGTAGAATCCTAGCTGGTCGCGACGAACCTCCCTCAGCGTTAGGGAGCTGGTCAGATGCGAACGCGCGGCGGAATCGGCACGCAGTTCCAGTTCGGGCTCCCCAGCGAGGCTATTTTCTGCGAGGTCAGCCAGAATTCGCTGCGCCGGCCTGACAACATCCTTCTGTGCATCGTCCGCACTGCTCCACCAGTGCCTCGCTAGCGCTGCCTCAGTCCGGATGTCGGCCGACGCTGGTGCCTTCAGAAGACGCGAGAGCCGGTAGAGATTGCGGACGATGCGGGCCGCTTGGTGGCCGGATGCCAAGAGCACGCGAAGCTCGGGCGCCGTGTCGACCAGGAACGCCGCCTCGTCGTTTGTGAGCTCGCCAACATCCACCGCATGGATGCCGCCGAATGCTTCGGCTATGTCGTCGGCGATCCACGAGTCGGTGGCATCACCATAGCCGGCGCGTGCCGTCGCAATGACCGTGAAGCCTTCAACCGCACTAGCCGCGCGGAGCAGATCGTTCACTGTACGCTGACGCGCGAGGTCGGCGAACATCTCCAGGCTGTCGATGACGATGACGGCGCCACCACTGACGGCAAGATCATTCAGGAATTCGTTGGCGGTACCGGGAATGCCGAGCGCCTGGGCGAACGCCAGCCAGCCGCCGGCGGGTGTTGAGACAGGATCGAGGACGATGATCTGAGCTTCGCGGCCGACCCGCTCGGCAGCCCCACGAAGGACGGCGGACTTCCCCACGCCGGGTCCGCCCCGCAGCTCCACAAAGCGATGCTCCCCCGTCGCTTGGTCTAACGCAGCGACAGTGTCGAGACGGGTGAGGTGCACACCGGCAACCGCCGTGCCGATCCCCGCCAGCGTCATACGAGCCATGTCGGCCAGCCTCGCGCGCGCCGGCCGGTAGTCCCGGTCGCCTGCCAGACGGAAGCCGCGATCCACTAGCTTGGCGCGCAATTCGTGCCGGTCAATCGATCCGCCGGACTTGGCGGTCGCGATTGATATCTCAATCAAGTCGCTCCATAGGGAGCCAGCGCGGGAGACATCCTCGTCAGCAAGCACCTGACGGGCCACCGACAGCGCATGCGTCCGGGCCAGTGGCGCGGTTGACTCAAAGTCGAACTCGAGGATTGCGAACCTCCGAAGAAGTCGCCAGATGGCGTCATCGCTATCTTCGACCGCGGCGGCGACGAGGTTCGAGCGGAACGTTGCGACGAAGTTTCGCATGGAATCGCTCGCCACGCCCTTGGCGGCGAGCCGATCGAAGAACTCAACGCTGGATGCCGATTTGCGCGCCCAGAGCAGCACGTCCTGGTACGGACCGGATATCGCTTTGCTCGTGCGCTGCGTGGCCACTGCAAGCTGATGCCGATCCTCCGGCACGTCGCTTCGCGAACTCCGCGCGATCTGCTCGGCGACCTCTTGGAACGTTATGTCCTTCGGGGAGAACGAGATCTCCCGCTTTGATTGAATCTCGAGAAGCTCGTCGCCCGACGGGCCAACGCCATGTACAATCAGGTCATCAAGCGCGTAGCCGAGGTCGGCCCCCTGGAAGCGCACCCGGCTAATCCTCGCGCCGGGCATCCCCCGAGCCTCTGTTCGGGCCAGCATAGCGAGCAGGTAGAATGCCCCGAGCTCGCCCTCAATATAGACCCCTGCCCCGCCCCGCGATGCCGGACTGGATCCCCTTTTTTCGTCCTCCATGGCTTCGTCGCTCGGCATTCGGTGAGTATAACTCGGTGATCCCGCCCTCCATCAGCAACCTTGGGCACGTCTCGAGATAGCAGATCATAACGGGCGGCAATACCCATTATTGACCGCTTTCTGTCGATTGGCGTCCATCAGGATTTGGCTGCGCGCTCATTGAGGCCGTCCCCAAATCCTTCAACTTCGCGTACTCAGGAAAGCAAAGACGAACACACTTCTGGCGGCTGCGGTGTGAATCGGCGCCGAACATTGACCCCACACATGCGAAATCAATCAAGGACTTGAGATGCCGATCGGCACACGACCCCCACGCCGATTAACAAGCTCATTCGCCATCATCTCAACCAGAGGAGGATGCTCATGGAAGAACCGCGAGAGACCGGCACAGCGATCCAGTTCAGCGAAAGCTTCGCGATCGAGGGCCGCGCCATGTTCGCGCACGCCTGCAAAGTTGGCCTGGAAGGCGTCGTTTCCAAGGTCCGCGTCCGCGACAGGTCTATTCCAGCGGCCGCGGCAACAACTGGGTCAAGAAGACC
>JAEWFG010000415.1 GCA_023388935.1 Pseudomonadota bacterium | reverse complement strand
GTTCGTGCCGGTGCACATCCATCCGACCCAGGACGAATTCATCCTGGTGCAGGAAGGGACGCTCGACCTCAAGCTCGACGGCCAATGGGTGAAGGCCCATGCCGGCGATCTCGTGCGCATGCCGCGCGGCATCCCGCACGGCTATTTCAACAAGTCCGACAAGCCGTGCCGCGCGCTGTTCTGGGTCTCGCCGATGCAGAAGCTGGAGGCGCTATTCAACCAGCTCCACAATCTGACCGACCCCGCCGAGGTCGTGCGCATCTCGGCCCTGCACGAAGTCGACTTCCTGCCGCCTGAGGCGAACGACTAGGCGGCGGGCTGCTCCGTCGTTGTGGCCGGATGGGATTTCATCTCGCCAGCCCTCCCGTCTGATGGTTACGTTCTCCTGACCGACGAATCGTTGGGGGAACCGGCCATGCGTGCACGACGTCATGCGATCGCAGCCATCGCGACGCTTGGGCTGCTCCTCGCGACGTTCGCCGTGAGCCAGGCGCAAACGCTCACGCCGACGCAATCGGAAGCGCTTGCGGCCTATGACCGCGCGCTCGGCGAGTTCAAGGCGATCCTTGCGCAACGGCGCGGCCAGATCGACGCAAAGCAGCCGCTGCCGAACCTGCCAGGCCAGGCGCTCTATCTGGCGCGCGTGGCCGTCATCAGCAGCTACAAGGATCTCACGGACGTCATGCCGTCGAGGATCGGCCGCGCCAACAAGTTCGAGATTCCTCCAGCCTATTTCGATGCCGACATCGAGCCGCTGGTCGACGAATACGCAAAACTGTTCGAGATCATGGAGGCGCCGCCGGCGGGGGCACAGAATTCGGCGACACCGTTCAAGGACGTCGTCGATCTCGCGGTCGCGATCGCGCGCGCCAAAGGGCTTGCGCCTGGCGATGCCGACGCCGCCGGTCGCATCAGCCTGGGGTTGTTCTATGCCGAGACGAACGGCAAACAGAACGTCCGCAATGCACGCTCGAACACCTATATGGGCAGCCTGCAGACCGGTCCGTCCGAGGACCACAACGGCCAGCGCAAATGGGATGCGATCAAGAGCACGATCGCGACCGCCGATCCCGCGCTCGGTGCGCGCGACGACAGGGAGGAGGCGCGATCCCGAGGCACCGATCGCCGCTTCAATCATTGGACCAATGTCCGCGACGGCCTCATGAACGCACATGCGGAGCTGTTTGCCGAAATCCCCGCAATCGTGAAAACGCTGCCCGATCCGATCGACCAGATGAAGCTGTTCGAACTGATCCAGATCATCCCGACGCCGACGCGCGCCGCGCTGAGATCTGGTGATCTGCTGAGCTATCGAGTGTCCAATCCGACCATCATGAAGCACTTGCGCAACAACAGCATCTTCGCCTTCGGCAAGGCCGATCGGGCGCGAAGCTCGGCCAGCTTTCGCGAGATTCTCGGCGCAATGTGGCTATTCAAGCCGAAGTTCGACAAGGCGATGGCAAAATACGCGGAGATCAAGCCGCGCTGAGGGAGCGGTTGCAACGCAGCCCCTCTGCTTTGCCTGCTATTCAGTACGGATCGGCGTGTCCTTCAACCCATTATTGTCATAGGCCTTGCGCAACGTGCCGTTCGCAACCGCTTCCGTCATGAACTTGGAGACGAAGGTCAGCGCCTGGCTGTGGCCGAGCGGAACGGCGACGGCTGTGACGGTCTTCTTGAACGTCTCGTCCAGCACCCGCGTGCCCGGAATCTTCTGCGCCATCTTGTTGAGCTGGTCGCGCGACAGCGCGAAGGCGTCGATCTCGCCACTCTTCAGAAGGCCGAATATCTCGTCATAGGTCTGATAGCCCGTGACTTTCGCGTTCTTCAGATGCGCGACCGCGCCGCGCATGGTGGTTGTGGCGTTGACGGCCGCGACCTTGATGCCGGGCTGGTCGAGCGTTGCGAAATTGGTCACGTTCGAACCAGGCTTGACGATGTAGGTGGCGTCCGCGACCTCGTAGATCGGGCCGAACATCATCTTGGTTTCGCGCTCGGGATCCTTGGGCAGCCAGGTGACGTCCCAGGTGCCTTTCGACGCCGCGTCGGTGATCTGCCCGGAATTCTGGTGCACGACATATTCGACGGGAACGCCGAGCTGGGCGGCCATCTCCCTGCCGAGATCGACGGGCACACCGGCATAGCCGGCTTCCGTCTTGGTCGACCAGAATGCGCCGCCCGCCGGGCTGATCGCGATCGCGACCCGCAGCTTGCCGGTCGGCGCGATCTCGTCCTTCAGGCCATCCGCTAGTGCAGGCAAGGCGACCGCCGCGGCAAGAACGAGCCCCGCAAGGACCGACCGGAGGGACGTGGGCATGTCATGTTCTCCTCACCTCTTCTTATCTTCTCTTCTTCCCGACCGCTGCGCTTCCTTCACACGGCCTTTGAGACAATTCTGGTCGATCGCGCGCTCCATGAAAAGCGGTTTGTCGTGACAGGAATGTCAAAGGCCACAGTGCCGTTTACAGTGCAAGGCTGGTGACTGCCATGGCTATGGTGTTCCACGGCCGGGCATTTGTTGGTAGCCTGCCGCACCCACTGACAATCATCGGAGGCCTCCGAATGACCTCGGCGAATCCCGCATGTCCCGCACAACGCAACGGAGCGTGGAGACATATCGAGCGGGCACTGGCCGCTGTGGCGGCGGTGGTCGCGCTCGCGGGCTGCGAGGACAAGAATACGTTCGTGGCCCCGCCGCCGCCGAAGGTGGACGTGGCGACGCCGGTGCAGCGCGCTGTGACACGCTATGTCGAGGCCACTGGCAACACTGCGCCAATCAAGAGCGTCGATCTCGTCGCGCGCGTACAGGGCTTCCTGCAATCGATCGACTACCAGGACGGCAGCTTCGTCAAGCAAGGCACCCAGCTCTTCACGATCGAGCCGGAGACCTACAAGCTGAAGCTCGACCAGGCGCGGGCGGCCGAGGCCGGCGCCCAGGCCTCGCTCAAGCAGGCGGAAGCCGACTTCAGGCGGCAGAGCGATCTCGTGCAGCGCCAGGCGGTCGCGCAATCGACCCTCGATGCCTCGACATCGAACCGCGACAACGCCCAGGCCAATCTCCTGCAGGCCGAGGCCAACACCAGGCTCGCCGAAGTCAATTACGGCTACACCAAGGTGAGCGCGCCGTTCGACGGCGTCGTCAGCGCCCACATGGTCTCGATCGGCGAGCTCGTCGGCGTCGCCTCCCCGACCCAGCTCGCGACCATCGTCGCGATGGACCCGATCTATGTGAACTTCACGGTCAACGAACAGGACGTGCTGCGCATCCGTGCCGAAGCGCAGCGGCGCGGCCTCACCGCCGCCGACCTCAAGCAATTCCCGATTCAAGTGGGCCTGCAGACCGAGACCGGCTATCCGCATGAGGGCAGGCTCGACTACGTCGCGCCCACCATCAATCAATCGACCGGTACGCTCGCGGTGCGCGGCGTCGTGCCCAATGACAAGCGCGTGCTGCTGCCCGGCTATTTCGTCCGCGTTCGCGTACCCTTCACCCAGGAGAAAAACGCCCTCCTCGTCCCCGACACCGCGCTCGGCAGCGACCAGGGTGGCCGCTATCTGCTCGTGGTCGGCAAGGACAACACGGTCGAACAGCGCAAGGTGCAGATCGGCCCCGCGGACAACGGCCTGCGCGTGATCGAAAGCGGCCTGGAGCCCGACGACCGGGTCGTCATCGCGGGGCTGCTGCGGGTGATTCCGGGCCAGAAGATCGATCCGCAAGTGACGAAGATCGACCAGTCGCAGGCGTCTGCCAAGTAGGAGCGCCGGCCATGATATCAAAGTTCTTCATCGAACGGCCGGTCCTTTCGAACGTGATCGCGCTCCTGATGATCCTGATCGGCGGCGTCGCGCTGTTCAACCTCGCGGTCGCACAATACCCGGACGTGGTGCCACCGACGGTGCAGGTCACTACGCGCTACCCAGGCGCCAGCGCCAAGACCGTGATCGACACCGTGGCGCTGCCGATCGAGCAGCAGGTCAACGGCGTCGAGGACATGCTCTATATGCAGTCCTACAGCGCCTCCGACGGCACCTATACGCTGACGGTGACGTTCAAGATCGGAACCGACCTCAACTTCGCACAGGTGCTGGTGCAGAACCGCGTCTCCAGCGCGCTGTCGCAATTGCCCACCTCCGTGCAGAACCAGGGAGTCACCGTGCAGAAGCGGTCGACCTCGATCCTGCTGTTCGTGACGCTGACCTCGCCGGACTCGTCGTACGACAGTCTTTTCTTGAGCAACTACGCCACCATCAACATCCGTGACGAGCTGTCCCGCCTGCCCGGCGTCGGCAATGTCACCGTGTTCGGCGCCGGCCAGTACTCGATGCGGGTGTGGCTTGATCCGAACAAGCTGCAGGTCCGTGGCCTCGTGCCGCAGGACGTCATCCAGGCGATCCAGCAGCAGAGCCAGCAGGTCTCCGCCGGCCAGGTCGGCGCGCCACCGACACCGCCGGGACAGGCGTTCCAGTACACGCTCAACGTCAATGGCCGGCTCGACGACACCAGCCAATTCGAGAACATCATCGTCAAGACCGGCACCAGCGGCGACGTCACGCGTGTGCGCGACGTCGGCTGGGTCGAATTGGGCGCGCAGACCTACAGCCAGATCTTCTCGCTCAACCAGCAGCCGGCCACCGGCATCGGCGTATTCCAGTCGCCCGGCGCCAACGCACTCCAGGTCCAGCAGGTCGTCGAGAAGAAGATGGCGGAGCTGGCGAAAGCCTTTCCGCAGGGCATCAAATACGACACACCATTCGACACCACCAAATTCGTGCAGGCTTCGGTGCATGAGGTCTACATGACGCTGATCGAGGCCGGCCTGCTGGTGCTGGTCGTGATCCTGGTATTCCTGCAGGACTGGCGCGCAATGCTGGTGCCGGCGACCACCGTGCCGGTGACCATCATCGGCGCCTTCGCCGCGATGGCGGCGCTCGGCTTCACCATCAACATGTCGACGCTGTTTGCGATCGTGCTCGCGATCGGCATCGTCGTCGACGACGCCATCGTCGTGGTCGAGGGCGCCGCCCACAACATCGAGCAAGGCATGAACGGCCACGATGCCGCGATCAAGGCGATGGACCAGCTGTTCGCACCGATCGTCGGCATCACCCTGGTGCTGATCTCGGTGTTCCTGCCGGCCTCGTTCCTCGCCGGCCTCACCGGGCGCATCTATTCGCAGTTCGCGCTGGTGATCGCGGCGACCGCGCTGCTGTCCGCGATCAACGCGGCCACGCTGAAGCCGACGCAGTGCGCGCTCTGGCTGCGGCCGGCGGTGCCGCCGGAGCAACGCAATTTCTTCTACCGCGGCTTCAACGCCGTCTATGATCGCGTCGAGCGCGGCTACATCCGCCTGATCGGCTTCCTGGTCAGGCACGCCACGGCCTCGGTTGCGGTTGCGCTGGTGCTGATCGGAATCGGCGGCTACGGCCTGTCGCGGGTGCCGACCGGCTTCCTTCCGATCGAGGACCAGGGCTATCTGATCGCGGCCGTGCAATTGCCCGATGGCGCCTCGCTCGAGCGAACCCAGAAGGTGCTCGACAGGGCGGCCGAGCTCATCAAGGAAACGCCGGGCGTCCAGCAGATCATCACCATTGCCGGCATCTCCGCGCTCGACAGCAGCGCGAGCCTTGCCAATGCCGGCGTTGCCTACATCATCCTCAAGGACTGGGATGCGCGCGGCAAAGGCGAGGATCTGCGCTCGCTGGTGTACGGGCTCAACGACAAGGTCGCGACCATCATGGAAGCGCGCACGCTGGTGCTGCCGCCGCCGCCGATCCAGGGCATCGGCAACGCGGCCGGCTTCTCGATGCAGGTCGAGCTGCGCGACGGCAACAGCGATTTCGCGAAGCTCCAGGCGATCACGGGCGCGATGGTCTCCAACGCCCAGAGCCAGAGCGCGCTGCAGCGCGTCTCGTCATCGTTCCGCTCGTCGGTGCCGCAATTCAACGTCGAGATCGACCGTATCAAGACCCAGACCCTGCACGTGACGACGGACCAGGTGTTCGCGGCGCTGTCGACCTATCTCGGCTCGTCCTACGTCAACCAGTTCAACAAGTTCGGCCGCGTCTTCCAGGTCTACACGCAAGCCGATCCGGCGTTCCGCGTCACCGAGCGCGACATCGCCAACATGCAGGTGCGCAACTCGAACGGCGACATGATCCCGATCGGTACCGTCGCCACGATCACCCCGGCCACAGGCCCGTCGCTGATCAGCCTCTATAATCTCTATCCCTCGTCGACCATCGTCGGTCTGCCGGCGCAGGGCTATTCGTCCGGCCAATCTCTGCAATTGATGGAAGAGATCGCGGACAAGACGCTGCCGCCGGGCACCGGCTTTGAATGGACCGCGATGTCGTATCAGGAAAAAGCCGTCTCCAACCAGATCTACTGGGTGTTCGGCCTTGCCATGCTGCTGGTCTATCTGGTGCTCGCCGGCCAGTACGAGAGCTGGTACGCCCCGATCTCGGTGATCCTCGCGGTGCCGCTGTCGCTGATCGGACCGACGCTGGTTCTCAACGGTTTGGGGATCGACAACAATCTCTATGTTCAGATCGGCCTGATCCTGCTGATCGCATTGTCGGCCAAGAACGCCATTCTGATCGTCGAGGTCGGGCTCGAGCTGCACGTTCGCGATGGCAAACCGCTGATCGAGGCGGCGATCGAGGCGGCGCGTGCCCGCTTCCGCCCGATCCTGATGACGTCGTTCGCTTTCATCCTCGGCGTGGTGCCGCTGGTGATCGCCACTGGCGCCGGCGCCAGCGCGCGCAAGTCGATCGGCATCACCGTGTTCTCGGGCATGCTGGCGTCGACCTGCCTCGCGGTGCTGTTCGTGCCGGCCTTCTTCGTGGTGGTGCAGCGCTTCGAGAACTGGCGCGCGCCGAAGAAGAAAGTGGCGCCGACGGCGCAGCCGGTCACGGAGGTGAAGTCCTAAGAGCTATTGGGTCAGAGCGGCGCGGCGCCAAAATCGGTGCGACCTCTCCCGCTTGCGGGAGAGGTCGGCGCGAAGCGCCGGGTGAGGGCTTTCTCCTCATTGGGAGTCTCTCTGCGGAGACACCCTCTCCCCAGCCCTCTCCCGCAAGCGGGCTACGGGATTCCCGGTTTTATGCTTTGGATTGCAAGCAGATAACCTTCGAGGATGGCGGCGAGGCGGTCCCAGCCGTCTCGCATCGTCTTGGGGCCTGGTGGCTTGCCGTAGCAATTCCAGCCGC
>JAEWFG010000398.1 GCA_023388935.1 Pseudomonadota bacterium | reverse complement strand
CCGTGGTCACACGCGAAGATGTCGGTCGGGGAGTACAGACATTGGCTTCACCGGAGCAATTCAGCGCTCCACCGTGAAACCTCGTTCGCTGTGACGTGCCACTAACGTCATACCGAGGTTTGAACTTTGTCCCGTATTATCTCTGCCGCCACGCGCTTCAGCGTCGGCCTTTTCGCGTCCGTTTCCCTGTGCTCGCTCGATATTTCCATCGCCTTTGCGCAGCAGGCTGTTTCCGAGCAACTGCCGCCGATCGAAGTGACCAAGCCCGACGACCAGAACCGTACCCGCGCCAGGGCGACTGGCAACGGCGATACGGGCAGTCGGCGCGCGGCACCAAATGCCGCCCCGACGGGAGCGTCGACAGGCAATGGGGCCGGCTCACCTGGCTCTGGCAGCGAGGCTGTCACGAACAACGGGGGCATTGTCGGGGCTGCCACGACCGTCATCACGGCCGCGGACATCGCGCATTCGCCGTCGCAGACACTCGCCGAGATCATCGCGACGCAGACACCGGGCGCCCAGATTACGACGTTCTATGGCGGCCCGGTCGCTGCGAAGACGACCGTCGACCTGCGTGGTTTTGGCGCCTTCGCGACCGCCAACACCCTGGTGCTGGTCAACGGCCGGCGACTGAACGACATCGACATGGCGCAGGTGGATCTCTCCACCATCCCGCTCAATTCCATCGAGCGCATCGAGATCACGCGCGGCAATTCCGGTGCGGTGCTGTATGGCGACAATGCGATCGGCGGCGTCATCAACATCGTCACCAAGAACGGCGTCGGCGGACCGCCCGTTGCCGCGCGCATCGAGGCCGGCTTTGGTTCGTTCAACACCAGGCTCGGCAATGTCTCGACCTCACTCAATTCCGGTCCGTGGTCAACCTCGTTTTACGGTAATGCCGTCAAGACCGATGGCTATCGCGACAACAATCGCTACTTCCAGGAGAACGCTGTCGGCAATCTGAACTACACGACGCCCGGCCTGACCGCTTTCCTGACCGTGACCGGTGACAATCAGGAGCTGCGACTGCCGGGCGGCCGACTTGTCGATCCGTCGATCGGGGTCGACGAGCTCGTAACCAATCGAAAGGGCACCAGCACCCCGTTCGACTACGCGAACCAGCAGGGCTGGAGCACGACCGCGGGATTTACCAAGACACTCATCAACGGCGTCGATTTGATCGTCGATGGTGGCGTTCGTAACAAGAAGCAGCAGAGCGCGTTCTTCTCCAGTCCGACCCCGGTGCCGGCACTCTTCACGTCGACCTATGTCGATGCCGATCTGACGACATGGTCGATCACGCCGCGGCTCAGCGTGAAGAGCCTGGTGTTCGGAATGCCGTCGCAGCTGCTGACCGGCATCGACTATTACGATGCGAGCTACCAGCAGAACCGCGGCGCCGGCCAGGGTCTCGCCCCCTGGCACAATTACGACCTCAGGCAGCAATCGGTTGCGGGCTATTTTCAGCACACATTGGGCGTCACGCCCATGACCGACGTCTCCTATGGCGCACGGGTGCAAAATATCAATCTGTCCGCACGCGACAATTTTGATCCGACCGCTCCATTCAACACCGATATCGGCGCGCTGCCGCTCAACAGCGATGAGACCCAATATGCACTGCATCTTGGTGTCGAACATCGCCTCAACGACGTTTTCACGCTGTTTGGCCGCGGTGCGCGCGCGTTCCGCACGCCTGACGTGGACGAGCGCGTGTCGTCGGGGCCGTCATTCGATCCATTTACCTTTGCTCCGATCCCGCAAACGTTCCTGCTCAAGACCCAGACATCGCAGGACGTTGAGGGCGGGCTGCGTATCAAGGCCGGCGGACTGCAGTTCCAAAGCAGCCTCTATCTCATGGACCTCACCAACGAGATCCATTTCAATCCCGTGCTGTTCTTCAACACCAATCTGGATCCGACCCGCCGCCACGGTTCGGAAACCAGCCTGTCGTATCGTGTCAATGACGCTCTGCTGTTGCGCTCCGGCATGGCCGTGACGCGGGCGATCTTCCGCGAGGGCGTCTGGGCCGGCAACGACGTGCCGCTCGTGTCGCGCTACACGGCGAGCGCCGGTGTCACCTGGAACATCTGGCAGAACTACGTGGTGCTCGACGCCACCGCGCGCTTCTGGAGCGAGCGGCGGATGGACAACGATCAGGCCGGCACGCAGAAGCCGATTCCTGCCAACGGCACGATCGACCTGAAGCTCGGTGGCCAGTACGAGCGTTACTTCTGGTCGTTCAGCGTCAACAATTTGCTGAATGCGCTCTATTACGACTATGCGATCGCGAGTACCTTCACGGACGGTCGCTTTAGCGCGTATCCGCTGCCCGGCCGCACCTATCTGCTCAAGGCCGGCGCTACATTCTGATTGCGGCAGGGCTGTCCCACCTCCGCCAAATGTACTAGAACTCAAAAAGAAGGAGATCACATATGGCCCTCAGCATCCTGCCGCCACCCACCGACCATTTCCGGCTCCACCCGGTCGAACCGCGTTATGCGTCGATGTTTTGCTTTGCTCTGCTGACGGTGTCATGCGCGCTCGCGAGTTTTGCGCTTGCCTGTGCAACACCCTTCGCAGCCTTCGCAGTCGTGGCGGCGGCCACGCTGCCGCTGCGTCCGGCGCTGTTGGTCGTCACCGGTGCCTGGCTCGTGAACCAGTGCATCGGGTTTGGCGCGCTGCACTATCCCGTTGACGCCAGCACGATTGCCTGGGGCCTTGTCATCGGCGCCGCTGCGCTTCTATCGACTGCGGCGTCGTCTGCCGTGATCCGCATGTTGCCGCAGGGCCGCACGCCGCTGGCGCTGGCCGTCACACTGATTGTCGCGTATGCCGCCTACGAACTCGCGCTCTTCGCCGCGACGCCGGCCTTAGGCGGAGAGGGCGCCTTCACTGCTGCTATCGTGACGCGCCTTGGACTGACCAGCGCCGTCTGGCTCGTGGGCCTCGTCGCCGCCTGCGAAATCGTCCGTCTGCTCGATCTCTTCGGGCGGCGACGCGCGACAGCTTGAGCGGAGAGGCCCATTGGCGCGACGACATCGCGTCGCTGGTCTTTCCTGTCACCGGGCATGGCGCGATCTGCGCCGTACACCGGGGCGCTTTCCGGACGCTGCTCGACGCCGAGCCCTCGCCGGCGGACTGCCTCGGGTATTTCCGGCGGTTTGAAGCAGCCTTTCGGGCGGCCGCCGGCGCCAAGATCGCCCGCAGGGGCATTCCTGCGGGGACGAGCCTGCATCTTACCAGTCGCGACATCGCCCGGAAGCTGCTAGAAGACGCGCAAATCGCCAACGGAGAACCGCCATGAGCCAACCCCAGCTCACGAACGCCGACGTCACGCATTTTCCGGTTGCCGCCGGGCAGGTGGGACGGCTTTCGCAGGCCTTGATGGCGATGGTGCTCGGCATCTTCGTCGTTGGCGTCGTCGGCTTCTCTCACATTGATGTCATCCACAATGCCGCGCACGACGTGCGCCACTCGAATGCCTTCCCCTGCCACTGACTGAGGTGGAATGAGCACGTTTCGCTCGATCGTTTTCTCGTCGGTTATTGCCGGCTTCATCGTCGGTCTCGTCGTCACAGTCGCCCAGCAGTTCGGCACCGTTCCCCTGATCCTGAAGGCCGAAGTCTACGAGAAGGCCGCGGAGACGCGCCAGCATGACGCAGCGGCGTCGCAGGCGGCTGCGGCCGGCCATGACCATGCAGCTCACAGCCACGCCGACCATGACCACGGTGCCGAGGCGTGGGAGCCGCGCGAGGGGCTGGAGCGCAACGCCTACACGGCCGCCGCGAACGTGCTGACCGCGATCGGATTTGGATTGCTTCTGGCCGGCTTCTTCGCGGTCCGCAGCGGAGCGACCGGCGATGGTGTCACCTGGCACGAAGGTCTGATGTGGGGCTTGGCGGGCTTTGCCGTCTTCACGATCGCGCCCGGCCTCGGCCTGCCGCCGGAATTGCCTGGCGTGCCCGCAGCACCGCTGCTGTCGCGCCAGATTTGGTGGCTCGTGGCGGTGCTGTCGACGGCCGCGGGCCTCGGCCTGATTGCCTTCCGCCGCTCCGTGCCGGCGGCTATCGCGGGCGTGATTCTGCTGGCGTTGCCGCATCTGATCGGCGCGCCGGAGCTGGAGCACGTCGAAACCAACGTCCCGTCATCGCTGTCTCACCAGCTCGTGGTCGCGGTGACCCTCACGAGCCTGGTCTTCTGGTCGCTCCTGGGTGCGGTGACGAGCGCGGTGTTTGCGCGATTCGACGACGTTTCCCGCCAACCCCCGTAAGGGAACCGGTTGCACGTCACGGCCGAATCGCGCCGCGCCTCTAGCAACCTGCGCCCACTAGAGCATTTGGCGGCTGAGTTGAATCGATTGTGATGGCCGGGGGGATTCCCGAACGGCTGCGAATATGAGTCGCTGGGCTCCATCAGCTTTGGGGGGCTCAGATGAAGGGAAAGGCCTATTC
>JAEWFG010000292.1 GCA_023388935.1 Pseudomonadota bacterium | reverse complement strand
GGTATATCTCAACGCGCTCTTCAAGGCTGAGCTGGCCATAACATCGTCCCATCGCAACAACACCTTAGCAGGTGTTGCACTTGCATCGTGAACCGAAGGGGCATCCAGTACGCCGCGGCCTATCCGTTCAACCACAGCCGTCTCGGCGTACTGGATCGCCCTGTCAAGGCCGGGCGATGACAGTGAGAGTGGAGCGGCTGTGTTTGTTCAATGACTCCAGGCCAGAGCCGTCACGATCGCGGATGACAGGTTCAATTCCGCGAACATGATTTTGCCGGCAACCACGACGAGCACACTGGCGAGCGCCAGGCGCAGCACCGTCTCCGGTACGCGCGTTGCGCTGTAGCTGCCGAGGACGATGCCGGGCAGCGATCCCATCAGCAGAACGCCCATCAGGCCCCAGTCGACCGAACCGAGCAGCCAGTGTCCGGTTCCGGCCACCAGCGTCAGCGGCACGGCATGGGCGATATCGGAGCCGACGATGGTTGCCATCGGCAGGCGCGGGTAGAGCAGCAGCAGAACGGTGACGCCAACCGCTCCGGCGCCGACTGATGAAATCGACACCAGCACGCCGAGCACGATACCGGTGACGACGGTCACAATCGCGGTGGTGCGATCGTTGACCCGTGTCAGCCGTTCGCGATAGCGATCCATGATCGACTTGCGAAAGATCAGCGAGATCGCCGTCAGCGTCAGGGCAAAGCACAGCACCAAATTGACCAAATTGCGCTCGGCATCGCTCCTGAGATCGAGCTTCCACAGCACCAGCAGCGTCAGCGCGCTCGCCGGAATGCTGCCGCAGGCGAGCCGCAGTACCGCCGGCCAGTGCACACTGCGCGACCAGCCATGCACCACGCTGCCGCCGGTCTTGGTGGCGGCGGCATAGAGCAGGTCAGTGCCGACAGCGGTCGTCGGATGAATGCCGAACAGCAGGATCAGGAGCGGCGTCATCAACGAGCCGCCACCCACGCCGGTCATCCCGACCAGCAGGCCGACGCCGAATCCGGAGGCGACGTAGAGCGGATCAATCATGGTTTCGGAAACTTAAGTTTATCTCGTCAGTTGGGCAATACGACGTAGAATAAACTTTCCCCAAGGTGCAATTGCCTGGGGAGAATAAGAAAAATTGTGCTGCAGGTTCCTAATGGGCAGGCGTTTTGTCTCGTTCCCGGGCGTGCTGCGAAAAAGCCGTTCCTCACGGCAGCGAGCTGGAACAGGCCGCTGCCCCTATTTGCCAAACGCCAGAACGTGCAGACCGAGCCGCTGCCGCACGATCCAGAACAGCAGCACCGTCTCGAAGGTGAGCGACATCGAGGTCGCCGCCGCGGCGCCATGGCCGCCGAAGCGCGGCACCAGCGCGATGCAGAGCACCACATTCATCAGGAACGCCAGCGCGTAGGCCAGCGCGCAAATCTTCTGCTGTCCAAGCATGTTGAGCAGACGCTCGACCGGTCCGATCGCGGCGCGCACCACGAGGCCAATCGCGGCGACGAACATGATGTCGTAGCCGATGACGAATTGCGGTCCGAACAGCCAGAGCAGCGGCTTGCCGAGCGCGAGCAGCACGATCGTCGCCGCCAGCGATGGCCAGAACGTCCAGTTGATGGCATGCGCCACATAGGCCGACAGGCGCACCTTGTCACCAAGCGCGTTGTATTCGGCGAAGCGATGCGCTGTCGTGGCTGACATCGCATAGTGGATGAACGAGACCAGCGCGAGCGTCTTCACCACGGCGAAGTACACGCCGACCTCGTCGGAGGGACGGAACTGCTGCAGCACCAGCACGTCGGTGTAGGAGAGCAGCAGGTAGAAGCTCTCGACCAGCAGGATCGGCAGCGAGACGGCAAGCCAGCCGCTGATGTCGTAGGCCTTGGGGCCTGGCTCGATATGGTCGGCGAGCTTGCGGTTCAGCACCACCATTTGCCCGGTCATCGCGATCCAGACCGCGCCGGCGCTCGCGATCATCGCTGCGACGGCGCCGAGATGATAGCCGAGCAGGAAAGCGCCCCCCGTGATGCCGATGATCAGCGCCTGGCGGATGATGAATTGCGGCATCAGGCCGAGCTGCATCCAGTCATGCGAGCGCGCGATGCCGTCCTGGGTGTTGGCGACAACGAAAGCGGGCAGCGTCATGCAGCCGATATAGAGCGGCAGTTCCTCGGCCGGATCGATCCAGGGAGAGAGCAGCTTGACGATGCCGGCAAGGGCGAATGACACCAGCGTGGAGACGGCAAAGGTCAGCCAACGGCTGCCGGAGAGGAAGCCGCGCAGCAGCGGAGGCTCGCCGCTGGTGCGATACTCGGGAATGATCTTCTGCGCGGAGGCCGAGATGCCAAAGTCCATCATGCTGCCGAGCAGCAGCACCCAGGTCCAGACATAGACATAGATGCCGTAGTCGGACGTCCCCATCCAGCGCGCGAGCAGGACCTGCGAGAAATAGGCAAGGCCCGCGCTGATCACGCGGATGATGAAGATGGTGCCGGCAAGCCGCCGCGTCAGCGATGCTTCGCTCGATCCGCCGGCCAATTTGCGGCGCAGCCGCGCCATCAGCCCGACCAGTCCGGTCGTTGCGGGTTCAGCATCCAATACGGCCACGTCAGATCCCCAGGCGTCCAGCATGCTGCGGCAGCCTCGGGGATTAGCAACCATTCGTTAAGATTTGGTTGGGTCGCCGACGACGGGAGAGATCACTCCAAGTTCGTATTGAACTCGTACGACTTCTCAGGTCCGACCAGCGTGAATTTCAGCGCGGCTCCGTCCGGCTTGGCGCCCGGCGGCAGGCCGTCGAGCTCGAATGAGAAGCGTCGCACGCCGGGCGGGCTGGGGTCGACCGGAGCCGGAATGGGCAGGGACCAGTCCGGCGTCGGCCCTTCGACGAACAAATTGACCTTGCCCGCATCCGGCGCGACCACGTCGACGATCACCTTGTTGGCGCCGTCACGCTTGATGTCGCGGATGGTGAGCGGACTGGGATCACCGATATTGGCGGGCTTTGGCACGGTGTCCAGCGCTGCACGCAGATTTGCGTCCTCGGTGGAGGCCACGCTGTTGAAACCGAGCTCGGCATTGGCGTAGACGGGAATGCAGAGCTTTTCGCACACCGCGTAATTGATCTCGGCCCGCAGCGTCACCGGCTTGTCGGCAGCCTTGGCGACAATGCGCAAGGGCAGCACGATCTGGTCGTGATAGCCGATCGAATGCCCACCCGCGCCGTCGTCGAATTTCAGCGGCGCCGGCCACATCACTGTCACCGCCTCGACATTCTCCGACTTCGAGAAGTCGAATCGCGGTGGAACGCCGGAGTCGCCGGGCGTGCGCCAGTAGGTCTTCCAGCCGGGCTGGAGCTGGAATGCGATACCGCCAAGCAAAACCGCGCCGCTGCGAGATCCTGCCAGCAACCGCACCGCGGAATGTCCGTCACGCTGCCACGGCGAAGCGTCGTCGGCACGGGCTGCAAGCGCCAGCAACGACGCAAGCAGAGTTGTTGCGACGCCAATCGCCGCATGGAGGGGAACTCTTGTGAGCATGGCACGTCTTTACAGGGTCACCCCGGGCCAAACCATTGAATTGCTTGTGATGGATGCACTTGAATCGAGTCTCTGCAAGCCTTGATTTGACAGCGGCCCGGCCCGACATCAGGATAGGAATTGAAATTGGAGTGCTTCACCGATGGCTCCCACAGGCAAGAGGACGGGCGAAAGCACCCGCGGGGCGGGCCACGTGCTCCCCAGTTCGGCCGGTTATCTCGACGGCCGGCTCCTGATCGCGATGCCCGTGATGGGCGATTCCCGATTCGAACGCTCGGTGATCTATCTCTGCGCCCATTCGGCGGAGGGCGCGATGGGCATCATTGTCAATCATCCCGCCGGCAGTATCGATTTCCCTGAGCTCTTGCAGCAGCTCGGCATCATCAAGAAGGGCGAGCACATCAAGCTGCCGGAGAATGCCGAAAGCATGAAGGTGCTGCGCGGCGGCCCGGTCGATACCGGGCGCGGTTTCGTGCTGCATTCCAGCGATTTCTACATCGAGAATGCGACGCTTCGGATCGACGACGGCGTCTGCCTCACGGCAACCGTCGATATCCTGCGGGCGATTGCCAACGGCTCGGGCCCCAAGCATGCCATCCTCGCGCTCGGCTATGCCGGTTGGGCGCCGGGCCAGCTTGAGACCGAGATCCAGAGCAATGGCTGGCTGCATTGCGACGCGGATGCGGATTTGATCTTCGGCGACGACGTCGACGAAAAATACGACCGCGCCCTGCGCAAGATCGGCATCGACCCCGGCATGCTCTCGAATGAGGCGGGGCACGCGTAGCTCTTGGCCGCGCGCCGTGCCCCGGCTTGACCGGGGCATCCAGTACGCCGCAGCTCATCAGCTCTATCACAACTGTCTCGGAGTACTGGATCGCCCGGTCAAGGCCGGGCGATGACAGCAGTTGCTGGCTATGGTCTACTCCGCCGCCTGCTGCTGCACCGTCGGTTCCGTCCCCGCCACGGTCGCACGCCGCATGTCACGGGGCTGAGACTGGTCGTAGCGGCGGACGCGGTGCATGGTCTGGCGGTTGTCCCACATCACGAGATCATGCAGCTTCCATTTGTGGACGTAGACGAACTCCGGTTGCGTTGCGTGCTCGTTCAGATCGCGCAACAGCAGCCGTCCCTCGGGCACGCTCATGCTCACGACCTTGCCGGCATGCGATGAGAGATAGAGCGACTTGCGGCGATGGACGGGGTGGGTGCGCACCAGCCGCTGCAGCACCGGCTTGAACATCTGCTTCTCTTCATCGGAGTACTCGGTGAAGCCTAGCGATCCCCGCGAATACATCAGCGAGTGCTCGCAGACGAGGTCATCGATCTCCGCCTTGGTCTCGGCGTCGAGCGCGTCATAGGCCGCGCGCATGTCGGCGAATTCGGTGTTGCCGCCCTTGGGGTTGACCACGCGCGCCGACAGCAGCGAGAATTTTGCGGGGATCGGGCGGAACGAACTGTCGGAATGCCATAGGCAATTGCCGAGGTTGAATAGATGCGTGCGGCTGTCCTTGGCGAGTGGCTTGCCGTCCTTCCCGAGGTTGGAGACGTCGTTGAGGCCGGATTGGAGCCGGTAGTCCTTCTCCTTGGTCACGGTGCCTCCGCGTGCGTCCTCGCGTTGGCCGAAATTCAGTGCAAAGGACATCTGCTGTTCGTCGGTGATGTCCTGGTCGTGGAAGACGAGCACCGCATATTTGTCCATGGCGACCTCGACCTCGCGTGCCTCATCCGGCGTGAGAGGCTTTCGCAGGTCGAGGCCGGAAACCCCGCCGACAAAATGCTTCTGAAGCTGCCGGATGGCGATCGTCATGGCGTTTTCTCCCGCGAACTGCGAGCGGTTGGTCCCGCTCTGCTCTCAAAAAAGCTACTCCCGCGCGGGATGATGTCAACGCCTCCCGCGCATGGCTCCCCCGTAGCAGGCACGACGTAGCCCGGGTGAGCGTAGCGATACCCGGGAACGGTGCAAGCAAAGTCCCGGATGTTGCTTCGCTCATCCGGGCTACGCTCCATTGATGGCTCTCACGCGTTGCGCGCCATCAGGCCGCCATCGATCGGGATCACCGCGCCGGTGAGGAAGGAAGCCGCCGGCAGGCACAGGCTCAGCGTCATATGCGCGACCTCCTCGGGATCGCCGTAGCGGCCGAGTGCAGTGCGGCGCTTCGCGTAGATGGTCTTGTGCTCCTCGGAGATGCGATCGGTGATAGCGGTGCGGATCGGCCCCGGACAGATACAGTTGACGGTGATGCCCTCGCGGCCAAGCTCCACCGCGAGCGAGCGTGTGAGGCTCGCGACGCCGCCCTTCGCTGCCGAATAGGGGCTATGCAGCGCTGTAGCGCCGAGCGCCTCGGTCGAGGCGATGTTGACGATGCGCGGGGACTTTGACTTGCGCAAATACGGCAGCGCGGCGCGGATGATGCGCGGATGCGCCGTCAGCATCACCGCAATGCCCCTGGCCCAGGCATCCTCATAAGTCTCGTCGTCGATTGCGACGCGCACGGAGATGCCGGCATTGTTGACGACGATGTCGAGCGCGCCGAAATGCGCCGCGACATCGTTGACCACGCGCTTGATCTCGCCGCCGTCAGCGACGTCGAGCTTCCACGCCTTGGCTGAACCGCCACTCGCTGCAATCTCCTTCGCGACCGCATGCGCGCCTTGCTCGTCATAATCGGTGACGGCGACGTTCGCGCCTTCCGCTGCAAACACGTGCGCGGTTGCGCGCCCCATGCCGCTGGCCGCGCCGGTGACGAGAACGGTCAGGCCCTTCACGGACCGGCTGAGTTGCTTGAATTCGGACATGCTGTTTCCTCGCGCCGTGCTTGCTTCTTGTTATGAGATTGACAAGGCTGGCATCGATCCGCAGACAGGTCAAACAAGCAAAACAAAAGGGGAGGCCGTGATGGCGAACGAGCTCGATTTCTCAGGCAAGCAGGTGCTGGTCGTCGGCGGTTCCAGCGGTATCGGCAATGGCATCGCGCAGGCCTTTCGTGCCAGGGGCGCACATGTTGCAGTCTGCGGCACGCGTGCCCAGCCTGCGGAATATTCGGTTGAGGAAGGCTCCGATCTCACGGGTCTTTCCTATGCGCAACTCGATGTCAGCAATGCCGGTGCAATCGAAGCGTTCAAGCCGTCCTTCGACCGGCTCGATATCCTGGTGCTCGCGCAAGGCGCGGTGATCTATCGCCGCGGTGAATTCGAGATGAGCGGCTTCCGCAAGGTCGTCGAGGTCAATCTGATGAGCCTGATGGCCTGCGCCACGCGATTTCATTCCATGTTGCGGGATTCCAAGGGGGCGCTGATCATGGTGTCCTCAACCGCGGCCTACCATTCCACCATGGGCAATCCCGCCTACAATGCCTCGAAGACCGGCGCGGTCGGATTGACGCGCACGCTGGGCGAGGCCTGGGCCGAGGACGGTATCCGCGTCAACGGCATCGCGCCCGGCCTTGTCGATACCAAGATGACGAAGGTGACGACCGACAACCCCAAGCGGCTCGAGGGCGCGTTGTCGCGCATTCCGCTGCGGCGATTGGGCACGCCGGCTGACATGGCTGGCGCGGCCCTGTTCCTGGCGTCGCCGCTGTCGTCCTACATCATCGGCCAGACCCTTGTCGTCGACGGTGGCCTCATTCTTTGAAATCAACATCCAAGGATAAAGGGAACTGCGCCGCGCCTGATCGGTTACTTGGGCTGACCCCCGAGGAGGATCATCATGGATAAGGATCGGATTGTCGGATCGGCCAAGGAATTCGCCGGGAGTGCGGAAGGCGCCATCGGTGATCTGACGGGCGATGCGCAGACACAGGCGTCCGGCCGCGCACGCGAAGCCGCCGGCACCGTGCAGAATCTCTACGGCCAGGCCAAGGATGTCGTACGTGACGCCGGTGAGGCTGCAGCCGGCTACGCAAAGGACGCTTACGAGAACAGCGGCAACACCTTGCGCGACGGCTCGCAGGCGCTGTCCAAGAAAGTGCAGGACAATCCGCTTGGCGCGCTGCTCATTGCCGGCAGCATCGGCTTCGCACTCGCGCTCCTGATGTCGCGCCCGGCGCGCCGCCCGCCGCCGCGCTGGCGCTATTACGGCTGAGCCAAGCCTCATCTCTCGTGCCCCGGACGCAATGCGGCGTGAAACGCCGCGTTGCTGAGCCGGGGCCTATTCTTTGTGAGACACGCGCTGGGTCCCGGCTCTGCGCAGCAGCGTTGCACGCTGCAGCGCGTCCGGGACACAAGATCAGCTACCGGATCACTTCCGCCGATTTTCCGACGTTGCCCGGCGGACGCGGGATCGCGGGGGGCGGATTTGGATTGCGCGGCCCCGGCGCTGGCGCGAATTGACGTGGCGGTGGCGGCGGAGAGCCGAAGCCGCCGAAGCTGAAGAAATCGCGCCATGATGGTGCTGTCTGCGCGGGTTGCTGCGGCAGTACCGGCGGCTTCTCCGGCGGCCTCCTCGGCCCGAGTCTGGGGGGGGCGATCGCCGCGGCCGCTCCCGGAACGCTTGATGGATTGGGATTCGCGCCGCTGTCAGGCGTCGTCGCTGCCATCGGCGTATCGCCCTTGGCCTGCTCGCGGCCGACTTCGCGGCGCGGCCAGGCATAATCGTCGGCACGGCCTGCGGGGGCCGTCAGCGGCTCACCTTTCACCAACGTCTTGGCGGCGAGCGCATCGACGGCGGCAGGACGTGAGCCCGGGCCGCCCAGCAATTGATCGGTCGAGATCGAGGCTGCAACCAGCGGCACGATCGGGCCGGCGAGCGGCCGCGGCGCGGGCTTGCCCGGTTCCGCGCTGGTGTCGGGCGTTGCCGGCTCGCTCGGCAGCGCGATCGGGCCGGAGCGTCCGGCGAGCAGGCGCGTGATCTCGCGCTCGACATAGTGCGCGAGCTTCCGCGCGCCGGGCTTGGTGAAATAGACGCCGTCAGCGCTGCGGAGCTGGCGGATCTGGCCTTCGAAGTCGGGACCTCTCGGCATGAAGCGGCCGGCTTCGTCGACAAAGCCGTCCCAGACATCGACATAGGTGATGCCGGCCTTGCCCGCGCCTTCGCGATAGAGCGAATCCAGGAACAGCGTGTCCGCCGTGCCCTTCGGCCCGCGGATCGCCGGCAGGCCGACCCAGAGCACCGGCACGCCCTTGGCCTTGAGGACGTTGGTCAGTTCCTCGATCTTCTTGCCGTAGAGCTCGACCCAGTGGTCGTCGCGGAATTCGTAGAGGCCGGTCGGGTTGCGCGCGGTCTTCTCGGGCGCTGCGGTCTGCGGCGCGTCGGCATTGTCAGCGTCGTCCTGCGGCAGGTCGGTATCCGTTGCCGGCTTGTCGTCTGGCTTGGCGGCGGAATCGGGCTTGGCATCGCCGGTTTTGGCATCGCCGGGCTTGGCTTGCGGCCTGGCGCGCGCGCCCTTGTCGTTTTTCTTGTCCTTGTCCGAGGCCTTGTCTGACTTGTCGGGCACAGCTTCGCGGATCGCGATGCGATCGTTGAGGCCGAGCATGACGACGATCACGTCAGGCTTTTCGGTTTCGAGGATGCCTTTCGCTGCCGCCGCCCAGTCCGACGGCTCGCCGCGCGGCTGGTACTTGATCAGTCCCGACGTCGTCTTGTGCTTGCGGATCACGCCCATGTCGGGCTGCTCGGCGTAGGCGTCTTCGAGGCCATAGGCGAGCCAGTCGGCCATGGCGTCGCCGATCACCAGCACGTTCTTGTCCGGAGTGGTCTCGCGCTTGGCCGGCGCCGGCGCGCGCGAGAAATCCTGCTGCCGCGGTGCCTGCTGCTGCTGTTGTTGTTGCTGCTGGAACGGCGCAAAGAAATCACCACCGAACCAGCCGCCGCCACGGTGCGGCTGAGGTGCCGTGCGCGGCGGCCCGCCGAAGCCGAAGCCGGGGAAGTTGAAGAACTGCGCCGAGGCGGGTCCTGCGACCGACACCAGGATCGCAAGTGCCGTCGCCAGCGCAATCAGCGGGCCGGTCTCGGTCAGTGCCTTGAACAGGGACTTTGGCTTCGACATGCGATCTCAGGCACGCGCAATGGGGATTGGAATAGGCTCGATATAATAACGGAATCGGGCCGCAAACGGGCAGATTCTTCTCGCATACATCGGGGAACAGCCGCCTCCGTCAAGGCGGGCCGGCAAAATCCCTGTTCAGGGTTACTTTCGGCGCGAATTTAGCGCCCGCGCAGCCGGTCCAGCACATCGGACGAGGCAAATCCGTCCGGCGGCACCCCGATCGAGGCCTGGAAATTGCGCAGCGCCTCCCGGGTCTGGCCACCGAACTGGCCGTCCGGGGTGCCCTTGTAGAAGCCGCGCTGGGCCAGCAATTGCTGAAGTTCCAGCCGCTCGGTGCGCGACAGGTCCCGCTCCTGGCGCGGCCAGGGCTGCACGAAGGGCTGGCCGCCGCGCAGGCGGTCGGCGAAATGGCCGATCGCCATCGCATAGGCTTCGGCCGGGTTGTACTTCATGATGACACGGAAATTCTGCAGCATCAGGAAGCCCGGCCCTTGCGCGCCGGCCGGCGCGAGCAAATAGGCTTTCTCAGCCGGGTGCGCGAAGGGCTGGCTGGTCGGGCGCTTGAGCCCGAGCTTCTCCCACTGCGCGATCGTCATCGCCTTGGCGCGATCGGCCAGCATGTAGTTGAAGCCCTGCGGCACCACGACCTCGTAGCCCCAGCTCTGTCCGCTCTGCCAGCCGTCCTTTTTCAGATTGTTGGCGGTGGAGGCGATCAGGTCGGTTGGATTGTCGACGACGTCGCGCCGGCCGTCGCCATCGCCGTCCACGGCAAAGCGCTTGAAGGCGGTCGGCATGAACTGGGTCGGGCCGAAGGCGCCGGCCCAGGAGCCGCGCATCTGTTCGGGCCTGAGATCACCACGGTTGAGGATCTCCAGCGCCGAGAGGAATTCGTCCTTGAAATAGGCCTGGCGGCGGCCGATGCAGGCGAGAGTCGCGGTCGATTGCAGCACGCTGCGGTCGCCCATCTGCGTCGAGTAGTTGGATTCGATGCCCCAGATCGCGGCGATGATGTAGCGATCGACGCCATAGGCCTTTTCGGTGGCGTCGAACTGCGCCCTGTATTTGGCGAGGACTTCCTTGCCCTTGGCGAGGCGGTTGTCGTTCACGAGGATGTCGAGATAGTCCCAGATCGACTTGGAGAATTCCGGCTGCGCGTCCATCAGGTCCATGATGCGCAGGTCGGGCGCAAGGCCCGCAGTGAAGCGCTGGAAGTTCTCCTGGGTGATGCCGCGCCGTGCGGCATCAGGCCACATCGCGGCAACGCAATTGTTGAAATTGCCGGCCGCCTCGCGGATCGCGGCCGCAGTCATCAGCGGATGGCCGGACGTGCCATCCTCGCCGCTCCAGGGTTGAGCTCCCGTCTGGTCGCCGCCGGATGCTGGCTGCGAGGGGGCCGGATTCGGGCCCGAGAAAATGCCGCCAAACAGGTTCGACAGACCGTTCTGCGCCTGGGCGTGTGCGCAAGCCGGCAGCAGCAAAGCGGCCGCAATCGCCGTTGAGCCGGCCACGAATCCAGCGCGTTTTGCCAACCTTGCCACTGACTGCATTTTATCCCACCTGTCCGGCCGAAAAACCCGCCTTCAGGAGGCCCGGTTACAGTTGCCAATAGCTTAACAAAGGTGAAATTTTGGTGGCGGCCTTTTTCTCAACTTCTGCAAGGGCGAGGCCCCACATCCGCCTTTGTTGGCGGCTGCAAACAGGCTAGCAAGTACCACTGCTCCCTCTCAGGTCTTCGATCAATCACATGAAAATTCGCAAAGCCGTCTTCCCCGTCGCCGGCCTCGGCACCCGCGTCCTGCCCGCCACCAAGGCGATGCCGAAGGAAATGCTGACCATCGTCGACAAGCCGCTGATCCAGTACGTCTATGACGAGGCGAGGGAAGCCGGTATCGAGCACTTCATCTTCGTCACCGGCCGCAACAAAAATGTCATCGAAGATCATTTCGACCGGATGTTCGAACTCGACACGACGCTCAGCCAGCGCGGCAAGAAGGCCGAGCAGGAGATCCTGGCGGAGAACCAGCCGGAGGCCGGCGCCGTCAGCTTCACCCGCCAGCAGGCACCGCTCGGCCTCGGTCACGCGGTCTGGTGCGCGCGCGACATCGTCGGCAACGAGCCGTTCGCGGTCGTGCTGCCCGACGAACTCGTGCTCAACACGCCCGGCTGCCTGAAGCAGATGATCGAGACGGCGTCCACGCTCGGCGAGAAATCCAATCTGATCGCGGTCGAGGCGGTGCCAGACCATCTGACCCATCAATACGGCATCTGCGGCGTCGGCAAGCGCACCGGCAGGATGTTCGAGGTCGACGGCATGATCGAGAAGCCGGCGAAGGGCACCGCGCCCTCCAACCTCTCCATCACCGGCCGTTACATTCTTCAGCCGGAAATCTTCAAGATCCTGGAGACCCAGGAGCGCGGGGCGGGCGGTGAGATCCAGCTCACCGACGCCATGATCGGCCTCGCCAGGTCGCAGAAGTTCTACGGCGTCGAGTTCGAGGGCGAGCGCCACGATTGCGGCTCCAAGCCCGGCTTCCTCCGCGCCAACATCGCCTACGGCCTGAAGCGGCCCGAGCTGCGTGAGGGGCTGATCGCGGAGATGAAGAAGTATCTGGGTCAGTAAGAGCGAGCTATTCCTCCGCTCGCAATGACGGCGAAGCGCCTCAAGCCACCAGCGACAGCTTCGGCAAGCTCGCGACCACCGACTGGTTGCGGCCGCCGGCTTTCGCCGCGTAGAGTGCCTTGTCCGCTGCTGCCACCAGAACCGACCAATCCATGCCGGCGGAGGGAACGAGGCTGGCGATGCCGCAGGAGACCGTCGACGTTGCCTGATCGTCGGACCAGCCCTGCACCTTGACGCGGACCGTCTCCGCGATCTTGAGGGCGTCGGCGGCCGAGGTGTTCGGCAGCAGCACGGCGAATTCCTCGCCGCCATAGCGCGCGGCGCAGTCGCCGGCGCGCCGCACCGAGTCGGAAATGCAGATGGCGATGCCGACCAGCACCTGGTCGCCGGCCTGGTGCCCGAACGTGTCATTGTAGGCCTTGAAGTGATCGGCATCGATCATCAGCAGCGCGACCGGCATCTTCTGGCGCATGGCGCGCCGCCATTCGCTGTCGATGACATGATCGAACTTGCGGCGGTTCTTCAAGCCGGTGAGTGCGTCCGTCGTTGCCAACTCCTCGAGCTTGCTTTCGGCTTCGGCGCGTCGGCCGATCTCGCGCGCGAGCACGAGCGTCGATCCCAGCACGAACAGCGCAAGCGCGAGCACCACGGCGCCGATGCGAACGGCCTCCTTCTGCCACAACGCGAACACCGCGCTCAGCGGCTTGCCGGCCACCACGAACACTGGCCCGCCGTCGCCGCTGCGAGCATAGAGCCGTGGCGTCGGATCGACCGGGCCCTGCCCCGAGAAGGCCGTGCCCGCCCGGAGATTGTCCGCCTTCCAGTCTGGACGGTCGTTCAGGCTCTTGCCAATGATGTCGAGATCGAACGGTCGCCGCATGATGATGGTGCGGTCGCGCTTGAGCACGGTGATGGTGTCCTCGGGATCGAGGCCCAGCCGCTCGAACAATTCGTGGAAATAGCTGAAGCGGATCGAGCCGGCGACGACCCCCATGAAGCCGCTGTCGGAATCGCTGATGCGCCGGCTCAACACAATGGAATAGGCGCCGCGGAACAGCATGGGACGGCTGATGAAGAGTCCGACTCCGGGATTGTCGCGATGAACCTTGAAGTAATCCTCATCGCTCCGGCTCTCCGGCAGGGGATCGAGGGTGGAGGCGTCGATGGTCAGCTTGCCGTCGGCATCGAACACCTGGATGGCGCCGAAATGCTTCGCCGTCGTGGCATGGTCGAACAGGATCAGATGACGGATCGCCTTCGAGACCGTCGCGATCTCCGGCAACAGCATGTTGTTGGCGACCGCCTTCAGGGAGAGGTCGTAGATCTCGATGTTGCGGCTGATGTCGGCGTCGATCGACGTGGCCAGGTTTTCCAGCGTCTGGCGGGCGAGCGCCTCCTCGCCGCGGCGCATGTCCAGCATGACGTTGGCGCAAATGGCGGAAAAGCCAATCACCGTCACGACGGACGAGATGATCAGCAGCTTCGCCGACATGCGCCACGGCCGGCCGGCCGTGACTTCGCGCCATCCAGACAGCATCGATTGCTCCTGATCTTACTGGATGCGCCCGAAATCTTGCGTAGTGTTTAAGCCGGGACGGCGCCGCCGCGATGAGTTAAGAGATGGTTTAAACGACTCACGGTTTTGAGCAGATCTGACTTGAGCAGACCCAACTCGAGCAGACCTGGGTTTCGGATATCCGGGTTTCGGACAAGAGGACGACGGTGAACGACTACGACGCGTTGCGCGACTATCTGATGCGGCAGAAGCAGGCGGAGTTCGTGCTGAGCTTCGAGCAGATCGAGGAGATCATCGGCGCGGCGCTGCCGCGTGCGGCGAATCGCGCCTCATGGTGGGACAGCCTGCGCAGCCCCGACATCCAGATGCCGCAGCGCGAGGCCTGTCTCGCCGCGGGCTTTGTCGCAACGCGGATGCCGGACGGCCAGAGCGTGCGGTTTACAAAACGGAAGAGCGACCGGCGGAGGCCCGGCTAACGCGCCTCGCATTCTTCCCCTCTCCCCTTCGCTGGGGAGAAGAAGGCAGCGTGCGTTGCGAGCTAGCTCGCCGCTTCCAGCCGCACTTCCGTGAGCAGCCGCATCGCCGCGTCCGCGTCCATCGGCTCGCCGAAGGCAAAGCCCTGAGCGTATTCGCAGCCCATCTGGTAGAGCTCGACCGCGTCGGAATCGGTCTCTGCGCCTTCCGCCACCACGTCCATGCCGAGATCGTGCGCGAGCGCGATGATCGACTTCAGGATCACCGGGCGCGTGCCGCGGTTGGTGGTGCGCACGAAGGACTGGTCGATCTTGATGGTGTCGAACGGGAAACGCTGGAGGTAGGCGAGCGAGGAATGGCCCGTGCCGAAATCGTCGAGCGAGAGCCCGGTGCCGAGCTCGCGGATCCGCGTCAGCATCTGCGCCGCGTGCTCCGGATTCTCCATCACCAGCGATTCCGTCAGTTCCAGCTTCAGTGTACCGCGCGCCACGGACGAGCGCGACAGCACGGTGCGGATGTCGTGGATCAGGTCGTGGCGCAGCAATTGCCGCGAGGAGACGTTGACGGAGGCAAAGATCGGCTCGCGCGAGCGCATCGCGCGCTGCCACACCGAGAGCTGCTTGGCGGTCTGGTCGAGCACGAACATGCCGAGATCGACGATCAGCCCGGTCTCTTCCGCGATGGTGATGAACTCCGACGGCGCCATGCGGCCGAGCTTCGGATGATCCCAGCGCGCCAGCGCCTCGAAGCCGGCGATCGAACGATCCTCCAGCCGCACGATCGGCTGGTACAGGATCGTGATCTCCTGCCGCTCGATGGCGCGGCGCAGCTCGCTCTCCAGCGTCAGGCGGTCGGTTTTTCGCGCGCGCATGGCGGGCTTGTACACATCGATGCGGTCGCCGCCGATGCGCTTGGAATGATACATCGCCAGCTCGGCGTCCTTGATGATTTCGTCCGTGAGCTGCGTCTGGGGGTCGGAGAGCGCGAGGCCGATCGAGGCAGTCAGGAAGATCTCGCGGTCGTTGAAGGCGATCGGCGCGCGGATGGTCTTGCGGATGGTCTCGGCGAAGGCGGTGATGCGGGCGGGATCCTGCTCCGACAGCAGGATCAGGCCGAACTGGTCGCCGGCGAGCCGCGCCAGCGTGTCCTGCGGTTTCAGGATTCGGGTGAGACGGCGGGCGAGCGTCAGCAGGATGGAATCGCCGACCGCGATGCCGACGGAATCGTTGACCTGCTTGAAGCGGTCGAGGTCGATCACCATCAGCGTCGGCCGCAGCGTCGGCATGGTCTTGGCAAAATTCGCGACCGCGCCGAGCCGGTCCATGAACAGTTTGCGGTTGGGCAGGCCGGTGAGATTGTCATGCACCGAATCGTGCAGCAGGCGTTCTTCGGCGTTACGGAGCTCGGTGACGTCGGTGAGGGTGCCGACGACGCGCGAGACCTCGCCGTCCGAGCCAACCACCGGGCGCGCCTTCAGCGCGAACCACATGAAATGGCCATCCGGCGTGCGCAGGCGGAAGTCCTGCACCAGGCGTCCGCGGCGCTGGTCGAGCACGCTGTCGAGCGCGGCGCGGAAACGGTCCTGGTCGAGTGGATGCAGCACTTCGAGCCAGGACGCGGCCGGCCCTTCCAGCGTGCCGCGCTTGAGGCCGAGCAGGGCTTCGGTCTCGGGGCTCGTGAAAACCTTGTCGGCAGAAACGTCCCAGTCCCAGATCAGGTCGCCGGAGCCGGCCAGCGCCAGCGCGCGACGCTCGATGTCGGAGACGATGCCTGTGGTTGCGCCGCCGCCGGCAAAGGCGTGCTGCATCACCGTGAAGCCGATCAGCATCACGATCAGCACGAGGCCGCCGAGCAGCGCCGGGCCGACGATGTCGTTGGTGACGGAGCCCGCCACGGTCATGCCGGCCGCGACCACCCAGACGACCAGGAGGAACCAGGTCGGGATCAGCAGCACCGCGCGGTCGAAGCCGTGGGTGGAGAGATAGACGATCAGCGCGAAGCCGGCGAAGGCGATCAGCACCAGCGACATGCGCGCGATGCCGGAGGCGACGGCCGGATCGAACAGAGCGAGCGCGACGAGGGAACCCAGGAAGGCGAGCCAGCCCACGGTGATGTGGGAGTAGCGCACGTGCCATCGGCTCAAATTCAAATAGGCGAACAGGAACACCAGCAGCGTTGCCGCCAGGATCGCCTCACCCGCCGCGCGCCAGATGCGCTCGGCGTTGTTCGACATGTCGAGGACCTTGCCCCAGAAGCCGAAATCGACGCCGATATAGACCAGCACCGCCCAGGCCAGCGCCGCGGCGGCCGGGAACATGATGCTGCCCTTGACGACGAACAGGATGGTCAGCACCAGCGCAAGCAGGCCGGAGATGCCGATCACGATGCCCTGGTAGAGTGTGAAGGAGTTGACCTTGTCCTTGTAGGCCTCGGGTTCCCACAAATAGAGCTGCGGCAGCTTGTCGGTGCGCAGCTCCGCGACGAAGGTGACGACGGCGCCGGGGTCGAGCGTGATGCGGAACACGTCTGCGGTCGCGCTCTCCTGGCGTTCCGGCCGGTCGCCGATGGACGGCGTGATGGTGGCGATGCGCGACAGCCCGAGGTCGGGCCACAGCAGGCCCGAAGAGACGATGCGGTAGTGCGGGGCGACAATCAGGCGGTCGAGCTGGTCGTCGGTGTTGTTGGCGAGCGCGAACACCACCCAGTTCTGGCCGCCCTCGCGGGCGCGCACCTCGATGCGGCGGACGATGCCGTCGGTGCCGGGGGCGGTTGAGACCTGGATGCGGTCGGCCTCGCTGCGCTGGTGCTCGAGCACGCCGGTAAGGTCGATCGCGGGCGCGTCACTGCGGACGCTGACCGCGTCGAGCGCGCGTGCAGGGGACGCGGCGATGAGAATCATGAGGCCCAGCGCGATGGACGCGAGGCACCTGATCAGACGCAAGGTCAGTTCTCCGCGTTCGACGCAAATTTGGCGTGCAAGGCGATTTCAGGAAATGGTTCGACGCGTCGCGATAGATGCCACGAAAGCGAGGAAAATCAAAGGGTTTCCGCCTCGCTCCGTGGGTCGTTGGCCTAGGCCTCCAACACAATTTTGCCAATATGTGCAGAGGTCTCCATGCGCCGGTGTGCGTCGGCGGCCTTTTCCAGCGGGAAAGTGCTGTCCATCACCGGCTTGACGCGGCCTTCACGCAGAAGCGGCATCACTTTCGCCTCGATCGCGGCCACCATTGCCGCCTTGTCCGCATTACTGCGGGGGCGCAGCGTCGAGCCGGTGTGCGTCAGGCGCTTCACCATCACCTTGGCGATGTTGACGTTGACCTTGGGGCCGTTGAGGGTCGCGATCTGCACGATACGGCCGTCGACAGCGGCGGCGTCATAGTTGCGGTCGACATAATCGCCGGCGACCATGTCGAGGATCAGGTTGACGCCGACGTTGTTGGTGTCCGCCTTGACCACGGCAACGAAGTCTTCGGTCTTGTAGTTGATGGCGCGGTCGGCGCCCAATTTGAGGCAGGCATCAATCTTGTCTTGCGAGCCGACGGTGACGAACACCTTCGCGCCGAATGCTTTCGCAAGCTGGATCGCCATGGTGCCGATGCCGGAGGAGCCGCCATGGATCAGCAGCGTCTCGCCGGCCTTCAGGCCGCCGCGCTCGAACACGTTGTGCCAGACCGTCATCAGCGTTTCCGGCAGCGCGCCGGCTTCCTTGATCGACAGCGCCGGCGGCACGCTCATCGCCTGGGCGTCCTGGGCGATGCAGTACTGCGCATAACCGCCACCGGCGACGAGCGACATCACCTTGTCGCCGATCTTGTGCCGCTTGGCATTGCTGCCCACGGCGACCACTTCGCCCGCGATTTCCAGGCCGGGCAGGTCGCTGGCGCCGGGCGGCGGCGGATAGGCGCCGGAGCGCTGCGCGACGTCGGGCCGGTTGACGCCCGCGGCTTGCACCTTGACCAGAATTTCGTCGGGGCCGGGCTGCGGCAGAGCCCGCTGTTCCGGCACCAGCACCTCCGGTCCGCCGGGCTTGGAGATTGCGACCACGGTCATTTGCGCGGGCAGCTTGTCCATGATGTGTCCTTGAGCAAAGGTGCGGGATGGAGCGAGGCCATTGCTTAGCCAGCGCGGTCCACGCTGGCAACCGCTTCAGCCGTGTGCCCGCGCGAACGCAGGAGGAACGACGATGCCGATGGAAGACGACGACCGTCCGCGCAAGAAGATCAGTCATGAAATCGGTCAGGATCTCTCACTGTTATCCCTGGAGGAACTGAACGAGCGCGTCGCCCTGCTGAAGACCGAGATCGCGAGATTGGACGAAGCCGCCACCAAAAAGCGCGCCTCGCGCGATGCGGCGAATAGTTTTTTCAAGTCGTAGCCACTCGCGCGTTTGCGTCGTGCGGCGCCAATCCTCCCCGGACGTCATTCCGGGGCGGCGCGCGAGCGCCGAGCCCGGAATCCATAACCACAAGCCTTCGAACCAGGCAGGCTGAAAGAGCTCCACCCGGCTGTGGCTATGGATTCCGGGCTCGCGACTTCGTCGCGCCCCGGAA